>SABL01000003.1 GCA_009928985.1 Clostridia bacterium
TGCACGGTGAAGATCGGATAAACCGATAGCAACGTCGCCATGAGAACAAAGATGACCAGAACGACAATGGCTAGATCAACATAGCCCTCGCCAGACTGATCACGTGAGAAATGGATGAGTTTTTGCATGTTGGGATCCTCCTGGTTCTGAATCGATTCATTGAAATGAATGCATTTGAGAAGGCGTTTGGTGTGACAACGGTCGCATAATTTGCGACCGTTAAATTAGAAAAAGTTAATTTGGTGCAATTTCGAGCGATGTTGCTTGGAAAGAGAATTGTCGGCATAAGACTGATAGTAGTCACCATATAAAATTGAAAAACTTATTATGGCCAGAGGATATATGTAATTATGTCGATTCATATGTAGTTCAAGGAAGCGATATGCTTTCAGTGTCCCTCATGTTAAGGACAAATTTAAAGGATTAAACAATTCACTAATACCCGGCATCATGATTATTCGAACAGCCTGATGTCGAGTTATGATTAATCGAAGCGATTAAAATTCCCCATGATTTGTAAAATGCAATCCAATAATAGAATGGTTCGGGTGTCTAAAGCCGGGTTCTAAAAAACAGCCGTTAGAATCAATTGGCTGGTCCTCATCCGAATTTTTGATCTGAAAAAGTTTGAGTAGGCACAGCACAGATCAAAACGAATCAAAGAGCCCTGTTCCTTGGCCCACTCCAGTACTCTTTTGGTATTCATTGCCCCGATTTTCAGGAAGTACCACAGTTTTGAACGCACGTATCCCCTGACCGGCATGTTGTCCACTCGGTATTTGCGTCTCAGTACGGAAGGAATTCCTTCGACCGCATTGCGTAACCGCGTCAGCTTCTTGTACTCCGGTTTGCCTAGCCGCTTCAGGTAGGCCGCGCGACGGATCGACTTCCCGCTGATATGAACCAGGCCAGTCTTCTTCTGGAACTTGACGCCGCAGTGATGGCGCAGCGGACAGGTGCTGCAGGTCCCCTTGTTGAAATGAGCGTAGTAGCTATCGGTTTTCACCTTGTATTGGCAGACAATCGGTGCTTGGCCGGCCGGACAGCTGGCAATCGCCTGCATCTTTTCATCAATCACGAACTCGCTCATGACCGGATCCGGTGTCTTCCCGATCAACGCCGTGGTTATCAGGTTGACATGATTCTGTTTTGCCAATGCCACCAGTTCGTCACTGCCATAGGCCCCATCGGCCAGAATCGTGACCGGCTGCTCAGGGCTGTTCTGCTCCGCTTCAATGACACTTCTGGAGAAGGCGATGTCGCTGCGGGTGTTCGGCGCATAGTCCATACCCGTGATGATGGCGCCTTTTTCGTCGAAGGTCTCCACGAAATTGCCGACATAACCCTTGTGCTTCTTGCCTGCCTTTTCACGATAGGTGGCATCCTCATCCGACGGGTTCTGCAGACTCTGAGGACTGATCTTCTCGCGCAGTTTCCAGCCTTGCTCCGTTTCTTCGGTCTGTTCTGCCGCCAACCGCTTGAGCTGCTGGTATTCCGAAAGATCGCCATAAGCCTCGCCCGTCAGAGCCAGCAGACGCTGGGCATCTGTCAGGGCCGCTTCCAGCTTGCTGCCGGCTTCGCTCGATGGGGTTCGGTACAGTGTGTCGTTCTCATCATCGGCATCAAGATACTTCTGCAGGCGTTTGTCCAGCAATGCTGTCTCGCCGGTTGCCTGGATGGCTTTGACCATCCGGCTGACACAGCGGTAGACCAGCTCCAACCGGCTCATCTTCTTGCAGCTCGACGCCACCATCAGGCTGTCCATGCGTTTGGTCTGACCGCTGATCTTCATCATCTCGACAAAGGCATCTGCCAGTGACTCCATCTCTTCCTTCATCAGGTCAATGCTGGTTTGCTGCTCATAGTCATAAAGCCGGGCGCGGAACCGACTCAACGTGCGGTCGCTGACCGGCTGCTCGGTAAAACTGGTTGTGTGCAGAGCATTTTGGTAGCGAATATCGAATAAAACCTCTTCCAGCAGATCGTCATCAGTATGATTATATATTTCTTTTAAGATCATCATGCCTACGATCACATTCACCGGCGTATTGGGGCGGCTGGCCGGGTTATCGCTAAAGAGAACGGCAAACCGATCCTCGTTGATCATCGGGAAAATGTGTCTGGAAAAAGCCTCAGACCAGCCTTTCTTCAGAATATTTCGTTCTCTGTCTGTTATGCTGAAGATACTGTCAACGAGGGATATCTGCTGGTTTTTGTTGGCGACAAATGCCATGTTTGTGAACCGCCTCAGCTCATATTATATAAATATATTATCATATTATGCGGCCTATTATAAGTTAAATTCACGATTTCACGACTCCTGTCGTGAAGGGCTGCTTTTGACACCCGAACCAATCATTATACAAACACGAATATCAAGGTCATCGCTATGAAGTCGATAGGATGTTGGACAAACGTGACCGGGTGTCCTTTTGAAAAATGCCGGGTTCTATGAACGTTGCCCGATTGTTTTCACCACAGATCATTGAGTTGCGTTTCCAACTCAAAAGAGCAGATAGCAAATACCGCCAATGACACCGCTGCCCAGCATGACCATGATGGGATTAGGCTTGAATTTTCGCAGGATAAGCAGGCCTGCTATAAAAAGAGCCACCGCAATCAAGTCGATCGATTCAAGGTTCCAGTTCACGCCAGCGACTCCCCAGAAGGACAGAATCAGGATGGACAGCCCGGCGGACAGGATCAGGGCGACAACCGTCGGCCGCAGCCCGGCGAGGATCCCCTTGATGACAAACAAATTCTGGTATTTGCCATAGAGCCAGGCGAGCAGGGAGACCAGAATCGTCGAAGGCAGGATATTGCCAAGAGTTGAGACCAACGCACCACCGAAACCAGCGATTTTGATGCCGACAAAGGTCGCTGAATTGATGGCGATCGGTCCGGGTGTCATTTGCGAGATCGTAATCAGATCTGTGAACTCCGTCAGGCTGAGCCAGCCATGCAGATTGACGACTTCGTTTTGAATCAGAGGCACCGCAGCGTAGCCGCCACCGAAACTGAAAAAGCCGACTTTGAAAAAGCTCCATAACAGCTGCAAGTAGATCATGATTTAGAGCAGCTCCTTTTCGGTTATCCTGTCATGCAGGCTGACCAGCGCCCCTAGCATGGCACAGAACAAGATAATATAGATCACATTGATTTCCATAAGGAAACTGGCGACAAAGGCACCGACCATGATCAACGTCGGGAGAACTTTTTTTGTCTTTAGGACATTCTGGCCCATGGTGATTACCACATCGAAAATAACTGCACAGACTCCAGCCATCATGCCTTTCAGCACGGCACTGACGACTGGATTGTCACGGAAAGTTGCATAGAACAGGGAAATGACTGATAGAATGATCAGCGGTGGCAGCACCGTGCCGATGATGGCCACAAGGGTTCCAGTAATGCCCATCAGGCGCCAGCCGATCAGGATCGCCGCATTGACTGCCATGGCACCTGGCGAAGACTGGGCAATCGCCGCGATGTTCAACATTTCTTCTTCATCCAGCCAGCCCAGTTCATCCACGAACTTCTTCTTCATCAGTGGGATGATGACATAACCACCGCCAAAGGTGAATGCGCTGAGGAAAAAGGTTGATTGGAAGATCGTCCGGTAATTTTTTCGACTCATTTCATGTATCCCCTTGGCTAACAGCATAAACCTTTGTATATTGAAAATAGTATTATCAGATCAATATCATAACGATCAGCCTGGCGATCAGCGAACTGGAAAAGCTTTATGGTACTAAGCTGTTCGATCGGATTGGCCGACGCATGTACCTCACAGATGCCGGCCAGCGCCTGCGTTTTTATGCTTAGCATATCACTTTATGGAAAACAAAAAGCAGGCTCCGCTGAACCTGCTCTTTGTTGGAACATGTGTATCAAACTTTTGTTAGCTTCTTTTCAGCAAGACATCTTGTTCGTACTGCATGATTTCATCAAACCAGGATTCGTTTGCAGCGACACCGCACTCCAGGCAGTATTGATTCCACACATCGCAGAAGGGCAGCATTTTCATTTCTTCCTGCATGACTTGAAGCTTGGTCAGCTGACCTTCATCCTGCAAGGTTTTCAGCATATCATGCGGGGTGCAAAGTGCCGCCAGCAAAGCCTTCTGCCAGCTCCTGAAAGCGACGACCCACGCAGAAACGCGATTGATGCTGGCGTCAAAGCAATCGAGCGCCATGAACACCTGGTTCAGAGCATCACAGCGGATAATCTCTTTGGCCATTTCTTTCGTTTCGTCATCAAAAAGGACAACATGGTCCGAATCCCAGCGAACCGAACGGGTGATGTGCAGCGCGATTTCCGGGAAAAAGCAAAGCAAAGCCGGTATTTTATCGGAAACCACCTCAGTCGGATGATAGTGCCCATTATCCATGAGTGGCAAGCAATTCGGATGCGTTGCAGCAAAACTCAATGTGAATTCTGCAGAGCCGGTCGTGTAGGATTCCACACCAATCCCAAACACCTTTGACTCAACACAGGGCTTGACTTTGGCTGGATCGAAGGGCTCCGAGAGGATCTCCTCAATCGATTCCTTGTACCGCATTCTCGGTCCCATTCTGTCAGCGGGGATATCTTTGAAGCCGTCACCGGTCCAGATATTCATAACGCACGGGACACCGGTTTCCTCGGCAAAATATTGGGAAATCCGAATGCAAGCCTTGCCATGGTTGACCCAGAAGCGTCTGATGTCTGCATCCGGGCTGGACAGGGTCAGTCCATCCTTGATCTTGCTATGGGAGAAGAAGGTTGGGTTGAAATCAATGCCCATCTCTCTGGCCTTGGCATAGTCAACCCATTTTTTAAAATGCCTGGGTTCCAGCTGGTCACGATCGACGGATTCACCCTCGTCCAAAATGGCATAGCTCGCATGGAGATTCAGTTTCTTCTTGCCAGGACAGAGCGCAATAGCCAGATCCATGTCAGCCATGAGTTCTTGCCAATTTCTGGCTTTGCCCGGATAGTTACCTGTCGCCTGAATCCCGCCCGTCAGAGGGCCATCCTGATCAAAGCCACTGACATCATCGCCTTGCCAGCAATTGATGGACACAGGAATGGTTTTTAGCTTCTGGATGGCTGTATCGGTGTCGACTCCGTACGCAGCATAGATTTCTTTCGCGGATGGATATCTGGCATTCATGCTTCATTCCCCTTTTTGAAAATAGATGATGGCCATGGGAAACCCCTCGGCTCTTACTCTATTTTTGACTCTTTCGAAGCCAGGAAAAAGGAGGATGGATGACCAAAAAAGTGTCCTTAGATGCAGCTTCGGTATTTCTTGGGCGACGTACCGAAATAGCGCTGGAAGATGCGGTGGAAGTAGCTGAAATTGTCATAACCGACACTCTCGCTGATTTCAGAGATCTTCATGCGGGTTGTTTTCAAGAGAAACAACGCCTGGTTCAGGCGCTTCACTTGCATCAGTTCGGTAAACGATTTGCCGGATTTCCGTTTGATTTCCCTGCTTAGCCAGCTGGGATCATAATGCAGTTCATTGGCGATGAAATTCAATTGACCATCGCGGTAATGCTCTTCGATATAACGGAGAACCTGCAGCATGATTTGCTGATTGTCGCACTGTGGATCGGTGCGAAGCCTGTCCGTGTGATTCAGGAGATGGAGAAACAGGAGCCCCATCGTATATTGGTTGATGCTTCGTTTGTTGATTTGATGATTCACAAGTGTCCAGATCAGGTTTTCGACCAGATTCTGGATCGGCAGGATCTCGGAAACCTCGAAATGCAAATAGCTGGTGCAGCCACTTTTGCCTTTCAGGCAATCAATCAGGAAATCACGGATGATGTTTTCCCGGTCATCGATCATCTGCAAGGTGGTATCAAAGAAATTGGGCAGGATGATAAAATTGACAGCGATATCATCGATCTGTGCGGGCAAGATCTCCTGGGTTGCCTGCTGGCCCAGGATGAGCAATTCGCCTGTATTGAGGACAATCTCCTGCCCATTGATCCGGTGCCTGGTTGTCCCGTGGCACATGTAAACCATTTCAATGTAGTTATGTGTGTGCTTGGGGAAATAGGCAAAACGAGTGTGCGGACGGACAGAAATCAGCTTGCCTTCTTCCAGAAGAAGTTGACTGTCAATTTCCCTGGAACTACGATGCATATAGATGCTGCTGTCAATTTCTTTTCGACCTTCGAGCAGCTCTTGCTCCTCTGGGCTGATTATCCGCAATTGATCCAGTAATTCTCGATTCATTTCGCATACCCATTTCTTGTTTTCTGCCTGAGATAGTCATAGCAGTATGCCACGATTGCAAGGCTTTATAACGAACCCCTCCGCACCACCCGTTCGAACCGTTCCAGAGCCTGTTCCAGAGTTGCTCTGGGGCAGGCGTAATTGATCCGTTCAAAATTCTCCCCGCCGGCGCCAAACATCGAGCCCTTGTCGAGCCAGAGCTTGGCCCGGTTGACGATCAGGTCCTGGCGTGCGGCTTCGGAGAGTCCTAAGCCGGAGCAGTCGAGCCAGGCCAGATAAGTCCCTTGCGGTTCGACGAGGCGGATTTCCGGCAGGCGCTCCAGGAGAAATTTGCGCATGAAGGACAGATTGCCTTGCAAATAGGCGATCAGTTCGTCCAGCCATTCAGCGCCGTGCTCATAAGCCGCCTGGCAGGCGACCAGGCCCAGGGTATTGAGCTGACTGTAGCCACTGTGATGGATCTCTTGGTTGACCGCCTGCCGGATCTCCGGGTTGGCGGCAAACAGATTGGAGACCTGAAGGCCTGCCAGATTGAAGGTTTTGCTCGGGGCCGTGCAGGTAACGGTGATCGCGGCCAACTCAGGCTGCAGATTGGCAAAAACCTCATGTCGAAAGCCCGGATAGATGAAATCAGCATGGATTTCGTCGGCAATGACTTTCACCTGGTGTTTGAGGCAGATCTCGCCCAACTGCTCAAGCTCTGAGCGGGTCCAGACGCGGCCGACAGGGTTGTGCGGATTGCACAGGATGAATAGTTTAACCTGGTTAGCGACGATTTTGGCCTCGAAATCGGCAAAATCGATGTGATAGTGACCATCTGTGTAGAGGAGTTCATTGACGACCAGGCGTCGCCCGTTGTCGCGCACGACCAATTCAAAGGGGTAATAGACCGGCTGCTGGATGATCACCGCATCACCGGGATTCGTCAGGGCACGGACCGTATTGGCGATCGCAAACACGACCCCGGGCGCCTTGATCAGCCAGTCCTTTTCGACCTGCCAGCCCAGACGCTTGCCCAGCCAGTTCTGGACGGCACGAAAGTAATCGTCCTTCGCATCTGAATAACCGAAAATCCCGTGCTGAGCGGCTGCGACCAAGGCATCGACCACAGTGGGCGGGGTGCGAAAATCCATGTCAGCAACCCACAGGGGCAACAGGTCTTCGGGCATGCCGCGCTCAACCGCGAAATCGTATTTCAGGGAGTTGGTGTTCTGGCGACTGATGATTTTGTCAAAATTGAAGGACATGAAATCATTCTCCTTGGATCTTTCTCGTCCATCGCTGTGGTGCTTGACTCGTTGTATGGACCATGAGCCCCGTATCAAGCCAGCGCCTGTTCCAGATCTGCGATCAGATCGTCGATGTGCTCGATCCCGGCTGACAGGCGCAGCAGGTGGTCGTCGATTCCCAGTTTATCACGCATCTCGGCAGGTATCGCCTGGTGGGTCTGCAAAATCGGATAGGTGATCAAGGTTTCCGTGCCACCGAGGCTTTCGGCGTAATAGATCAGGCGGACCTGGTTGAGCACCGCTTCAGCCGTTGCGGCATTTTTGACGCGGAAGGAGAGGGTCGCTCCGAAACCGCGGGCCTGGGTGAGGAGCAGGTTGCGACCGGGGTGATCCGGCAGGCCGGGGAAGAAGACCTGCTCGACTTTCGGGTGCTTCTGGAGCCACTCGGCTATCGTCAGGGCGTTTTGCTGCTGGCGTTCCATCCGGATGGCCAGGGTCTTGATCCCGCGCAGGATCAGCCAGCTGTCGAGCGGCGCCAGCACCGCACCTTCAGATTTCTGGATCAGGCGCAGCTTCTCATGCAGGCTCGGGACGTTCAGGGCCAGGACACCAGCCAGGGTGTCGTTGTGGCCGCCCAGGTATTTGCTGGCACTGTGAACGACCAGGTCAGCGCCGAGGACCAGAGGCTGGATCAGGAACGGGGAGAGCAAGGTGCTGTCGACAATCGTCAGCAGGTTGTGTGCTCGTGCCAGCTCGCTGATGGCCCGGATATCGACGATTTTCATCATCGGATTGGTCGGGACTTCCAGGAAAACAGCCTTGGTTTCGGGCTGGATCGCCGCTTGTGTTGCGGCCAGATCGGTCAGGTCGACGAAAGTCGCCGTGATGCCGTAATCCTTGTAGATTTCTGTGACCAACCGGTAGACACCCCCATAGAGGTCATCGGAGAGAATGAAATGCGAGCCGGCCGGGAAGAGTTTGACGATCGTCGAGATGGCTGCCATCCCGCTGGCAAAGGCCAGGCCGTATTTTGCATGTTCCAGGCGGGCGATTGTATTCTCGAGTTCTTCCCGCGTGGGATTCTGCAAACGCGAATAATCATAGCCCGTCGTCGCCGCAAGTCCGGGATGGCGGAAGGTCACACTCTGGTAGATCGGGATACTGACTGCCCCGGTCAGGGGATCGTACCCTTTGGCGCCATGTACGGCGATGGTTTCCAGATGATTAGCCATTTTTAATCCTCCCGGTCTCAAGTCGCACTTTTGCAAAATATTAAATCCTATATAAATAATCGGATTAAAGTGATCTTAACATCCGAAAGACGCGCTGGTCAATGAAATTGTCCTTCTTTTTCGTAGTCGAGGATACGATGTCTGGTTGGTGCTCGTGCTACAGTAAACGTGTACGGAACATCCGTGAGGCTCTGGCCTTGCACACAGCATAGGAGGATACACATCCATGGCACTACTCAAGAACATCGTCCACGAACAAATCGTCCGCCTCAAAGATCTCGTTTCAGTGGCCCCGGGCCAGATCGTCAGCAAGACCCTGGTCCAGAACAAATCGGTCAGTGTGACCCTTTTCGCCTTCGCCCAAGGGGAAGAAATCAGCTCCCATGATTCCGAGGGTGATGCCCTGGTCACCGTTTTTGAAGGCGTCGGCCGCTTCACCATCCATGGCACGGACCACATCCTCAAGGAAGGCGAAAGCATCGTCATGCCTGCCACCCTGCCCCATGCCATCCAGGCCGTCGAAGACTGCAAATGGATGCTGACGGTTGTTTTTTAATCTGCACGGGGATCTTTTTCTGTCACATTTCCGTCCAATAAATGGACTATAATGGTACTTAGATGGAGACAGAAAGAGGGTGCTTTGAACATGAGATCCATGATCCGTTTCCGATCCAGATTTGCGGCGACATGCCTGGTCCTGGTAGCCACACTCGCTCTGACATCCTGCGAGAGCCCGACCACAAGTGGACTTGTGACTGGGACGAGCGAATCGACCGCCCCACCCACAACCAGCATTACGCCCACCACTGGGCCCACGACTGGTTCGACCACCCAGCCATCCGAGACGACTGGTACGACCGCCCAAACTACAACCACAGAAACCACGTCCGCCCCGACTGAGCCCACGCAGCCTGCACGGACCGTTGAGCAGTACTTCCCCCTGACGCCGGATGTATTTGCCCGCTATTCAGGGACGGGCAACGAATATGTCCCGATGACCGTCTATGTCGATTATTCAAGGCCAGGACAGGTTCAGCTGGCCTATGACAATGGCGGCACCGAAATCCATGTTCTTTATGGCGTGGGCAATGGCAAAGTCCAGATCCTGCAAGAGCTGCCGGAACTATATGTCCGTGAAGACCTCGCCCAATTGCCGCCGCTTTCCAATGGCGAAATTCTCCTGATGGAACCGCTCGAGGTGGGCACGACTTGGAACGTCGAGCACGGGATCCGGGCAATCACCGCCATCGATGTCCCGGTTGACACAGAGGCGGGCGCATTCAATGCGATTGAAGTCACGACCACCAGTTCCGATGTCGTGACCAAGCATTACTACGCGCGTGGCTTTGGCCTGGTCCAGATGACGGCGCAAGACGGTTACGAGATCCATCAGGAGCTGGCTGAGCGGCAGCTCAATGCATCCCGCAGCCAGAGACTGACCGTTTATTACCCGCGCATGACCCAGACCGACATTGAGATCGTCGCCAAAGAGGTGACAGTCGAGATGAAAACCAACACAGGCATCCGCGAGATCCTGGACCGCTTCTTTCGTTCTGCCGCCCAGGCGTTTCCAAAACGGACCTACACCGTCAAGCCCCACGATACCTTGTGGTCGATTGCCCTGTACCAACTTGGCGACGGCCAGAAATACAAAGATATTGCCGCCTTGAATGGCATCCCAGCACCCTATACAATCAAGCCGGGCCAGATCGTCGTTCTCGAGTCTGATACGAATTTGCCAGCTCTGATGAGTCCGCAGACCGTAATCCACTCGATTCATCTCCAACAAGACCGCGGCATTGTGGCAATCGATTTTTCCCGCAGCCTGGTGACCGATATGAATGCCGGTTCCGGGTTCGAAGCTGCGCTGGTCCGCTCAATTGTCAATGCGGTCGGTCATGCCTATGACGTGCCCAATGTCCAGGTCACGCTCGATGGCGATCCATACGAATCCGGCCACATCGCACTGGCTCCCGGTGAAAGTTTCACGGTCGACTACCAGGGTGTCATCGTGGTGAACTGACGAGGTAAAATGACGAAGTGCTTTGAAAGGTACATAACATGGACAGTCTGCTCATCGCCCTGGTGATCTGGAACATCGTGACATTTCTGCTCATGGGGTATGACAAATACCAGGCGATCCACAACCAATGGCGTGTGCCGGAAAAAACGCTGCTGACCGTTGCTTTTGCCATGGGTGGAGCAGGCTGTTGGGCAGGTGCTACAGTTTTCCGGCACAAAACCCGCAAAACACAGTTTCGCATCCTGCTGCCCCTGGCCACGGTGCTGAATCTGGCGATCGTCGCCTATGTGCTCCAGGGCCAAGGCCCGTTGTTTTGAGCACTGCCGCCATGGAAAGCCGCCAGAATATCGATGAATCCCAGCCCGGCAGATTATTTGCCATCGGAGACATCCATGGTTGTTACCTGGAGTTTTGTGCAGTCCTGGATTGCCTGGCTCCAGATCTGGCGCTCGATTATCTGGTCATCGTAGGTGACCTGATCGACCGCGGTCCGGACAGTTATGAAGTGGTGCGCAAGATCCGCCAGATGCAGACGCTCTATGGTACGGACCATGTGACGGTGCTCCGCGGCAACCATGAACAGATGGCCTTGGACTATTTCTCTGGAGAAGGCGAATGGTGGAATTTCAATGGCAACGAATTCACCCTCGCCAGCTATGACAAGCATGGCGCGACGATCCAGTCAGATCTGGACTATTTTGCCGGCTTGCCGCTGACTCGTGAAAAGGATGGCTTCCTGTTCGTCCATGCCGGACTCAACCCGCACAGATCGCTCGAGCAGCAAGACGAATCCGATCTGCTCTGGATCCGCGAAGCATTTTACAACAGCCGCAAGCAATGGCCGTTCACCATTGTGTTTGGCCATACGCCGACCTATGTTCTGGTCCGGCAGGATGTGCCCGTCAGCCGCTCTGGCTGGATTGCCATCGACACCGGTTGTGTCTATGGCGGCAGCCTGACCGGTGTCGAACTCCATAACGGTGCCATGACAAGAATCTGTTCTGTCAAAAGAAAGGATGGTCGAAATGGATTTGTTGATTAATCAATTGAAAAACCAGGAACTCACCATGGAAATGGTCCTGCAGCAGGGCCTGACCCGGGCGATCGTCAACTACCCTGCGGCCAGCGGCGACAATCCGGCCGGATTATTGGACCGGCTGCTGGAAATCCGCACCGAACCGGAAGTGGTATCGGCCATCAACAAGGCTTTCCAGGACGATCTCGTGCGCCGGCTGCTGCTCGATTGCCTCGAGGATGCCACCGTGCGCCAGGTCAACCATCTCAGCAGCGACAAAGCTCAGGCTCGTGAAACACGGCTCGAACAGGAACGCGATACGGAGCAGTTCGATACCTGACAGATACCAAGACCCCATCAGACCTCGGCAGGTCTGGCCGGCAGGATGACACGTTGGATCAGCTCTTTCCGGGCTGATCTGGCTGCTGGCTTGCCAGATCGCTGCGCCGCCGCAGCAGCAAGGCATTGATTTCCACGCCCAGCAAGATGATGGTCGAGATCAGCTGGACCCACAGCAACAAAGCGACCATGGTGCCCAATGCGCCGTAAAACAGCGAATAATCGGCAAAATTATCGACATAGTACTGGAACAGCAGCGTCAGACCGGTCCAGGCAACCGTTGTGAAAACCGCCCCGGGGAATGCGGTGCGAAAGCGGACCCGGCGGGCAGGTACAAACATGTAGAACAGTGTCAGGATGATAAAGATCAGCAGCACAGGCACGACGTGGCGTGAAAGCTGGATCAAAGGATACAGGGGCAGCTGCGGAAAGCGCCGCATCATCAGGTCGATGATCTGTTGGCCAAAAACCATCGCCGCCAGAACGATGATGATCGTCAGGGCAAACACGATCACCCCGGCCACGGAGATCAGGTAATTGACGATGAAGTTACGCCGGTCCTGAAGGCCCAGAACCTGGTTGCTTCCTTTGGTCAGTGCCCGAAAGCCCCGTGACGCTGCGTGGATCGCTACGACAATCGAGATCGAAAGCAACTGCCCATGCTGGCGGCCCAAAACATCCTCGATGATCCCGGACACTTGGCGAAAGATCGAGAGTGGCAGAATCTGGGACAATTGTTCCAGCAGCGAGGTGGAGTCCAGCTGCAAAAAGCCCAGCAGGGTGAACAGGAAAATGACAAACGGGAAAAAGGCCAGAATCAGACTGAGAGTCAGCTGGTTGGCATAAGATACCAGGTGGTTTTCCTCAATCTTCCGGCCAAATTCACGGATGCCTGCATAGGCGCTGTGAAGCCATTTCAAATAGGGTCTGGGCAATCCAGTCCTCCTGGATTCCAGTCAGCATCTGCCTGACTTAGGGGTTGGTCGCCAAGGGGTATTCGGCGATCTTGCGGTAGACACGCCGGCCTTCTGTTTCCTCGCTGGCAAAGAGAACCAGCCAATGGACCGTCATGTCTTTGATCTGGACCGGTCCCAGAGCTGCTTTGACATCTTCGAATTCTGTCTTGAAAACCAAGTCCTGCCCCAGGGTGACATGGGGGGCAAAACCGCGTTTTTCTGCCGGATAGCCGAGTGGTTCGAGCGCCATGTCGACAGCTGCCTGCAAGTTGCGCAAGGCAACGAGGTCACCGGCCAGGCCCAGCCAGAGGAAGCGCATCAGGTCTTTGTCATCATAGGTCCAGAAATCAGCCAAGGACAGGGAAAAGGGCTTCACGTGCTTTGCGACTGCTTTCATGGCATCGTTGATCGGCTCCAGTGGTCCAGAACCAATTTCACCCATGAATTTCAAGGTCAGGTGCAAATCATCAAAGGACTTCCAACGTCCTGAAACGGTATGGGGTTTCAGCTTGTCCTGGATGGCCAGGATCTCGTTCTTGATCTCGTCATTGAAATCGATCCCGATAAAAGCTCTCAAAAAACTCACGCTCCTCGTCCGATAGTATTGATTGGATCTGGGGCAGCTTGGCTGCTGCTTTAATTTTACACGATCTGGCCGGTAAACCGTAGCCTGAAAATGGGGAATAACAGGAAAATATGGCTAGATGATTTCAAGAACCAAAGAATGAGACTGTAACGAGTGCAAAAGCCGATTGGCATTCAGGACTTTATAATGAAATCAGAGTCTGGGTATTTCCAAAAAGACTCGGCAAGAAATACCTGTCCTGATCAGGTGGGTGAATTTGCCTGATCCAGGAAATGGGGCAGAATCCGTTTCTGGTAAAAATGATCCGGATCATGCCTCAATTGCCAGTAAACCAGCAAACTGATGATCAAGGCGCCCAGCAGTCCGACGGAAAGGTCAATCATGGTGTCGGTGAGTGCGATCAGGTCACCCTCCTGCCAGCGTTGCATGTCTGCTGACACCAATCTGTCACCGGCAAATTCATAGAGCTCCCAGACAACTTTCCCCAGCGTGGCAAATGAAAGGCCAGACAACCAGACCAGCCCAGGATCAAGGGGCTGGTTTTTCTTCAGGTTTTTTGTTTTCCGATACAACAGGAGAATTCCCGCCCAGGCCAGCACCATGCCGAAGAGGAAGTGCGTCAGAGTGTCATAACTCGAAAACTGGTCGTACCCGTGGTAAATCGTCCCCCAGACAATGCCTTGACCAGTCAGCAATGAAACAATTAGATCCAGACTGCGGCAATAGTTCCCCGGACACAGCCAGCTCAGAAACCACCAGGCCAGAAGCAGGGCAACGATCCCTCCGGCCCCGGCTGCCAGCCCATACCATTTGGCATGGATGACACAGTCGATCGATCCAGCAAACATTCCGGCAAGTGTGAGCAAGTGAACCAGATCAGTGGCGAATGGTAATTTCCGCGCTCCAGTTGCCATGATCAAACCTCCATGATTCACCTTTATTATAGACCTTCAGGTTCGATTTGTATGAAATAATGCATATCTATGTCAAAAATAACTCTAGTTGAGTTTTGCAAAATTAAGTCATCCGTGTCAATGGATTCATTCAAATTAAATATTAAAAATATCAATATATAAGGTTAAAAATTACAAATAAGGCATAAATACCGCAATATACTGCATTAATAAGCACTGTATTGTCAAAATAGACGTAAAAGGTATATGATGAAGCGATGCAACAATTTATATAAAATCAGATAATATTCCGGAGGCAAGCGTTTATGGGAATGCGTGATAATTTTCGTCAGGCGATCGATGAAATGATCGGTTCTAAACCGGCTGATACGACAACTCCGGATGAACTGGATAAACGCAACCAGGCTCCAGCCGGCCTTGATCTGAGCTCAGTTGGGTTTGATTTTGCTGAGCAAACACAAGTCGAAATGTCTGATCCAGGGAAAAATGGCCCCGTCACGGCGCCTGTCAAATCTTTGTCGAACCTGAGCATCCGTCCGGGCCAAAATGCCGGTGCCAAAACCGTCATTACCATTGGCACGGTGATCAAAGGTGACCTTGCCAGCCAGAGCGACCTGGACGTCCAGGGTACCATCATCGGCAATGTTAAAAGTGAAGGCCTGATCCGTGTCACTGGCAAGGTCGAAGGCGACATCGCTTGTGAAAACCTGGAGCTCGATAGCGCCGATATCAAAGGCCAGATCACGGTCAGCAAGCACCTCGTTGTGCGGGGCGCAACCATGGTTGTTGGCAATCTCCTCGGTGAACAGATGGAGATCAATGGCAAGATCAAAGGCAACATCAGTGTCAATGCCACCTTGCACTTGCAGTCCAAATCGTCGGTCCTCGGTGACATCCATGCCAGCACGATCCAGATCGATGCCGGCGCCAAGGTGTTTGGCCATCTGAACATCACATCCTCCAGCGAAACTGCGGTGGAATCTGATCTGCTTCTGGAATAATCATGCCACACGCTGATCAATCACCGACTCAGACCAATAGACCCCTGTCTGGCCGCACCAAGGCCACTTTCGGCAGTGTCCAATTCTTCCGCCAACTGATCTTGACGATGCTTTTCATCGTTCTGCCATTAAGCCTGGTTGCGCTGGTAACATTATCTATTCTGTTTGTCCAGATGCAGGCAGATTTACAAGGCCAGATCAATAAGCTGCACACAGAAATGAACGCTTTAATGGCTTTGCACCCAGGACTGGACGAGACCGCCGAACCCTCTCCAGCCGCCGCACTGGAATTAACCACGGACACCAGTCTGGGCCAGGCGAATTACCAGGGCAATGGTTCACAGCATCCTACCGAGATCGTCAGCCTGAATGCGGACCTTACAGTCGATTCCGTAGCTGGATCTGTGCAAAACCCTACCCCTGTGCCAGCCAAGCTGGCCTATCTGACTTTTGATGATGGCCCATCTCCACGGACAACCGAAATCCTCGATGTGCTGGATGCTTATCAGGTCAAGGCCACTTTTTTTGTCACCAATCCTGCGCTGGAGGACTACCCTGAGATCGCTCGTGATCTGGTCGCCCGCGGCCATGCCATCGGATTGCACACTGCTTCACATCGGTACAATGATATTTACCAGTCTGTCGATCTCTTTATTTCCGACATCACGGAGAATTTCTCGCTGATTGAAAAGGTCACCGGCGTCGCGCCATCTGTCTTGCGTTTCCCCGGTGGCAGTGTTAACGCCTACAATGAAGACATTGCGGCTGACTTGATTGAGGCGGTGGCAGAACATGGATACACCTACTTTGACTGGAACTGTGCCAGCGGAGATGCGGTCGGCCAGTCGATTTCGAAAAGCAAAATCGTCGAAAATGTCCATAAGTCCCGGCAAGGGAAAAACTCTCTGGTGATTTTATTTCATGATTCCATGGGGAAGAAAACGACCGTCCAGGCTTTGCCTGAAGTGATCGAAGACCTCAGGGCCGATGGCTACGAATTTGCCGCGCTCGCACCAGACAGCGTCCCGGTCCGGTTTGCCAATATCCCTGGATGATAGTTAATGAAACGGGTTTGATTTTTTAAAATAATTTGCTGCCTGTGGCAACAGAAGTGTGATAACATTCTAAATTGAGTTGTTTTTTAACGAGCTCGATTCTGGTTAGCACAGCCTTGAGGTGGTATCTCAATGTTAGAAATTGATTTTTTCCTGGATTTGGCGATTATCCTGATCAGTACAAAAGTGTTGGGCCTGATCACTCGGCGTCTGGAGATGCCACAGGTAGTGGGCGCCTTGATCGCCGGGGTCATCCTTGGCCCATCACTACTGGACGTCGTTTTCGAAACGGATTTCATCCACAAAATGGCGGAGTTGGGCGTGATCGCCCTGATGTTTACAGCCGGTCTGGAAACGGATACCGACGAACTGAAAAAGAGTGGCAAAGCGTCTCTGGTGATTGCCCTGTTTGGTGTCCTCGTGCCCTTAGGTGGCGGTTTTCTCGTCTCTTGGCTTTTTGCCGGTTCCTCGCTGGCCCAGATGACCAAGATCGAGTTGCTCCAGCACATCTTCATCGGGGTCATTCTGACTGCGACCTCGGTGAGCATCACCGTCGAAACCTTGCGTGAAATGGGCTATCTGAAATCTCCCACGGGAACGGCCATTCTGGGGGCGGCGGTCATTGACGATATTATCGGCATTGTGGTGTACACCTTTGTTTCCAGCATGGCGGACGAGACCGTCAGCTTGATGAGTGTGGTCACTCGCATCGTACTTTTCTTCCTGTTTGCTGCAGTCATCGGCGTCATTTTCTATCTGGTCTTCAAATTTCTCAGCTATCGCTATGGCAAGAAGCGCCGCGTCCCGATCTATGGCCTCGTTTTTGCCCTGTTGCTCTCCTATGCGGCCGAACGATTTTTCGGCATCGCCGATATCACTGGCGCCTATCTGGCCGGCTTGATCATTTCCAATGTCCGGCAGGCTGACTACATTTCGAGCAAATTCGAAGTCCTGTCCTATATGCTGCTGTCGCCAATCTTTTTTGCCAGCATTGGCCTGCAAACCCGCTTGTCCGGTCTGTCCGGCAGCATTCTGGCATTCTCGGCGGTTTTGCTGGTGGTTGCCATCGGGTCCAAAGTCATCGGCTGCGGTCTGGGCGCCAAGATCATGGGCTATCGTGGCAAGGATCCGCTGCGCATCGGGGTCGGCATGATTTCGCGTGGT
Source organism: Clostridia bacterium (assembly GCA_009928985.1). GTDB lineage: Bacteria > Bacillota > Clostridia > Saccharofermentanales > UBA5734 > UBA5734. Next base: position 17,746 of record SABL01000003.1, read on the forward strand.
GAAGTGGCCCTGATCTTGGCCGGAAAAGGGGCGGCGATTGGCCTGATGAACAACACCTTGTTCGCGCCCCTGATCCTGGTTGTCGTGATCACCACCCTCCTGACGCCCGTGCTTTTGAAATTGGTTTACAAAGGCGATACTGCTGCCATTCCCTAAGTTTTATAAAGGTGTTTTACAAAACATGTTGACAGCGATCAGGTACGATGCTATCTTTAAAGAGCGAAACGTTTCGCGCAGCTTTTTAAACCAGATTTGGAGGTCCCCCGATGGCAGCATGCGTTGATCCCGATCTCGTTCCCAAGCGCCGCCTGGTCACAGGCGAATGGATCCCCGGCATCGGCATGGGGACCTTTGGCTCGGACAACTGCACAGCGCAGCAAATTTCAGATGCCGTGGCTGGTGCGATCCGGTCTGGCTATCGTCTATTTGACTGTGCCTCGGTCTATGGCAATGAAGCCCAGATCGGCCAGGTCTTTGCTGGTGCGATCGCAGACGGCAGCGTCACGCGCGAGGAACTCTTTATTACTTCCAAGGTCTGGAATGACAAGCATGGCCACAACGATGTCCTGCTATCTTGTGCCCAATCCATAAAGGATCTCCGACTGAACCAGATCGATTTGTATTTCATCCACTGGCCTTTTCCCAATTACCATGCACCGGGTTGCTCCGGCGATGCACGATCTCCAGATGCCGTACCGTTTTCGGTGGAGCGCTTCATGGCGACTTGGCGCCAGATGGAGCGGCTCCATGACATGGGGCTTGTGCGCCACATCGGCATGTCCAACATGACGATCCCGAAGCTCGAGGCTGTCCTGCCCCTGTGCCGGATCCGGCCGGTCGCGCTCGAGATGGAACTGCATCCGAGTTTCCAGCAGCCCGAGCTTTTCCAGTATTGTCTCGACCACGACATTCTGCCGATCGGCTTCTCCCCGATTGGCTCGCCGGCCCGCCCGGCCCGGGATACATCCGAGACCGATGTGGTCGATCTGGAAATGCCGGAGATTGTTGCCGCGGCCCGAAATCACAACATCCACCCGGCCCTGGTTTGCCTGAAATGGGCAGTCCAGCGAGGTCAGGTGCCGATCCCTTTTTCCGTTCATGAATCCCATTATAGTGCCAATCTTCGCTGCGTGACCGAAGATCCCTTAAGTGACGACGAAATGGCCGCGATTGCAGCAGCTGACAAAAACTGCCGCCTGATCAAGGGCCAAGTCTTTCTCTGGGAAGGTGCCCGTGGTTGGGAGGATCTCTGGGATCTGGATGGCACGATCACCGGATCCAGCCTGAGCCTGGGCTGATATCATGGCTGTCACCATCAAGGATGTTGCCCGTGCTGCCGGATTGTCGATCGCGACAGTTTCCAAATACATGAATGGCGGCCATGTCCTGGAAAGCAATCGTGCAGCGATCGAGCTAGCCATTGCTTCGCTGGGTTATCGCGTCAATGTCGTCGCCCGTGGTTTGAAAACGCGCCGCACGATGACGGTCGGCGTCCTGATCCCATCCATCGAGCAGATTTTCAGCACGGAGATCATTGCGGCTGTGGAAAAAAAGCTCTCAGAAGCTGGCTTTTCCACCATCGTCTGCGATTGCCAGCTCGATGCAGAGCTGGAAAGCCGTAAGATGGAGATCCTCCTGGAAAAACAAGTAGACGGGATCATCACGATGCCTTTCTCAGGGTCGGCTGAACCGATCCAGAAAGCCATTGACCAGGGCGTTCCTGTTGTCTTGATTGACCGCAAAGTGGAGGGATTATCGCTCGACACGGTGCTGGTCGACAATGAAAACCTGGCCTATCAAGCAGTGAGCCGCCTGATTGAGGCTGGCCACCGGCGCATCGGCATCGTGCTGGGGCCGGAGACCCTCTATACCTCGCAAAGACGCCTCGCGGGCTATCTGGCAGCAATGCAAACACATGGCATCCCGGTTGACCCCGGCCTGATCCACCCAAGTGACTACCAGATCGCTGGTGGCCAGGCGGCATTCCTGGCGCTGCTTGAGCGATCCGACCGTCCGACTGCAATTTTCACCACCAATTACGAAACAACGTTCGCCGCCGGCCTGATGATCAATGAAAAGGGCTTGGCCATTCCCCAGGACTTATCCTGGATTGGCTTTGACAGTCTGAGCATGGCCCAGATTTTCAAGCCGCGACTGACGATTGTTGTCCAGCCCATCCGGCAAATCGGCGAGACAGCCGCCCAGCTGATCCTGGAACGAGTGGCCAACGGTTTGGAACTTGCAGCCCGCGAGATTATCTTGCCCGGTGCAATGATCGAAGGCTTATCCACAAGGTCCATCCGCAAGTATGCAGATTAAATCCGCAAGTTTGCGGATTAGATAAAACCGGGGAACTACACCCCCAAGAGTGTCAAAGGAGAAACGACCATGAACCAGATCCCAGAAACAATGCTCGCCGCCTACCTGCCTGGCAACAGCACCGTCGACCTCAAGGAAGTTGAAATCCCCGAGCCCGGCCATGGCCAGGTTCTGATCCGGACCAAATCCTCGACCATCTGCGGCAGCGACATCCGCGCCATCTACCGCGAGCATCTCGGCAAAGGTCCGGAAGGCTACCAGAACAAGATCGCCGGCCATGAACCGGCCGGCCAGATCGTCAAATGCGGCCCCGGAATGCGCCGTTTCAAAGAAGGCGACCGCGTCATCATTTACCACATCAGTGGCTGCGGCATCTGCATGGATTGCCGTCAGGGCTTCATGATCAGCTGCACCAGCCCCCTGCGTGCTGCCTATGGCTGGCAGCGTGATGGCGGCATGGCACCCTACATCCTGGCAGATGAAAAAGACCTCGTACCACTGCCGGATTCCCTGACCTACACCGATGGCGCCCAGGTCGCTTGCGGCTTTGGCACCGTTTATGAGGGACTGGAAAAAATCGGCATCTCCGGCAATGACGCAGTGCTCGTCGTCGGTCTCGGCCCAGTCGGCCTGGCCACCCTGATGCTGGCCAAATCACTCGGCGCCAACAAGCTGATCGGTGTCGATGTCAACCCGGACCGCTGCCAGCTCGCCCTCGACAAAGGCCTGGCGGACACTGTCTTCATCTCCGGCCCGGATACCCTCGCTCAAGTGCTTGAAGCCACCGGCGGCCAAGGCGTGGAACGCGCGATCGACTGCTCCGGCCACACGTCCGGTCGTCAGCTTGCCATCCGCGCCACCCGCAAATGGGGCCGGATCGCCTTTGTCGGCGAAGGTGGCACCGTTGAGTTCAATCCCAGCCCCGACATGCTCCATGACCAGAAGACCATCTACGGCTCCTGGGTCACCAGCATCTGGAAAATGGAAGAGCTCGTCTCCAAAATCGTCCGCTGGGGCATCCACCCGGAAGATCTCGTCACCCACCGCTTCACATTGGACAAAGCCGACGAAGCTTACGCCCTGATGGCCAGCGGCAATTGCGGCAAAGTTGCCGTTGTTTTCGACGAAGAGGTTAAGTAAGCGGTCGCGTTCGCGAGTTGCGAGCTGTGGCTCGCTGCTGATTGCAGCTCAACGCGCGTGATGGGTGGCATTGACGGCGGCATTTGCCACGATTGTGCCAGACTTGGCGCGGAGGGTGGTGTGATTCCGGCAATTACCACGTCATGCCGAACAGGCGAACCAGTCAAATATGTCCAAATATGTCTACAAAGTGAGTTGGTGTTGTCAAAATAGTGCCATTGGCGTATAATAACGATGGACTTTGGATGCTATGATGATCTGGCCTTATTGTGGACGCTTTGGCCAGATATGAGCAACTAGCGTAACCGGCTGAAAAGCCGGTTATATTTTTTTTGATCGGAGTCATCCTGGACAGGGGGTGTCACGATGAAAGTCAGACGAAGCGTATTGGTCCTTTTGGTGATCCTTGCCGTTGCCTTGACGTATCAAGTCCAGGCTTTTCTGTCTGCTGAAATCAAGAACAAAACTACGCTCGATGTGACCAATCCGGAGCAGGCAATTGTTGCTTTCCCGGATGATCTGGTACTTTTTGTCGAACAAACCGTTCAAGTGACCTCAGATGAAAGTGCGCTCACAGAGGAATCTCTTGTGGAAGTGACTGACGCATCCCACAACGTCGAAATCACAAACCACTCCAGTCGCCTGATGACTGTGCGCATCGAGTGTGACATGGAACAATTGATTATTGATGATCTGGTTGTCAGCCCGGGTCTGACGGAACGCGCCAGCATCCAGGTCGCCGAAGATCTTGAAAGTGGATTAGCGACCTTGATAATCCATGCCAGCTGGGAAGGTGGCACGGCGGATATCCGCACGCCGCTGTCGGTGAAAGTCCATCAGATTGAAACATTTGAATCAAAAGGATCAGCTGAACCATCAGATTTAGTGGAAGTGACCGAGCAAGGCCTTGAACTTGCAAGTCCAGAAACACTCTCAACCATCGGAGAATAACGTCAGTCAACCTTGCTTGTTGACAGCAGGCCAATCGAAAGTGGACGCATTATGGCCAAGATTGTGGTTCCCTTTTTCCACGAAAAAATCTGGATTCCGATTGCCCTTGCAATCCTGAGCCTTGGATTCGCCACCGGAGCCGTCCGGGCATTCCAACAATCTTCTGTAACTGAACAGACACACGTCACAAACACAATTGTGGAAGATATCCTGCTAGATTATGCAGCTCAGATGCGATCGAGCACCTTGTATCCCGATGGTGGAGACTTAGTGGCCAAAGACCTGATCTTGACAGGTCTGCTCGAACAGTTCAACACTCTGTCTGAAGTTAAGATCACGGCGCAAGAACCTTTGGAGATGGAGCTGCGCAGTGAACTGTCTTATCAGATCCAGACTAAAGACCTGTGGCAGAGCCAGCCGGCCATCATGAGTGTCAAGGTGAGCCGTTCGGAACCGACAACCCAGGTGACATTGCCTCATGCTGCCCATCTGGATTTCGGTCCAATATACGAATTTATCCATAAGGTTGATGAGGAAACTCAGATCCGGGCCAACACCGTGCTCGTCCTCAACCTCCATGTAACAGGCAACTTGTCAGATCTTGAAGGACAGATGGTACATCAGGTGGATCAAGCCATGAGCTTGCCTTTTGAACTGGCTGCCCCCTATGTTCGATATGTTGGAACACCGGAAAGCAAGGTCAAGTCAACCACCACAACTTTGACAGTAACGTCGGCAACCCAGCCCGGGTTTCACTTGTTTGGCATCATGGTCCCGCTGCTCCTGGCCAGAATCGCTTTTAGCCTGCTGGCATTGATTGCGATGGGTCTGGCTCTTTTGCTGGTGTGGCGTCACAGATTGCAGAGGAAAGAGCAGAGGGGCCACTCTTTAGCGTCTGTCCGAAAAGTGGAGAACAAGAACAAAAGCAAAATCCTTACTGTTCCGATGCCCTTCAGTCTGGAGCGGGAATGGGCTGTGCCTCTGAACCGTTTGCAGGACTTGGTGACCCTGGCAGAGGACAAGGAAGAAAAAGTCTTCAAATACATCGATGCTACAGGCACGACGTACTATTTGATCACACCCACTGTGACGTTTTATTGTGTTGTGCCAAGTTTGCATTGATGTACTTTTAGCTTGCATGAAGTCTTGAAGGTAGAATCGTCATGATTCGGATTTTGACAGGTCATGGACCGTTACTGGGTCGTTTAAGGCAAGTGCTGGTCATAGACCGAACCAATCTGGTGCGTGTCTACCGAACCTGTGCGCTGGTGCTGATTGCCATTGCGTATCTGGCGCGATTCCCCGTCGAACCCCTGGCTTACAAAATGGCTGTTGTCATTTGTCTGGCGCTGGCTGTCCTCCTGCTGCAGAAGTTGTTTGACCTCTCGAACCAGAAGCCGCGCACACTCCGCTTTTTGGTCCTGGTTGAAATCATTGGCATCGATCTCATTCTGCTGTCAACCGGCGGTTTGACCAGCCCGTTCATCTGGTACGCCACCTGTCCGGCCTTGATTGCTTCCGCTTATCTCTCACCTGGATTTGCCTGGCTGGCGCTGACTTTTTTTCTGGGAACAGGAGTCGGCATCAATTATTTCCTGTTCAATCCCAGCCAGATTACTCTTGGCGACCTGATCCTGAGAAATGCCCAGCTGATCCTGGTGTTCATTTTGATCAATCTCATGGTTGTGCTTCTTTCTGGTTTGCTGCGAAAGCTGCAGACACTGGAAAAATACCAGGAAGAGGCAATGGATACGGTCCTTTCGCTTTACCAGTTCATGGAAGCGTTGAATGCGCATAGCACCCGCGAAGAGCTGTTCTCGGTATTGCCGGCGTACACCGTCAGACTGACCCACTGTGAACCATGCATTTTCTGGATCCGGGACAAAGGACAGGTCTATGCATCAAAACAGCTGAGCAAACAGGAACGGTCAGACTTCAAGTCGATTTTCCGGCAGCCGCTTCCTGAAAATAAGATGGAGCTGGCCTTGGTCAATGTGAACGGCCAGCTTTACTGGCAGGTACCGATTCAATCTCATGCTGAATATTTTGGCCGGATCCTGGCATGCCCCTGGGGTGTCAGCAGCATCGAAAAGGAACAGGCGCAAAAGCTCATTCATTTTATTGCGGACCTGTGCGCGGTGACTTTGGAACGCTTCAATCTCGAGGCGGTCGCGGACACCTTGCTGGTGCTTGATGAACAAAACCGGATTGCCGGCGAAATCCATGACAGTGTTGCCCAGCGACTCTTTTGCATCAGTTACGGCTTGCATGGTTTGCTTGGCAAAAAAGAGGACCTGAACAATCCCGAAAGCTTGGCATGTCTGTCAGAGCTCCGGGATACAGCCCAGGCAGCCATGCGAGAACTGCGACAATCGATTTACCGCTGGAGTACCGCCAAAAACGGACAGGATTATTTCAGGACCGCAATTGAACAATTCCTGGGCGGACTGCATCGCTTGCATGGTGTCCAGACAAAGTTGAATATATCCAATGATTGCCTGGAAATTCCTGCCCGATATGAAAATGGATTCATCCGCCTGATCCGTGAAGCCTGCAGCAATGCGATCCGGCATGGTCAATGCCAAAACATCCGGATCGAGCTATGGAACGAGCTCGGCTGGATTCACCTTGCCATTACCGACGATGGCAGTGGGTTTGAGGCAGGCACCTTTGCAGCCAGCAGGGGTCTCGGGCTTGCGAATATGAAAAACCTGGCACATGCGTTCAGGGGGACGATATCGATCACAAGTGCCATCGGGTCTGGAACAGTCATTGACGTGGTGGTGCCGCTTGTTGACCAAAAAGGAGGAGTCCCGTGCTAAGTGTGCTGTTGGTGGATGATCATCCTCTGGTGCGCCAGGGCTTGAAGGCAGTCCTGTCCCTCGAGCCAGATCTGGCTATTGTGGGTGAGGCGGGCAGCATTGAAGGCGCCTGGTCTCTGATCCAGGCTCAAAGGCCAGACTTGATTCTTCTGGATATCCGCCTCGACCAGGAGAACGGGCTGACCATCCTGGATCGTTGCCAGAACGAACATCTGGCAAGCAAGTTTCTTGTCCTGACGTCTTCAACAACTGCCAGTGATTTTGAATCTGCCCGAGCCTCAGGGGCGTCAGGCTATGTGCTCAAGGATGCCCTGCCGGAAGAGCTGGTCTTTGCCATCCGCCTGATCGGACAAGGTCGCAAATATTACGATCCGAAAATTCTGGACCAATGGCTGGAGACACAACGTCATCCGGATCTTGAAGTTGACTCTCTCAGTGAGCGAGAATGGGATGTGCTTTCAGCGCTGGGCGAGGGGTTGTCGAACAGGGAAATCGCCGAAAAATTATACATCAGCATTTTCACCGTCAAGAAACACGTCAGTCAAATCTTGGCCAAATTGAGCCTTGCTGACCGGACACAGGCAGCCCTGTATGCCTTGTCCCGGCAAATGGACAATCAAATGGATGTGACCAGCAAACACTGAAAAAGCCGCTGGTCTGGAAAGATCAGCGGCTTTTGAGGTCAGGGTCTGGATTTGCCCCTTCGCGGAGGCTTACCCGGAGACTTGCCCCAAGGATGACCTCGGCCAAGTCTGGAGGATGTCCCCGGGGCCTTGAGCATCTAGGCAATCGCTTCAGCTTTGATGACGACTTCCATGTTGGACAAGCCGTTGACAGCAGTATCCCCAACTGTGATCCGCACGCCAATGTCACACGTGCTGCCACTCGTCAATGTCCGCGGCAGGACCACAAACGAACCGGTCGCATTCTGCCAGCCATTGCCACCGTCACCCATGGACTGGTTCGTTTCGATCGTCACACCGGCAGGTACGCCTGTGACCTTGATTGAAAGCCGGATGTGCTCGGCAGAACGGTTCTGGATCGCGAACATGCCCGTGTTGGAGGCGCCGCCATTGAACCATTCATAAACGCTGTTGCGTTGCAGGCCATAATTCTGGTCGCCGCCAAACCAGGGATTGTTGCCGCGGCCGAATTCAAACACCAGGTCGCCACCGTCGAGATAGGCCGTCTGATCGAGATTACCAATGCCTCCCAGCGGGACCAGGGCCAACAAGGCTGTATTGGTATTCGTGATCTTCAGCTCCGCTGCATTTGTCACCGTAGCTGTGTTGTACGCCATGGAAGCCATCAGGCTGGACACGCAGAGCAACACAATGACAAGAATCAATTTGCGTTTCATGAAACATCCCTCCTAACTGTGAATGTGTTTCCAAATCTAATTATCTGATTTTGGCTCCGGACAGACAGCGGGCGCAAGGATAGACTTTGCCAGGTCGAGCGAGCCATCAATAAATCGCCCCAGGATGCAGTGCGATAGAACGAAAGAAGGGGCTGCAGTAGACTTCGGATCACCCAGACATCCCGCTTGAGGAGTAACTCCATGCGACGCTTAGATCGAGTGATTGATGCTTTCCTGATGATTCTGGCTGCCTTGATCCTGGCTGCGGCCATTGCCTCGTCTGTCGGGAACAAGCCTTTTCTGTTCACTGCCGTCCGTTCCAACAGCATGTATCCTGTTCTCGAACGCGGAGATCTGGTTCTGATCCAGAATCTGGCTCCTGACGAGCCGGTCTTGATGGGTGATCTGGTTATCTTCCGGGCAAAATCCGGAGAACTCGCTTCGCAAGGCTACATTGTGCATCGGATAACAGGCGGAGATTCGGAAAGTGGCTTTGAGACCAAGGGTGATGGCAACACCTATTCTGACCAGGAAGCAGGCAATCCAAAGATCGACCGTGCTTGGGTCAGCAGCCGAGTGCTTGTCTGGCAAGGGAAACCAGCCCATGTTCCATTGCTTGGTTTTTTTCCTGTCTGGCTGGAAAGGCTTGAACTCAATCGCATGATCCTGCCGGTGATCGCCTTTGCCTTGGCTTTGATCGTGGTTACAGGGGAATTTCGCAAGCCAAGGCGGAAGGCCAGAAAGAAGAAGGCCGCCCTGGCCCGGCCGCTGGTCTTTGTAACAAGCGGCCTGACCTTGTCGATACTCATGGCCGCGACCATGATGGCGGCATCTGAACGTGTGACCTATCTTTATGAAGTCACAGCTGATCAACGCGGCGCGATGCTCGGCAGCAGCGCCGGGATTCTCCTGGTTGGCGATGAACTCGATCAACCACTGGCAGACCTGGAAAACAATGGGTTTCTGCCTGTTTTGGTGACGATTGTCTCAGATGATGATCAATTGTCCTTCAGCCATCCTCTGCAGGTTCTGGGACGTGGTAGCCACATCAACACAAAGGTCCATCTGCTCGCTCAAGCACCAGGCATCTATCATTCCAAGATCCAGATTGGCCTGTTTTACCAGCTCCTTCCCAGTATCCTGATCTATCAGCTGGCCAGGATCAGCTACTGGCTGGCACTGTCGGTGGTCGCACTGATACCGGGCCTGCCATTGCTGCTCTTTCCCTGGCTGGACAGAACGATGCGGCACACGGTGGTACGTGTCCTGCGCAAGAAAACTCGCCAGGTTCTTCGGCTTTGAGCAAGTTTGTGGGACTGGTTTTTGGGTATAATCAGTCAAAAGAAGTGAACTCAAAATGCGTTTGACCAAGTTATGCCTGATGCTAGTCTGGGCAACTGGATCTGAGCGTAAAGCAAGGCAGGAACTTAAACCAATGAGCCATTCAACCATTCGCCTCTTTGAAGCCAATGTTTATCTTTGTGAATTCGACGCGCGCGTTTTAACTTGCAAGCCAGCTGGCGATTTGTATGCGGTGATCCTGGACCAGACGGTCTTTTATCCGGAGGGCGGGGGCCAGCCTGCTGACCAGGGTGAGCTAGCCGGGCAACAAGTGATCAATGTCCGGGAAAAGCCGGAGGGATTGGTGCACATCCTCAGTGAACCCCTGGTGGAGGGGGCGATGGTTCACGGCGCAATTGACTGGACCACACGCTTCGCACGCATGCAGCATCACAGCGGTGAACACATCGTATCCGGCCTGGTCAAGCAGCGATTTGGCTTGGACAATGTCGGTTTTCATATGGGTAGCGAAGTTGTGACCATGGATTTCAATGGCGTGCTGGATGATACCATGCTGGAAGAAGTGGAGCGGTTGGCGAACCAGGTGATTTACCATAATGTGCCGGTCGAGGCGGCCTATCCGCTGGAATCAGACTTGGCAAATCTGGATTATCGCAGTAAAAAAGCGCTCGAGGGCAACATCCGGATTGTCACGATCCCCGGGGCGGACATGTGTGCCTGCTGTGGCACCCATGTCCGGCACACGGGTGAGATCGGGATCATTCGCCTGGTCAAAGCTGAGAAGTACAAAGGTGGCTCCCGGGTGACTCTGCTGTGTGGTCTGAAGGCTTGGCAGGACGCACGCACCCAGGCCTTGCGTGTGCAGGCGATTGCGTCTGGTCTGTCTACTGCGGCTGACACCGTAGTGCAGGCCGTACAGCGGTTGAATGAGGAACTGACGGCAACGAAAAAGCAAAACCAGGCGCTGAAAGGTCAAGTCTGGGCGCTGGAAACAGCTCGGGTAGTCGCGATCAAAGGCTGGGTAGTCCGGTTTGAGGATGATTTGACCGCGGATGACCTCAGACAGTGCTGCCAGATCTTTGGCCAGAAAACCGGACGGGCGATCATTCTGTCAGCAAAAATAAATGACAGCAGGGAAGAAGTGCCCTCTGAATATCGCTACGCGATGTTCAGCACCAATGAAGATCTACGGGAAATGGCCAAATTTTTCAACCAGCACTTTTCTGGTAAGGGCGGAGGCAGTGCCACACTCGTCCAAGGCACGATTCAAGGGACAAAGCGCGAAATCGAGGAATTTTTCTCAGAGCTGTCAAAGTAAGCCTTTGGTGGGACTAACTAAAAGAGAAAACAATAGAAAAGGGCCGTCATGAAACTTGCGTTTCAGACGGCCCTTTGATGTTTCGATGTGGGTGTTATTATCTCTTTTTGCGATTGCGCTTGCGGGCAGCAGCCTGGCGGCGGATGTCCTTTTCACGGCTGTTTTCAAAATGGGACTTGATCTTGTAATCGCGCAGGATGCCTTCCTTGGCGACGGTTTGTTTGAATTTACGCAGAGCCTGTTCGAAACTTTCCGGACTATTGACTGTGATTTTGACCATATTGCACTCCTTTTTGCATAACTGCAGGATACTGACCTGCGACCGGCGGTTCATGGGAAGAGCCGCCCTCTGAATAATCTGTTTTGTCTGAGCTTAGCCTGGTGAATCATTCGAAATCATCAGGAAATGGGAGATTCTATATAGATCTATCACATTCTTTCTTTGTAACATTTCGCAACTGAATCAAAAGTATACCACAATAATCGGACGACGGAAATAGTGATTTCAAGTTTTGTCGATTTGGCTTTGCTGTGTCGGGAAGGAGCGTGACAAACCATTAATGCCGATCATTTTTAGGCCGCATGTTTCACCTCGTAGACACAATGCGGCTTGCCAAAAATTCTTGATGAGTGCGCATAATACGTATAAAATGAAAGTGCGGGGGAATAGATGAAATGAGGTTCAAGGAAATCGAACGGATTCTATTAGAAGATGGGTGGAAACTCGAGAACTCAAAGGGATCTCATTTTCAGTCATCATCAAGGCGATTAAAAGGCAAGCGGGCCTGAAGTAGGTCGGCGTAAGGGGGGTAATTCGATGAAACTTGTTTATTGTGCGTGCTTTTATCAAGATCATGAAAGCGGTGCATATGCCGTCGTTGTTCCAGATCTGCCCGGATGTACAACCGGTGGTGAAGGTCTGGCTGAAGCAATAGAAATGGCAACAGATGCAGCGTCTGGTTGGGTGCTTGATGAACTTGAAAACGGTAAAAATATTCCTTTGGCTACCCCTGTTGAAAAGGTCGAGCTTGACCCGGACATGGGGAAAGGTTTTGTCGCTCCCATCGTTCTCGATATGGATCGTTATACAGAAAAGTATGGTAAAAAGTCTATCCGGAAAAATTTGACGGTACCAAATTGGCTGAATACAAAAGCCGAACAAGCACATATTAACTTTTCTCAAGTCTTAAAAGAGGCGCTAATGGAACGACTTGGCTTGTCCGAGCGGAAAGGGGCGTGACAAACCATAAAAGTGCGATGCGCTGCGATCGGTGGTCAAGAATAAAATAGACCGCCAAGTTATGACGGTCTACTTTTTCTCCGGTAAGGAGAATGTTGTGGTTGCGGAGGCAGGATTCGAACCTGCGACCTTCGGGTTATGAGCCCGACAAGCTACCAACTGCTCCACTCCGCGGTATAAAATTGAGGCGGTTCGTTGCACCCAAGTGGTGGTGCTCGTGGCCGGACTCGAACCGGCACGGAGGTTAATCCGACGGATTTTAAGTCCGGTGCGTCTGCCTATTCCGCCACACGAGCAAGAGTTTCTTGTTGTGTGCTCAGTAATAATAGCACCAGAGTGGATGTCTGTCAAATACTTTTATCTGGCCCGTTTTCCCCCTTGAATGTATTTTTTAAAGCAAGGATTCGCCATCTGTCTGGGTCGCTACACCCAGGAGGGTTGTCACGGTGGCGCCGGCATCGGCGAAGGTCCTGCGGGTGCCCTTGGCAAGGCCGGGCGGGACCAGATGGCCCCAGATCAGGAGCGGCACGTACTCACGTGAATGATCCGTGCTGGGTGAGGCCGGATCGCAGCCGTGATCGGCGGTGATCATCAGGACGTCATCCTCGTGCAGCAGAGGCAGCAGGTCGCCGAGCCTTTCATCGAAGCGACCCAGGGCCTGGGCATAGCCTACCGCATCGTTGCGATGGCCATAGACCATGTCAAATTCGACCAGATTGACAAAGCAAAGCCCCTGCCAGTCTTCACCGGCAATGGTCAGCAATTTATCCATGCCGTCCTCGTTGCTGATGGTTGGCAGCGAGCGGCTGATGCCCTGGCCGGCGAAAATGTCGTTGATTTTTCCGATGCTGATCGTCTCCTGTCCTGCCTGCTGCAGTTCGTCGAGGATCGTCGGCCGCGGTGGCAGCAGGGAGAAGTCGTGGCGCCGGGCGGTGCGCTTGAACTGGCCCGGCTCGCCCTCGAATGGTCGGGCAATCACACGGCCGACGGCGTGTTCGCCCTGCAGGAGATCGCGTGCGATCTGGCAGTAAGCATAGAGCTGTTCGACCGGAACGATGGCTTCGTGAGCTGCAACCTGGAAAACACTGTCGGCCGAGGTGTAGACAATCAGCTTGCCCGTCGCCAAGTGCTCTTCGCCAAAATCTGTCAGCACCTTTGTACCGGAATAAGGCAAATTACATAGTGTGCCACGTCCCGTTTGCTGTTCAAAAGCCTGGATGATCTCCGGCGGGAATCCTTGGGGGTAGGTGGGCATGGCCTGCGGCGAAATCAGGCCGGCGATCTCCCAGTGTCCGATGGTCGTGTCTTTGCCGGCCGACTGCTCAGCCAGACGGGCAAACGCGCCAGCCGGTCTGGCGACCGGTGTTCCGAACGTGACCCCGTCGATGTTGTAAAGGCCGAGCCGGGTCAAATTCGGCACAGCGAGCACGCCCGTGTCAAAACAGGCCTTCAGGGTATTGCTGCCCTCATCACCATACTTGGCGGCATCCGGCAGTTCGCCGATTCCGAAACTATCCAGGACGATGAGAAAAACGCGTTGGGCATTTGGCATGGCGGTGACACTCCCTTGTTCAATCATGGACTTGAGTTTCGAACTTAGGTGACTTCATTAGTATACAGCTTTGTCTGCTGGATGCATTGCAGCTTTCAGACGGTCATTTTTCAGTTGGCATAAATAATGCCATCGTTCTAAGGTTGACGGTGCTATGATGGAAGTAACAGAATAAGCTTTGGCGGCGTTGAAGTGCATCCTGTATCTGGACGCTTGGGGTGCATGGAGCCAATAGCGAAACCGGTCAATTCGGCCGGTTTTTTTGTGCCGGTTCGAGATCCAAGGAAAAGGAGTGTGATGTGTGGATGAATGCGAAGAAGAAGCTGGCTTTGCTGTTGTCGCTGGTGCTCCTGGTTATGATGCTGCCTGCCACAGTCCTGGCAGAGGAGGCGACCGCAGAAGTTGTAGCACCGCCGTTGTACCTGGCACTGGGCGACTCGATTAGCTTTGGGTTGACGGACTATGATTTTGCCGAATCAGAGTTCGATGGCTATACGCAGATGTTTTATGATGACGTACTCGAGGACCTGGGATTTGTTCACGATGAAAATTTAAATAATCTCAGTTATCCAGGTGATACAACGCAGGATTTGCTGAATCTGCTAAATGGAGAAGACCATTTGGAGGGAATATACAACAGGGTTCCTGCACTGCAATACTATTTGCCTCAGGCTGATATCATTACAATCAGTATTGGCAGCAACAATTTGTTGGGTCCGTTTATTGCAGGAATTGCAGGAATGTATGAAGGCATCGATTCTGTACTTGGGGATATAACAGGAGCAGCCATGCTGACTCAACTGGCTGGAGCCATTTATTCTGATTACCATGATGGCGACACGAGCACTCCTGAGACAAAACTGGCTGCGCTGATGGATCCGCTCGACGATGCCTGGCATGAGGGCACCATTCAATTCCTGAATGATTGGGCTGTTATCTTGGCTAAGATACGCAAAATCAATCCGGATGCAAAGATTTATGTTAACAATTTGTACAATCCACTGCTCGCCTCCAAGCTGAGCAGTCCTTCATTCGCTGGTTTTTATGATCTGGTAAATAAATACATTTCAAAAATCAATTCACAGATGAATCGCTTGGGCAAAAATGGACGATTCGAATACACTGTGGTTGATGTCTACCAGCCATTTGATAATGTTGGGAATTTCGGATACTTGCTTGGATCGCCACCAAATCCGTTAACTGCCCCGGTTGCCTTCAATCTGCCCTTAGCACTCTTGACCATACAATCAGCACAATCATTCGATGAAATCAATCTACCGTCATTCATCATCTTCTGTGACCCGCATCCCACTACCTTTGGCCACATGATCATCACACAGGAACTTGTTTTAGTGGCAGAGATTGACTGATTTCTTGATCGGTTGACTGAGACATTGCAAAGGTGCCTGGAAGACCAGGCACCCTAACTTATTTGGTATGCTTAGCTGATTGCGATTGATTTTATTGATTAAGTGGCGTTCTGATTGCGGTATTCAACTTCTTCCGTCCTCTCGCCACCACCACAATCAAGGCAATCGCAAATAACACCAGACAACCAATCACTGTCACGATCACCCACGGGTACTGCCCATCAAACCCACTGGCGGAGAGATGCTTGAGCAGGATGCCGGTATAAGCCCAGACCAGGACCAGACCATAAGCGATGCTCTTGAGGAAAACCGTCGTGACCCAGCCGATCAAAAGACCGGCCAGCAGAATCAGGACCGTCCAGATGGGTTCGCTCAATCCAGCGCCAGTCCACTCCAGATCGACCAGCAAGGTCGTAACATTGGCGATCGTCGCCACGGTAATCCAGCCGAAATAGATTGCAAACGGCAGGCGGACGAAAACTTTCCCGCCTGTTTCATAGGCCTGTTTGCGAGTGATCAGGTTGATGGCAGCCAGGCTGATCAGCAGGACGAGCATCAAGGCCATTGTCAGCGGAATCAGGCGGTAGTGCCAGGCAAAAATCCAGCTTGCATTGGCGAGCGAAGAGACAATGAAAAGCAGGCGGATCTTCTGCTCACTTAAGAACAAGGAATCCTGTCTGTTTTTCTGGAACAGTCCGAACTGGTAAAGCACATAGCCAGCCAGCGCTAGGTAGATCACACCCCAGATGGCAAATGTCAGCCCGGCAGGGGCGAACAGGTTGGGGTAAGAATCGGAAACATCTCCCGTTGTGAGGCCGTTGATCGGCAGGATATTGGCCAGGGCATTGACCAGGATCATGACCAGATAAGCGGTCAGGACCAGTAACTTGGTGGGGACCCGTCTTGTTTGAGTTTCCATGGGTGCACGCTCCTTTAGCATGAGATGAAATCATAGCGGAGGATCGGGGTATAGACTCGCCGCCCCTCGATCTGCTCGCTCTTGAACAACGTCAAATGGTCGACTTTGATCGGCTCGATGGTGACTGGCCCGAGTGACTGCTCGATCATCTGGAAATCTTGTGTAAATACGACATCTTGGCCCAATGTGATGTGCGGTGCATAAGGCCGGGTTTCGGCGGCAAATCCAGTCGGCACAAGACCTTGCTCGGTCTGACGCTTCAGCTGCTGCAAGACCTGCAAGTCGCCGGCCAGCCCGATCCAGACGACCCGGATCGAATCGCGGCCGCGAAACTGGCCCAGCCCGGTGAACTCGAGCTGGAATGGCGCCTGCTGCTGGGCCAGGCTGCCTATCACCGCATCGATCAGCGCCAACTGATCCTCCCGCACCTCCGGAAGAAATTTCAAAGTCAGGTGCAGATTCTCCTCACGCTTCCAGCGCCCCTTCCGTGCATCTTTATGCAATAAATTAATTATTCTGGCAATCTCGGATTTTTGCAGATCACCCAGCTCAACCCCGATAAACGCCCTG
Organism: Clostridia bacterium; assembly: GCA_009928985.1. Lineage (GTDB taxonomy): Bacteria > Bacillota > Clostridia > Saccharofermentanales > UBA5734 > UBA5734. The sequence goes on from SABL01000003.1 coordinate 34,609, forward strand.
ATAGCAACCACCTCCGGAATCGGTGCCGAAAAAGGGACGGGGTCCCTTTTTCGGCAAAATTTAATCCTTGTCCCCTTGCTGTGCATCGTGGAAGGTTTGCAGCTTGTTGTTGGCTTTGGCGAAGATGCTGCCTTCTGGGTAGGCGCCGGTGGCGTCTTTCTGGCCGGCAGGCTGGCCGGTGAGGATTTCGATGCCTTGGTCGATGGTCTGGACGGCGTAGAGGTGGAAGCGCCCGGCGCGGACGGCGTCGAGGACTTCGTCTTTGAGCATCAGGTTGTCGATATTGCTCTGTGGGATGATGACACCCTGGTCACCGGTCAGACCCTTGGCAACGCAGATGTCGTAAAAACCTTCGATCTTCTCGGTGACACCGCCGATCGGCTGGATCTCACCATACTGGTTGACCGAGCCGGTGACGGCCAGGGACTGGCGGACGGGTGCATCGGCGAGGCTGGAGAGAATGGCATAGAGTTCGGCGCTGGAAGCACTGTCGCCCTCAATGCCGCCATAGTTCTGCTCAAATGTGATCTGGGCCGTCAGGGAGAGCGGCTTGTCCTGTGCGAACTTCATTCCCAGATATCCGGCCAGTGTCAGGACCCCCTTGCTGTGGATGCTGCCGCTCATCTCAGTCTCGCGCTCGATCGCGATGACCCCATCCTTGCCCATGAAAGTGACCGCTGTGATCCGGGAAGGCTGGCCAAAAGCGAAATTGCCCAGCTCGACAACAGACAACCCGTTGACCTGGCCGATGCGTTCACCCGCTGTGTCGATCAACAGTTTGCCGGTCAGGATCATCTCCTGGACCTTTTCCTCGACTCGGCTCCGGCGGAAATGCCTCTGGCGGATCGCCTCATCGACATGGGTAGCTGAGACAAGCGTCGAACCATCGAGTGCCGCCAGCGCACTGGCCTCGTAAATAATCTCGCCAACTTCATTGAACCGGGTCGAAAGCTTGGTCTGGTCACCGGCCAGGCGCGAACCGTACTCGATGATCTGGGCCAGGGCGGTCCGGTCGAGGTGGTGGAGCTTTTCGCGCTGGCACAACGAGCTGACAAACGAGACATATTTGCAGAGATTTTCCCGTGAACGAGCCATTTCGACATCAAAATCGACCTTGACCTTGAACAGCTTGGCAAAATCTTCATCCGAGGTCAGGACCAGATAGAAGAGCGGACTGCCGATCAGGATGACCTTGAGCCGCAAGGGGATTGGCTCCATGCGCATGGTGGCGGTCGGGATGTTGCGATACTGCTCACCGATGTTTTCGATCACCGCCTGGCGGTATTTCAGAGTCCGCTTGAGCTGCTCCCAGACCAGCGGCTCGATCAGGGCATCCCGGGCCTGCAAGATCAGATAGCCGCCGTTGGCCCGGTGGATTGCCCCCGGTTTGACCATGGTGAAATCTGTCGACACCGACATCAGCTGGTTCTTGTATTCGACCTTGCCAAACAAGTTGTAATAGTTGGGGTTGGTTTCCAGGATGACGGGTGCCCCAGTAGCTCCTTCATGGCTGATGAACAGATTGACCTTGTAGCGGGTGAATTCTTCGCCGTCCCCGGGTCCCGCGACCAGTGAAAGGTCAACGAGTTCTTCTTCATCACTGGATTCGGTTGTTTCTCCAGCTTCTTCAGTCTCCAATTCCAAAAACAGCTCGCGGTTCTCCTCGATGTCTTTGCGGACAGCTTCGAGATAGGCCAGTACCTTGGCGTGACCTTCATATTTCTCGCGCAGGCGGTCGACAGAGGGCGTGGCAGCTGCCCGGGCGATCTGCTTTTCCAAATCGACGATTTTCTCGGCCGTCTGCTTTTCCAAGGACTTGCCTTCACGCAAAATCTCTTCCAGAACGCTTTCCAGCCGATGGCCGGTTGCTTCGAGCGACTGGCGCTGCTCATCCGGAAGATCGGAGAATTCCTGGTTCGAATAAGGCTTTTCGTCCTTTAGCGGCATGATCATCAGCTTGCCGCCGGCCTGGCGGAACAGGAAGCGAACCTCGCTGGCCTGCTTTTGCAAGGCGTTGAGGCGTTCTTGCATATGGCTTTGGAAGGATGTTTCGAGCGACTTTTTCTTTTGTTCGTAATCGCTGCTCTCGAAAGCTTTCGGCATCGCAGCGCGCAGTTCGCGTACCAGCTCATCCATGTCTTTCTGGAACTGCCGTCCCTGGCCGGCTGGCAGTGAAATGGCAACCGGGTTTTCCTTGTCGACAAAATTGTTGACATAGCACCAGTCGTCCGGCACTGTGCCGTCCGCAGCAGCCTTGGTGACGCTGGCATTGACGTAAGTCGTCTTGCCCGTGCCTGGCTGTCCCGAGACAAAAATATTGTAGCCCGGGGCATCCATCGCCAGGCCGAATTGCATCGAGCGCACAGCCCGATCCTGGCCAATTACTCCTTCCAGACCGGGAACGTCTTGGCTTGAGGCGCAAAAATCCAGCTCAGTATCCAGGTCGCAGACCCGTCTGAGTTTGGCCACGGGAATCTGGAAACGTTCGGCTTGTTCCATGAAGATCCCTCCTTGAGTTGTTGTCGGGTGCCAGTTATTGCAGGCTGTGATATGGCTCTATACTGACGATCTGCCGTTTAGGGTGATCGATCTGCAGCGGGATGAAGGAGAAATGCTGGCCGGTCTTGCGCAGGCAAAAACGCTCCAGATCGAGAAAACCATCATACAAATCGCGATGGACGGGGATGGCCCGCATCGAGCGCATCACGCCGGCGATGAAAAAAGAAAGGGGCCAGGCCAGGGTGGCTGCCAGAACTTTGGGTATTTTTAGACGCTGGGTGAAGGTATAATGGTAGTACTGGTCAAAACAGGCTCGCTGGCTGAAAGGGATAGCGCCAGCGATTGGCCGCCCTGCTGATGGAAAAAAGTGCTCCGGTCCGTTTCTGTGCCATGTAGCCACGATCCCCCTATGAGTTGATTTTACCGTTATTCGAGCTCGAACGGTACCATTCCTTGATAAGACGATCAAGAACCGCAGTGACCCGCTCAGCGACAAACCTGCATTCGAACAGTCAGGAAAGGGAGAAACGTTTCAATGGATTTGATCCTGCTCCGCCATGGTGAAGCCGAAGATGCAGCCGATCCAACCGACGATGCTGCTCGCCGATTGACCGACGACGGCAAAAAGAAGTTGGCCCGTTCTTTGCCCCAGCTGAACTTGCTGCTGGACGAAAAGAAAAAGCTGGTCGTCTGGACCAGTCCTCTGGTCCGGGCCCGGGAAACAGCCGAAATCCTCATGAACAGTCTGGATACAGGCGAAAGGGTTATGCCGGCTGATTTGCCTCAGCACGAGTTCATCGCCTTGGGAGACTGGTCCAGTTTCATCCAGACAGCCAAGACGCTCGATCCTTCGACCAGCCTGGTCCTGGTCGGGCACGAACCGCATTGGGGCAATTGGAGCCAGCGACTCTGCAACTGCCTGCTGCCCTTCAAAAAAGGTGCCGCCGCCTGTTTCGATTTCGACCCTTTCTCCTGGGACCCGCTTGGCAATGGCCAGGCTATTTGGAAAGGCCAGGGCCAGTTGCAATGGTTTGTCCAGCCCAGGATCCTGAAGAAAATGCGCCCGTGAAGTCCTGAGCGTGGGAGGTGAACACCATGGATGAAAATCTGGAAAGCAATACACTGGCCAAGGCACTGGCCCAGATCCAGGATCAAAATGAGAGGCAGCTGGACTTGATGAAAAAGCAGCTCCTGCTGTATCGCTTGGTGGCTTTGCTTCTGGTGGCGGTGGTGATGGTTCTTGTGCTTGGCCTGGGAACAACCTATGTCCGGATCAATCGCACGATCGAGCACGTCGAGACCGTGACGGCAGATCTGGCCAGGGCGGACTGGACCGGCATGGTCGAGAACATCAACACCCTGGTCGAATCGAGCCAGGAAAGCCTGGGCCAGGCCACAGCCAAAATCGACAGCATCGACATCGAGACACTGAATCAGTCCATCCAGGACCTCAGCACCGTGATCGGTCCGATTGCCCGCCTGTTCGGCGGCTAAATGGAGGCATCACGTATGGAACTCAAACTTGCTGCCGTCCAGATGAAAGTCACGGATGACAAGGAGCAGAATATCCGGACAGCTGCCCGGGCCATCGCACGCCTTGCCAGGCAGGGTGCCGACCTGGTCGTCCTGCCGGAGATGTTCCTGTGCCCCTACCAGACAGATGTGTTCCATACCTATGCCGAACCAGCCGACGGACCTTCAGTCCATCAGCTATCCAGCCTGGCTGCCCGGCACCAGGTCTGGCTCGTGGCCGGCTCGATTCCCGAGCGCGATGCGGCCGGTCTTGTCTACAACACCTCGATTGTGTTTGACCGCATGGGCCAACCCGTCGCCTATCACCGCAAGGCGCATCTTTTTGACATCGACATCAAGGGCGGACAGTATTTCAAAGAGTCCGACACCCTCACACCCGGCCAGTCTGCCACGACCTTTGAGACTGAGTTTGGCCGGATCGGTTTATGCATCTGCTATGATTTCCGTTTTCCTGAACTGGCGCGCCGGATGGCCCTCGATGGGGCGAAACTGATCCTGGTCCCCGGCGCATTCAACCAGACGACCGGTCCGGCTCATTGGGAGGTGTTATTCAGAAGCCGGGCGATCGATAACCAGGTTTACACCTTGGGCTGTGCCCCGGCCCGCAATCCCGACGCTTCGTACCAGTCCTGGGGTCACTCCATCCTGGCTGGACCCTGGGGCAATATCATCCGTCAGCTGGGCCAGACGCCCGGCAGCTTTCTTGTGCCCATCGACCTTGGCCTTGTAGACAAGGTCCGCCGCGAATTGCCGCTGCTTTTGCACCGACGACCGGAAATTTATTAAATAGTGACTGATTAGATCGGCCGAACAGGTTATCGAAAACGATTCCGAACGCTTTGGAGCCGCGTTTTTGTAAACGTTTGCCCTTGTTTATGGAGGAAATCGATAACGTTTGCGGATATGAGCAACTTTTTGTTATGTAAAATGACAAAATGCGCAAAAATGACCCTGCCAGTCTCTTTATTTGCATAAAAAAGTATGCTTAAATGGGTGTTATTGGAACATAGGTTACCAAAAGCGGGACTTTTTCCCCCGCTTGGAAAACAGAGGAGGTCAGCTTATTCATGTGCACAAATGAATTACTGCACGAGAAGTTCGTCGAACTAGATGCGTTCATCGATGGACTCGAAGAAAAAGAAGGCTCGTTGATCACAGTTTTGCACAAGACTCAGGAGATTTTCGGATACCTGCCGAAGGAAATCCAGCTCCACGTTGCGCGCAAACTCGACATCCCAGCCGCCAAGGTCAACGGCGTTGTCACGTTCTATTCCTATTTCACGGAAACGCCACGTGGTGAATACGTCATCAACGTTTGCATGGGCACTGCCTGCTTCGTCCGCGGAGCCGAGGAAATCCTCAAAGATCTCCAGGACAAGCTCAAAATCAAGTCCGGTGAAACGACCCCGGACGGCAAATTCACTCTCGACGCTCTGCGCTGCGTCGGTGCCTGCGGCCTGGCCCCCGTCGTCATGGTCAATGGCAAGGTCTATGGCCGTGTCAAGCTCGAACAAGTCGACCACATCCTCAACGAATACAAGGGCGAGGAAGCCTGACCTTAACGCAAAGGAGAAAGGTTTGATACTATGGCCAAGATGAAATCCTTGGAAGAACTCAAGGCAATCAAAGAACAGCTCAAGACCAACATGAACGTCCGCAATGAAAACGAAGGTGTTACCAAAGTCATTATCGGCATGGCAACCTGCGGCATCGCTGCCGGTGCCCGTGAAACCTTCAACGCCATGGCCAGCAAGGCTTCCGAGCTCGGACTCGAGAACATCAAGTTCGTCACCGCCGGTTGTATGGGTTCCTGCTACGCCGAACCGACGGTTGAAATCCAGATCCCTGGACAGGCCTCTATCCTCTATGGCTATGTTTCCGCCGACAAGGGTGTCGAAATCGTCGAAAAACACCTCAAAAATGGCGAACTCGTCGAAAACCTGATCATCGGCCAGCCTTTTGAAAAGGCCTGAGCGGCGACTTACCAGTCCGAAATCTTTTGGGAGGAATGCGAATGAGCAAGTTTAGAATGCACGTGCTGGTTTGCGGTGGCACAGGCTGTGTCTCGTCAGACAGCATGAAGATTGTCGAGAATTTCAAAAAACAGATCAAGGCCGCCGGATTGGCCGAGGAAGTCCAGGTCGTTGCGACCGGTTGCTTCGGTTTCTGCGAAAAAGGCCCGATCGTCAAGATCCACCCGGATAATATCCTCTATGTCGAAGTCAAGCCGGAAGACACCCAGGAGATTGTCAACGAACACTGCATCAAAGGCCGTACCGTTGACCGTCTGCTGTATGTCGAACCGACCTTCGAACAGCGCATCAGCGAACACAAAGACATGCCCTTCTACAAGAAACAGCTCCGCGTCGCGCTCCGCAACTGCGGCGCCATCGATCCGGAGAACATTGAAGAATACATCGCTGCCGATGGCTACCAGGCCCTGGGCAAGATCCTGACCGACATGACCCCGGCCCAGGTTGTCGATACCGTCAAGCTGAGCGGTCTGCGGGGCAGAGGCGGCGGTGGCTTCCCCACCGGCATGAAATGGGATTTTGCCAGCCGTTATGCCGCGGACCAGAAATACGTCATTTGCAATGCTGACGAAGGTGATCCGGGCGCGTTCATGGACCGCTCCATCCTCGAAGGCGACCCGCACAGCGTTCTCGAAGCCATGGCCATCGCCGGCTATGCCATCGGAGCCACCAAGGGCTATATTTACATCCGTGCGGAATATCCTCTGGCCATCAAGCGCCTCGATATCGCCATCAAGCAGGCGTATGACTACGGCCTCCTCGGCAAAGACCTGTTTGATTCCGGTTTCGACTTTGACATCCAGCTGCGCTTTGGCGCTGGTGCCTTTGTCTGCGGCGAAGAAACCTCGCTGATCAAATCGATCGAAGGCCTGCGCGGTGAGCCGACCAACAAGCCGCCGTTCCCAGCCGAAAAAGGCTTGTGGCAGAAGCCGACCATCGTCAACAATGTCGAGACGCTGGCCAATGTCCCGGTCATCTTCCTCAAGGGCGCCGAGTGGTTCTCCTCCGTCGGTACTGCCAAGAGCAAGGGTACCAAGGTTTTCGCCCTCGCCGGCAAGGTCAACAACGTCGGTCTGGTTGAAGTCCCGATGGGCATGACCCTCAGGGAAATCATCTATGACATCGGCGGCGGCATCAAGGGCGGCAAGCAGTTCAAGGCCGTCCAGACCGGCGGTCCTTCCGGTGGCTGTATCACCGCTGCCAACCTCGACACCCCGATTGACTATGACAACCTGATCGCCATCGGCTCCATGATGGGCTCCGGCGGCATGATCGTCATGGACGAAGACGACTGCATGGTCAACATCGCCAAGTTCTACCTCGAGTTCACCATGGAAGAATCCTGTGGCAAATGCACCGCCTGCCGCATCGGCAACAAGCGCCTGCACGAAATGCTGACCCGCATCACCGAAGGCAAAGCCACCCCGGACTGCATCGAGGAACTCAAGGAACTCTCCGTGATCATCAAGGACACCGCCCTGTGCGGCCTCGGCCAGACCTCGCCGAACCCGGTTCTGTCCACGATCAACCACTTCATCGATGAGTACAAGGCCCACGTCTTCGAAAAACGCTGCCCGGCTGGTGTCTGCCAGGCACTGTCGGTCTACACCATCATCGAAGACAAGTGCATCGGCTGCACCGCCTGCGCCCGTGCCTGCCCAGTCAAGTGCATCTCCGGCTCTGTCAAGAAGCCGCATGTCATTGACCAGAGCAAGTGCATCAAGTGCGGTGCCTGCCTCAAAGCCTGCGCCTTCAGCGCTGTCGACAAGAAATAAGGAGGTCTGAAGTTAAGCTTATGCGCGAAATAAAAATCAAAATCAATGACGTCGAGCTGACTGTACCGGATACCATGACGGTTCTGGAAGCAGCCAAGCAAGTCAACGTCAAGATCCCGACCCTCTGCCACCTGAACCTTCACGATCTCAAGGCCGTTAACCAGGCCGCTTCCTGCCGCGTCTGCATGGTCGAAATCGATGGCCGCCGCAACCTCGCCCCCGCCTGTGCCACTTACGTCACTGAGGGCATGAACATCAAGACGACCACCCCGCGGGTTGTCAAGGCCCGCCGGACCATGGTCGAGCTCCTGTTGTCCGACCATCCGAAGGAATGCCTTAACTGCGAGAAGAACCAGTCCTGCGACCTGCAGAAGCTCGCCTCCGACCTCGGCGTGCGTGGCCAGATCCGTTATGAAGGCGCCATGTCCACCTATACGGATGACGCCTCCAGTTTCGCCATCTACCGCGATCTCGACAAGTGCATCCTCTGCCGCCGCTGCGAAACCATGTGCAACACCGTCCAGACCTGTGGCATCCTGTCCGCTGTCGGCCGCGGTTTTGACACCGTCGTCGCTCCGGCCTTCAATCTGCCGATGATCGACACCATGTGCACCTTCTGCGGCCAATGCGTTGCCGTCTGCCCGACTGGCGCCCTGACCGAGATGAATGACATCCGCAATGTCTGGAACTCCCTCAACGATCCTGACAAGTACGTCATCGTCCAGACCGCCCCGGCCGTTCGCGTCGCCCTCGGCGAAGAATTCGGCATGGAACCCGGCACGATCGTCACGGGCAAAATGGCTGCCGCCCTGCGCCGCCTCGGTTTCAACAATGTCTTTGACACCGACTTCGCCGCTGACTTGACCATCATCGAGGAAGCCTCCGAGTTCATTCACCGCCTGCAGCATGGTGGCACCCTGCCGATCCTGACCAGCTGCTGCCCGGCCTGGGTCAAGTTCTTCGAACACCAGTTCCCGGATCTGCTGGACATTCCTTCGTCCTGCAAATCCCCGCACGAAATGTTCGGTGCCGTCGCCAAGACTTACTACGCCAACAAGATGGGCATCGATCCAGCAAAAATGGTCGTCGTCTCGATCATGCCTTGCCTCTCCAAGAAAAACGAAGCTGCTCGTCCCGAGCTGTCCGGCGAATCCTTCAAGAACGTCGACTATGTCCTCTCCACCCGTGAGCTGGCGATGATGATCAAGGAAACCGGCATCGACTTCGTCTCCCTGCCGGACGAAGACTTCGACCATCCGCTCGGCGAATCCACCGGTGCTGGTGTCATCTTTGGCGCCACCGGCGGCGTTATCGAGGCTGCTGTCCGTACCGCCTATGAATGGCTGACTGGCGAAACCCTCGAATTCGTTGATTTCCACGCTCTCCGCGGCCTCCAGGGCATCCGCGAGGCCACCATCGACATCGGCGGGACCGAAGTCAAGATCGGCGTCGCCCATGGTCTCGGCAATGCGAGAAAACTCCTCGAAGCCATCCGCCGCGGTGAATCCAAATACCACGCCATCGAAATCATGGCCTGCCCCGGCGGCTGCGTCGGTGGTGGTGGCCAGCCCTTCCACCATGGCGATGACACCATCATCAAGAAACGTACCGAAGCCATCTACCGTGAAGACCAGGGCAAGGCCCGCCGCAAATCGCACGAGAACAAAGACGTCATGAAACTCTACGAAGAGTTCCTCGGCGAATTCTACGGCGAAAAAGCCCACGAACTCCTCCACACCCACTACGTCGCCCGCGAAAAGATCTAAGTGCATGCCACGAACTAGAGCGAGCACGAAAAACGCTCAAACAAAGCCCCGGCGCCATGAACTGGCGCCGGGGTTTTTGCTGAGTTAAAGCGCCACGAATGGCGTACAATGAGTCCGGCGGAGCCGGACACCACTGGGATTGTGCGACAACGCGCAAAGGGTGGCGCGCGGCGCCGAAGGCCCTGAGCGAGTAACGTCAGGAACCTGGCTCCTTGAGCGTCCCGGTTGCCCAGGCTGCGACCTCGGAGAGGGCGGGGTGGATGACCATGGCCTGGTCGATGGCGGCGGTGGAGTCTGGGGAAAAGGAGAGGTGGGGCCGCAACATGGTCCGACCTGGATCATGGGCCTGGAGTGTGGTTTCGAGCTGGTCGCAGTCTTCGGCCCGGACGTGGAGGCCTTGGTTCATCAGGTAAATGAAGGGCTGGATCAGAATGGCAGCCTGGGGTCCGATGATGTGGACGCCTAGGATGGTGCGATCCTTGCTGACGACGAGTTTGACGAAGCCGTCGTCTTCATCGCCGGGCAGATAACCCATGGCATAGCCCTTGGCAGTCGAAGAATAATGATTGACCCCGGTGAGCAGCTCATACCCGGCCTCGCGGGCCTGCTGCTCAGTCAGGCCGACGTGGGCGATCTGGGGATGGGTGAAAATCGCCCAGGGCACCCGGTCGTAGCAGGCGACCCGTTCCGGTTTTTCGGGCTCGTAGAGATTGTTGGCCAAGATATAGGCTTCGTAGTTTGCTTTGTGGCGATACTGGAACTTGCCGTTGATATCGCCAACTGCATAGATACCGGGCACATTGGTGCGCAGATGTTCGTCAGTCAGGATGTAGCCGCGCTCATCCATTGCCAGGCCGCAACGGTCTGCCTGGAGCCAGTCGCTGTTGCTGACAAAACCCGTGGCGATAAAAATCTCGTCAGTGGAAAAAATCTCTTCGGCTCCGGTGACTTTGTCGCGCACCGTCACACGCTTCTCACCAGCGACTTTCTCTGCCCGGACGGGCTCGACACCGGTCCGGACCTGGATCCCGACCCGGCGGAATTCTTTTTCCAGCAGGGCGCTGACTTCCGGCTCCTCATGCTTGGCCAGGCGCGGATTGTGGTCCATGATCGTGACCTCGGCACCATAAGACGAGAAGATGTGGGCGAATTCGGTACCAACGATGCCGCCACCGATGATCAGGAGCCGCTTGTAGGGTGCAGCGGGAAACCGATCACCGAAAAAGCTCTCGAAATTGACAAATCCGGTCTCGGATAGCCCTTCGATGGTCGGCTTTTTTGCCCGGCCACCGACGCCAACCACGATCGTCGCAGACTGCAGGCTGTCTGTGACCTGGCCTTGGGCATCCAGAACCTCGAGCACATAGGGTTTGGTGAACCGGGCAGTGCCCTGGAAAACGGTCAGGCCCGGCCATGACTGGTAGGCTTCCAGGATCTGGCGGTTTTCCCCGATTTTATCCCACATCCGCTGGCCCAGTTTCTCCCAGTCGACCTGGGGCGGTGCAATCTCCAGACCGATCTTCTCGCCCCGCTCACATTCTCGAATCGTATCCGCGGGATGGACCAGGATCTTGGACGGGATGCAGCCACGGTTGAGACACGTGCCGCCAAATTTGTGCCGTTCCACCAGGGCGCACTTTTTACCCTGGGCCAGGGCCGCTTCCAGAACGATCAAGGCAGCACCGCTGCCGACCACGATCAAATCAAATTCCTGCATGTCAAAACTCCTCAAGAAAAATCTGGTTTAGTCAGCCAGTAGCTCGCCTGCCGGCAAGTCCAGGATCCGGGCCAGATCAAAGAGCCGGTCCATCGGCATGTCGACCTCTCCGCGCTCATAGTGTTCGATCTGGTTGACCGATGCCTCGATCCGCTGAGCCAGCTCAGACTGGGAGATCCCTTTGTCGACCCGGGCCTTTTTCAGGCGGAAAGCAGTGGTTGCTGTGATCCATACATTTTCATAGTCAGTCATGGGAGACCTCTTTTCTGAACAGTGAGTCTAGCATGCCTCGTGTCCGCATGCGGTTTCATCAGCTACCAACAAATCCCAGGGCGGCACAGATGGCCTGTACCACAGGAATTTGCCCAGACAAGAAAATTCATTCCACCTGTGTGACAGTGCAGCCATTTTCCTGGAGCAGGGAGACCAGTCCCTTGCTGCCCAGGACATGTCCTGCCCCGACTGCAACGAAGGCACAGTTCCCCTGGTCGAGCCAGAGAAGGATTTCTGACAGCATTTTCTCATTGCGCCGGGTCCAGTACAAGGCCTGGAAGGCAGGGGCCCGGGACTGTTCCAGATCCGCTTGCAGGGACTCGGCCCTGAAATCTCCAGCCAGGATGGCTTCAAAGTGCTCCAACATCTCCTGGCTGGCCTGACCGGGGTCCTGTGGAATCAGATTCAGAATCACATCGCTGTCCGTCGCAACTAATTCCGTGGCCATGCGTTGTTCAAATTCAATCCCTTCGACCTCTTTGATAGGCTTTCCAAGCTGGCGAGCCCGATAGGTCCAGTACTGGTCGAGCCCAAACTGCGCCTTCAGACCTGCCTTTTCGGCGATCTGGTTTTCAAAAACAGCGAGAACGGCCAGTGCATCGAGCGGCTCCAGATTGTCCCAATTGATCTGGTAGGTCGCTGCTAATTGTCGGATTTTATCAACCGTGTCGGGTGAGGCACGATCCAGGAAAGAACCCTGGCTGAAAGTGGCCGGCAATGGCTGAGTCAGATCCCGTTCTGTTGCCAGGAAATCACTGCTGGCAAAGGCAGATTCGATTTCCGGACGCAAGGGGTAGAGGTCGAGGTATCCTTGGTGTGTGATTCCCATCAGGTAGAGGTGGTTGCCTGATTTCTCCACTGAAAAGAACAGCTGCTTGTCTGTTGCCGACGGCTTTCCCGCGTTGAAGGTCCGGACTGGACGGTAAATAAAATAGGCGACCACGTTGAAAACCAGGAGAACAGACAAGATGATGACCACCCCGGCCAGGGTTTGCCTATGCTCAGTTTTCCATGAGTTATCCATTAAAATCCCCACAAAGTCGTTGAGCTCGAACGCAAACTGCACTATACTCTTGTCTGAGACCTTCCAGCCGAAAATGACTCGTTCTGCAGCAAGAGCCAGTCCTTGATCGCCGTGGCGATCTGCTGGGCTGACAATCCTGCGGTCGGTTGGATCTTATCGGCATAGCGCTCATAGAGTGGACGCCGGATGCGGTAGATATCCCGGATCGACTGGTGTTTTTTGATGACGATGCCGCGAGTCTTGATATTCCAAAGCCGGCGTTCGATCTTGGGCAACGGGACGTCGAGGTAGACTACAAATCCCAGGGCGCGCAGATGCTGCATCGCAATCTGGTCGAGGACCACACTGCCACCGGTGGCGATGATGTGGTGCGAGAGGTTCAGGGCGCGCACGACCTGGGCTTCCACCCGGATAAAGGCACCGATGCCCTCCTGGTCGAGGATGGTTTGCAAAGGTTTTTGCCGGCGTTCTTCGATCAGTTTGTCGGTATCGACGAAAGCCCAGCCCAAAAGACCGGCCAGAATCCGGCCGACGGTGCTTTTGCCACTGCCTGGCATGCCGATCAAGATGAGGTTGCTGCTTGGGTCCATGCCGGTATTATACAGCAGGACCACAAGATTTGGGGAAAAGACATGAATGAATCGAACCACAGGCGAGATAAAATCCTGATCGTAGACAGCAGCCCGGATGCAATCCGCTCCCTGGCTGGAGCTTTGCCGTCCCGATTTACAAAACTGATAGCGACCAGTGGTGCCAAGGCCTTTGATTTGCTGGCTGCCGCCGAAGATTTGCCCAGCTTGATCTTGCTGGAAACACTCATGCCTCAGATGGATGGATATGAGATCTGCAGTCTGCTCAAGGCTGATGACCGCTACCGGGAAATCCCTGTCATTTTCATTTCCAGCAAGAATGAGATCAGGGAAAAGATCGAAGGATTGCAGCGGGGTGCAGTCGATTTCATCACCAAACCCTTCGATCCCGGCGAGGTAATGTCGCGGGTCGATGTCCATCTCAAGATCTTCAATCTGCAGCAGGAACTCACGCGACGCCAGCACGATCTGGAAGACCTGGTCGAAGCCAAGGCTAAAGAAGTGACCGAGATGCAGCTGGCGACCATATTTGCCCTCGTCCGCCTGACCGATCGCCGCGATGACAAGATCGGGGGGCACCTCGAGCGCACCCAGAGGATCTGCGCCAGCCTGGCCAGGAAACTAAGTGAATCCCCCCGGTTCCAGAACCAGATCGACGAGGCTTTCATGGATAACCTGTTCAAAGCAGCCCCTCTGCACGATATCGGCAAAGTTGGCATACCGGACCATATTTACCTCAAGCCAGGTCGCCTCACCCCGGAAGAATTTGCCACCATGCAGCAGCATACTTTGGTCGGTGCCCAGACCCTGGCCAAAGTTCTGGAGAAATTTCCCGACAACCAGCTGATCCACACGGGGGTTGAAATTGCCCGCTACCATCATGAACGCTGGGACGGTCAGGGATATCCCGAGGGTCTTGCGGGTGAGGCTATTCCATTGAGCGCCCGGATCATGGCGGTGGCGGATGTCTTTGATGCCTTGCGCATGCTACGGCCTTATAAGAAACCGATGCCGCACAAAGACAGCGTTGTGGTCATCCGTGAAGGCCGCGGCAGCCATTTCGATCCAGATGTCGTCGATGCTTTCCTGGCAGTCGAATCAGATCTGGAGAAACTCTACCCAGCCGCGGGCTGGCATGCCTAGCCCGCGGCTGGAAAGATCAAGCAGGTACGGAGGGTCGGCACGAGAACTGCCACCCTTGCTGATATCCCATAACTGGAGCGATCATCATGGGCAAAGAACGCGTTTTTAATCAAGTCCTTGATTCCATCCCCGACCTGGTGTTCTACAAAGACCTCCAGGGCGTTTATCTGGGCTGCAATCGAGCATTTGCCGCATTCATCGGGTGCGACATCCTTGACGTCGTGGGCCAGACGGATCATGACCTGTTCCCATCCGATTTGGCCCAGACTTTTGTTTCATTTGACCAGGCCATGCTGGCATCAGGCGACCCGCAATACAATCAGGAGTGGACCACGTTTCCTGATGGCCACCGGGTTCTGTATGACACACTCAAAGCCCCGATGCGCGACCGTGAAGGCCATTTACTGGGGATCTTGGGCATTGCCCGCGACATCACCAGCCAGGAGCTTGTCAAGCAAGAGCTCAAGACGACCCTGGCCAATTTCAGAACGTTCATCGAAACCATCGACGACATGATTTTCATCACGGACCTCAATGGCCGTGCCCTCTACATCAACCCAGCAGTAACCACCAAGCTGGGGCTGTCTTTGGCAGACCTCCAGGACATGCACCTGCTCGATGTTCATCCACCGGAATTGCGAGAGACGGCCGAGCAGATCTTCGCCGAGATGCTGGCCGGGCTAACAGAAGTCTGCCCGCTGCCTCTGGCCAGGAAAGATGGTGTGCGCGTCCCGGTAGAGACCCGCGTGTGGATGGGCCGCTGGGACAACCAGGACTGCCTCTTTGGCATTTGCAAAGACCTCAGCGGCGAACAGGAGGCCCTGCAGCGCTTTAACAAGATTTTCCAGGTTAATCCAACGCCGATGATGATCACCACCATCCCCGAGGGCAGGATCCTCGATGTCAACGATGCCTTCATTGCCACGTTTGGTTACCGGCGGCTCGAGGCAATTGGTTGCCTGGTGTCGGAGCTGAGTTTTTTCACAACCGAGGAAGATGCCGACCGAGCCCAGGCGTATCTGTCGTCTGCTGAGCCTCTGATCCAGTATGAAATGTCTGTCAGGACCCGGTCAAACCAGATCCTGGTGGGCCAGATTTCCGGCGAGATCGTCAAAACACAATCAGAGGACCTGCGTCTGACGGTGATGAATGACTTGACAGCGATCAAAAAGGCCGAAGAGAGTCTGCGCTACCAGGCCCAGTTCCACAACATGCTGATGAAAATCGCCACCGAGTACATCAACGTGCCGCTGGATCATGTCTCTGATGCCATCAACAATGCCCTGCGCGAGATTGGGTTGTTTGTCGATGCGGATCGTGTTTATATTTTCGATTATGATTTCCGGCGCCAGACCTGTTCCAATACCTATGAATGGTGCAACACGGACATCAATCCGGAGATTGACAATCTCCAGGAAGTCCCCCTGGCCGAAATCCCGGACTGGGCCAATGCCCATAAGAATGGCGTCAAAATGCAGATCGACGATGTCCTGGCGTTGCCAGCGGACAATGGAGTGCGCCAGATCCTGGAACCTCAGTCAGTCAAAAGCTTCCTGACACTGCCGCTCATGGCTGGCAATGACTGCATTGGCTTTGTCGGGTTTGATTCCTGCCGCCATGTCCGGATCTACAACAGAGACGAAATCGGCCTGCTCACCTTGTTTTGCGAGATGCTCGTCAACATGCGCAACCGCCAGGAGCAGCAGCTGCGCCTGAAAAAAACCAAGGAGCAGGCCGAGATGGCCAGCCGCTCGAAAAGCCAGTTCCTGGCCAACATGAGCCATGAAATCCGCACACCGCTCAATGCGGTCATGGGCTACCTTCAGCTCCTTGAGCAACAGGAAGCTGATCCGGACAAAAGGCAGCTGATCGCCCGGATGTCTGACTCAGCCGATTCCTTGCTCAAGGTCATCAATGACATCCTGGATGTCTCGAAAATCGAAGCCGGCAAGCTCCAGCTGGAACAGATCCCGTTCAACCTCGTGAAAACCCTGGAGACGATTGCCGAGCCCTTTGCCTTCGCCGCCCGGGGAAAAGGCCTCGACTTTTCCCTGGAAATATCCGATAACCTTCCCCGCGAGGTTCTGGGCGATCCCCTGCGCCTGCGCCAGATCGTCAATAATCTGTGCAGCAATGCCGTCAAATTTACGTTCTCTGGATTCGTCCGGGTAAAGGCTTATCTGTCTGGCCGGACAGATGAGTCCGCGATGGTTGAACTGTCCGTTGCCGATTCTGGACCTGGCGTCGCTCCGGATTTTCTAGCAAATATTTTCGAGCCATTCGCCCAGGAAGACAGCACTCTGCCGCGCCGCTTTGGTGGCACCGGTCTGGGCTTGTCGATCAGCCACGAGCTGGCCCAGCTGATGCAAGGCCAGCTGCACGTTGAGAGCGAGCAGGGGAGGGGCAGTGTCTTCACCTTGTCACTTCCCTTGGCCATTAGCAGAATCAGACCGGCCCAAGCCAGCCCAGGTATCCCGGCCGATCCGGACATCACACCGCGCCGCCCCGTCAAGGCTGAGAACACGCCGTTCTGGCTGACCCGCCACCAGTGGCAGACCTTTCTGAACCGAGAATACCAGCTCCTGGACCAAGGAGATTTTCAGGCGGCTGACGAGCTTTCGCGCATTGTTGAGGGGCGGGATTTTGAAGAATTGGATGATGGGCTCCAGGCGCTGGTGACGGCGACCAACCAATTTGATTTTGATCAGGCGCTCCTTATCGTCCAGGATATGATAAAATCATTGGATGGAACAAAACCAGATGTCACCTGAATCTTTTCCCACGGCCAAGATCCTGATTGTCGACGATTATCCGGGCAATATCGACATCCTTTGCCAGGCTTTGCCGGAGTCCTATGAGCTCAGGACAGCCCTGAGTGGGCGGGAAGCACTTGATCTGCTCCAGCGGACCACTTTCTTGCCGGACTTGATCTTGCTCGATGTCATGATGCCTGACCTTGATGGTTACGAGGTTTGCCGGATCCTGAAACAGGACGCCCGTTTTCGCGAGATTCCAGTCATTTTTGTCAGTGCCGTAGCCGATGTCCAGAGCAAAATCAATGGACTGAAAATCGGTGGTGTGGATTACATCACCAAACCCTACAATTTCAGGGAAGTCCAGGCCCGGATCGACATCCACTTGAAATTGCGCCATCTCAACCAGACGGTCACCGAGTCGAACCGCCAGCTTGAGGCTCTGGTCGAAACCAAGATCCAGGCCATTTCAGACACTCAGCTCGAGCTGATCTTCGCCTTGTCCAATCTGGTCACTTTGCGTGATCCCAGTACTGGCGGACATATCGAGCGTGTCCGTGACGTCATTCAGATTCTGGCGCAAGCACTGGCGCAAGATCCTCGTTACAGTGGCCTGGTCGATGCCAGGTATATGGATCAGCTGATCAAGGCCAGCTCTTTGCATGACATCGGCAAAATCAGCGTGCCTGACCGGATCCTGGGCAAAACCGCCCCGCTCAATGAGCAAGAAGCAGCCATCCTGGCTGAACACACCCAGATCGGCGCCGCCACCCTCGCCGAGGTCTCTGCCCGCTTTCCCGGCAATTCCTTTATCGACATGGGCATCGACATGACGCACAGCCATCATGAACGCTGGGACGGCACAGGCTATCCTGACGGCCTCAAAGGCGACGCCATCCCGCTCTCCGCCCAGATCCTGGCACTTGCCGATACCCTCGACTATCGTTATGCCGAAGCACTGGGTGGCAAAGCCTGCCTGTCCCCGATTGAAATGGACCAGCCGTTCCCACCTGCGACTGCAGGCAGTGCTGACGCGATCCGGAACGTCCGTGCCTGGATCGAAGCAGAGAAAGGCCGGGCTTTTTCCTCCTCGCTGGTCGAGACATACCAGACCGTTGCTGACAATATCGAAAACTTGTATATGCCAGCTGGGACGAGTTTTTTGAGACCCAGCCCGATAAAGGAAACGTAACATGCAAATTGCCGACTCTTTTTCCGCCATGAACCTGTCCGAAGCCATCCACGCCGCCCTGGCCCAGGCCAACATCACGACGCCGACCCCGATCCAGGCCCAGACCATCCTGTCGATGATCGACTGGTATGACATCATCGGCAAAGCGCCGACCGGCACCGGCAAAACCCTGGCTTTCGGAATCCCGATCATGGAGCACCTCGATCTGTCGATCCAGGCCCCCCAGGCCCTGATCCTGGCCCCGACACGCGAGCTGGTCCTCCAGATCGTCGAAGAGCTCAAAAAGCTCTCTGCTTTCATGCCCCATGTCCGTTCAGTCGCCATCTATGGTGGTTCCAGCATCGGACAGCAGATTGAAGCCCTGCGCCAAAACCCCCAGATCATTGTCGCCACCCCAGGTCGCCTGATCGATCATCTTGGCCGCCGCACCATCCACCTCGACAAGGTCCAGACCGTGGTCCTTGACGAGGCCGACCGCATGCTCGATATGGGTTTCGTCCGCGATGTGAGAAAAATCCTCGACAAAATGCCCCGCGTCGGCCAGATCGCCATGTTTTCGGCCACCCTTTCCCGGGCCGTCATGGATATTTCCTGGATCTACCAGCGCGATCCCGTCGAGGTCACCGTCCAGGAGGACGAGGACAACAAGCCGCCGATCACGCAGTACAGCATCAATCTCGGCGGCCATGCCCGGGTCGAAACCATCGCCCATATTGTCAAGAAATTCCAGTATGAAAAGGTCATGGTATTCTGCAATACCAAGGGGATGGTCCAGGGCGTCGCCAAGCGCCTGAACCAGGCTGGCTGCAAAGCCGATTGCATCCATGGCGATATTCGCCAGTCCCAGCGCGAAAAAGTCCTGGCCAGCTTCCGCAAGGGCCATCTGCCGGTCATCGTCTGCACCGATGTCGCTGCGCGCGGGATTGACATATTTGGTGTGGACGCAGTCATCAACTATGATGTGCCGCTTGAAAATGAAAACTACACCCACCGCATTGGCCGGACCGGCCGGGCGCACCATCCCGGTGTGGCCTATACGTTCTATGCTTTCCTCGACAAGATCCGCCTCGATGAGATCGTGCGCTTCACAAAAACGCCGCTGACGCCATTTGACGCCGAGCGGCTGGAACCTTTGGCTGATGCTGTCGTGGATGTGGCAGAGGGCCTGGCTGGCGATTAGCGGCGAGGTGACCGGTAGACAAACTCCCGCTGGGCAAAGAAGCTCAGCACATACAGCAGCCCGTCACCGACGATTTTCGCGATCAGGAGCGGCCAGCCCAGGACTTGGCTGAACAATCGGATCAAGCTATAGCTTTCACAGCATGATGATCGAAGCCATCACATAACAACGGGCCAGTGCCTGACGGTGGTGGCTGCCCCGCGCAAAAACCAGTTTGTGGTTGAGGAAATAGTTAACCATGGAACTGACGATGCGTGCAGCAATGACCGTTGCCAGCAGATACCCCGTAATCACGCGCGACAAGCCATAGAAAATGCCAAGATCGATCAGGCCGGCCGTCGAAACGAGGCAATGAAACGCAGCAGCAGGCCATAGATTTTCAGTGAGTCCCGGACTGGATTAAAATGCGATGACCGGTTCTCTTCAATGTAGATCGTTTCGATTGGCACTTGAGAGACTTTGATCCCGTGCGTGCGGATCGCCAGGAGCTGGTTCATATCGCACTCGTATTGTTCACCCTTTAATTGCAGAAAGAGGCGCAGATGTCTGGCTGGCAGACCTCTCAGGCCTGTCTGCGTGTCGCGGATATCGATTCCGTTGATCGCCGCATAGACCAGCCGCGTCAGGCGGTTGCCAAACTTGCTGCGGAGGGGCACGTCATCGGTGAATTCACGCACGCACAGAACCAATGCATCCGGATCCAGTGCCATGGCCTGGACGATTTTCCGGATGTCCTGTGGTTAGTGCTGGCCATCTGCATCCGCCGTGATGACACCATCATCCCCCAGTCCATGTTCCAGGATGTAATTCAAGCCGGACTTCAACGCCCGCCCCTTGCCCAAGTTCACCACATGCTTGACCACCGGTACGTTCAGCTTCCGGACCTCGGCAAACAAAGCCGCCGATCGACCCTCGCCGCCATCATCCACAACCACAATCCGCTCCAGCCCGGCCGCGCGCAAATCACGCACCAAAGCCACCAGCTTGTCATCAGGTCGATATGCAGGAATAAGCACACAAGGTTGCATTAAAAGTCCTCTTTGCCGAAAAAGGGACCCCGTCCCTTTTTCGGCAAAAATGAAAGCTTGACACGCGCAGATTGTAATAAATCACGTTATTCGATAAAAGTGCCGAAAATCGGACCCCGTCCCTTTTTGTTATTTTTGCTTCTCGGCGCGCACGGGGCGGCTGCCGATCTTGCGGCCGGTGAGGTTTTTGACGACCTCATCCGCGGCTTCCCTGGGGACGTCGACGAAGGTGTAGCGGCCGTAGATGGCGATGGCACCGATCTGCTTGCCAGTGAGGGAAGAGTGGGAGCAGACGGCTTTGACGATGTGCTGCGGCAGGACGTTGTCGTCAGAACCGACGTTGAGGAACAAGCGCGACATGCCGGCTTCGATTTTCTTGCCGCCGCGACTTTTTTTGTCATTGGCGTCGAACTTGCCCTTTTTCCCGCCCGCACGGTCGTCGTCGGCAACGAAAAAACCGGCTCGGCTGTTGTTGTAGCTCGACTGGTAGCGGTTGTTGCGGGCGATGTGTTCGAGATAGGGCACCACTGGCTCGATTTCCTCGGCCTGGTGGAATTGCTCGCCCATCGATAGGCGGAGCAGGGCTGCCGCCAGATCCGCCGTGGTGTAGAAAGAATCTGCCGGGCTTTCAACATTGAGGTCCTGGAGATATTGCTCAACTGCCTCGATATAATAAGCCAGGTCGTCGGCGCCGAGGCTGTCCTTGAGACCCTTGAGGATCGAGCTCACCCGGCTCTGCGTCACCTCGGTCAGGCTCGGCGGCTGGGCACAGACAATATTGGCCTTGGCATAATGCTGGATATTTTTCAGTTCAATAATTTCGCGGCCGACGACAAATGTGTAGGCCTTGCCCGAACGGCCGGCACGGCCTGTGCGGCCGATGCGATGCACGTAATATTCCTCGTCCTGGGGCAGGTCGTAATTGATGACAACTTCAATATCGTCAACATCGATGCCGCGCGCAGCGACATCCGTGGCCACCAGCAAATCAACTTCGCCCGAGCGGAACCGGTTCATGACCCGCGTCCGGAGCGGCTGCTTCATGTCGCCATGCAGGGCCTCGGCCGCATAGCCGCGTGTGGCCAGTTTTTCGCAGACTTCATCGACTTTGCGCTTGGTGTTGCAAAAAACCAGCGCCAGCTTGATCCGTTCCGATTCGATCAGGCGGCACAACACCTCAAGCTTGTTTGATTCGCGGACTTCGATGTAGAACTGGCTGATGTTCTCAACCGCCAGCTGCTTCGGCGCGATCCGGACATGGACCGGGTCATGCAAATACTTCTGCGTCAGCTCGAGGATTGATTTCGGCATCGTCGCAGAAAAGAAGACCTTCTGGATCTCGGTTGGCGTCGACTCCAGGATCGTGTCGATGTCTTCCTTGAAACCCATGTTGAGCATTTCATCGGCTTCATCGAGGATGATCCCGGAAATGCTGTCCAGGCGCAGCGTCTTGCGGCGCATGTGGTCCATGACCCGGCCTGGTGTGCCAACGATGATCTGCGGCCGCTTTTTCAGGGCCAGGATCTGGCGGTCGATCGGCTGGCCGCCATAAACGGCCAGGATCCGGATGCCTTCCTTGTATTTGGCGACTTCGTGCATTTCATCAGCGATCTGGATCGCCAGCTCACGTGTCGGTGCCAAGATCAAAAACTGGACTCGGCTATCGTCGCGGTCCACCCGTTCAATGACCGGAATACCAAAGGCACATGTCTTGCCCGTGCCGGTCTGGGCCTGGCCCAGCATATCCACGCCACCCAGGATATGGGGGATCGACTCGCTCTGGATCGGTGTTGCCTCCTCAAAGCCCATATCCGCAACTGCGCGCTGGATTTCGTACGATAAAGGTAAATCTTTAAAAGCTACTGTGTTCAAACTAACTCGACTTTCTCTGGGCAAAAGGCCTGCCCGCCGCCATTTTGCAATTTTAGCCCAGAGAATCTCAACGCTCCTGAGCACACCGCATCATTTGTCAATAAAATCGATCAAGAATAGCATAAAACAAACCGCTTGTCGAGCAAGTCGCAAAAAAGGCTCTTTGCTTATTACCGTGAAAAATCTGTAAAAAATCAGCTGATTCATCCAAGAGTGGTCCGGTGGGCAGCCAAGATTTGTGAAGCACCCAGGCTGGCTGCAAGTCTGGCACATTTTCCAGAAACTGGGCCTGACTTCGCGCCAAGTCCGGCACCCTGGTAGGAATTTTCCGTAAACAGGGTCGGCGCACCAAAACGGCAACAACTCCGGGAGGTGCGAAGTCGACTGCGGCTGTAAGCTTTGCTGATCTGCGACTGGACTTTCCCCAAAGGGGCTCCGACATAGGGTTGGAAATTTCCAACCCTATGTCGGAGCCCTAAA
>SABL01000205.1 GCA_009928985.1 Clostridia bacterium
GGCATACCAGGTGATGCCGTCGTTGGGATTTTCGTCGATGATCAGCTGGGCATAATTGATGATGCCCATGATCGGGTTGTTGATCTCATGGGCCACGCCACTGGCCAGCGTACCAATCGATTCCAGTTTCTGCTGCTGGCGGAACTGCAGCAAGTCGGCGATGCGCTTCTCTTCCCTGTTTTTGCGTTCCGAGATATCCCGCACATAGATCAGGGCGCCTTCCGAATCATGGTACTGGAGGGGTGCTGCCGTGACTTCGACCGGCAGTTCCGTGCCGTCCAGACGCAGATAAATCTGCTCCATCGGCGGCACCGGCTGGCGGTTCTCCAGCAGGGTCTGGTAGCGCTTTTCGACGGCTTCCTTGAACGTGGGATGGAGCCAGGTCATCACTGGCTGACCGATCAACTGGCTGGCTGAGTCTGCCTTCAACAGCTGGACGGCCGCCTGGTTGGCATAAGCCACAGTTCGCCCGGCAACCAGGAAAATCGCGTCTGGGGCCGTCTCGACCAGCAGCCGGAAACGCTCTTCGCTTTCACGGAAGGCGCGTTCGCGCTTTTTGATCTGCCGGTTGCTGCTGAACAGGATGATCATTCCGGCCAGGAACACAATCGCCAGCGCAGCGATAAACATGATCCAGCGCAGGAAATCCATGTGGATGTGCTCTTCGATCATGAGCTTTTCCGTGACATCTGTGATCACCGAAAACAGCAGCGACCGTCCGTTCACGATGACTGGGTAGGAATACACCTCGACATCCCGGAATTGGCCATCCGCGAGGCGGTGCTGGAAGAGGAAATAGTTGCGCTGTTCCGAGGCGGCCAGCTGCATTTCGCGTTCGATAGCTTCAGGGGACAGTGTGTTGATCTGGTCCATCCGCATCGTCTGCAAGGTATCGACTGGATAGCCATAAAAGGTTGCAGCAGCATGGTTGGCAAAGACGATCTCACCATGATCCGGATCGATCAGCAGCATGATCGCGCCGTGCTGGCGGATGATGGTCTCATAGAAATCGACATCTGACTCGATCGGGCTGGCCAGGACTGGCAAGGATACCGTCAGCAAAATCGAGAGGATTATCAGAATTTGGATCAATCGCTGTATGATCTTTTTCAACTGACGCCCTCCCATTCTGATGTTCGCATCCTGGAATCGCGCGAGGATTCCTTACTCATCAAAAACCGCCGCTGGCAGATAGAGATCCATCTGGGTGTACTGGTCCTTTTCCGAGTGGACCTCGAGGAGACCGCCGTGGTCCTTGACGATGCCAAAGCTGATCGACAAGCCGAGCCCTGTGCCCTTCTCCCTGGGTTTGGTCGAATAGAACGGTTCGAACATTTTCTGACGGGTTTCCTCGGTCAGGCCGGTGCCGTGGTCTTTGACCCGGACACGCACCCACTCTTTTGCACCCAACAGTTGCCGGCTGACGGAGAGGTTGATCTTCTTGTCCGCATGATGCTCGGGGAATTTTTCATTCAAGGCGTCCCTGGCATTGGTCAGCAGATTCATCAAGACCTGCTGGATCTGCTGGCTGCGGCACAGGATCAGCGGCAGGTCCGGCTCCAGTTCGATCTGCAGTTCGATCTGCTCGCCCTTGATGATCGTCCGGACCAGGGAAACGGTCCGGGTGACAACGTCCTCGATTCGGGCCGGGCTGAACGACTGCTTTTCCTGCCGCGAAAACTGCAGCAGATTGCGGACGATCTCCGCGACTCGCTGTGATTCATGGATGATGCCTTGTAAAAATTCCGTTTCCGGTGAATCCTGGCCCAGGTCATCCTGGACAATCTGGGCATAATTCATGATGCCATTGATCGGGTTATTGATTTCATGCGCCACGCCCCCAGCCAGTGTGCCGATGGCTTCCAGCTTTTGCTGCTGGCGCAATTGCGCTTCCATGTCGATCTTTTCCTGCTCCATCATTTTGCGCCTGGTGATGTCACGGGCAAATACCAGCAGGCAATCCTCATCATTGTACCGGATGGACACAGTCGTTGCTTCGACTGGTACGAACGTCTGATCGAGTCGGACCAGGACACGTTCTTGATTGGGCGGCGAGATTTGGAGTTTCTGTATGGACGCCAACCGCTCCCGGACATAGGAATGGTAATCCGGATGCGCACGTTCGAAAATGGACTGGCCGAGCAAATCATGCTGGGATTGGGCACCAAACATCCGCACCGCAGCCGGATTGAGGTAAGCAAAGCGATCCTGGGCTAAGATAAAAATGGATTCGGGTGCGTTCTCTACGACGGCTCTGAACCGGATTTCACTGCTTTTCAATTCCTGTTCAGCCCGGGAGCGTTCGGTGATGTCATGAACAATCGAATACAGCAGGTCTTTGCCTTTGATGACAATGGGACCACTGTAGACTTCGACATCATGGATCGTGCCATTGGCCCAGCGATGGCGAAACAGGAAATGGTGCTGGTTGCGCTGGATCGATTTTTTCATTTCCAGGGCGATTTCGTCGGGCGTCAATATGTTGATTTCGCTGATTTTCATCCGTTTGAGCTGTTCGACCGGCCAGCCATAGTAGCTGGCCGCAGCAGGATTGGCATCGACAATAGCTCCTGTCCGAGGATCGATCAGGAGCATGGTCGCGTGATTGTTTTCAAACAGGCTGCGGTATTGCGCTTCGGCCTCGAGCTGTTTCTGGACCGCCTCCGCCTTATCCTGCTGGCGCAAGAGCAACAGGCTGAATAGGACCGAAGCGACTGGATAGATGAGCAGGACAGGCCAGGCGATGTTTTGGATCGTTTCGAACGCGATCGACCAGGGCAAGAGC
>SABL01000206.1 GCA_009928985.1 Clostridia bacterium
TCTTCGCTCTGCTTGATATCGCGGAACTGGCATTCCACGCCCTCGTAGAGGATCTGGCCTTCATAGGTGCCGTGCGGATAAACCCCGCTTAAGACTTTCATCAGGGTTGACTTTCCGGCACCATTTTCACCGACCAGGGCATGGATCTCATCGCTCTTGATCTCAAATGAGACTTCGCTCAGCGCCTTGACGCCGGGGAAAGTCTTGGTGATATTTTTCATTTCGAGGACTGCCTTGGACATCGAGTGACCACTCCTTTTTATACCGACAGGTGGTGGCGGGATGACCCGCCACCACTTCACACGAGGAGTCGGTAGCTTTTCTTACTTGAGATCGGCTTCGGTGTAGTAACCCGAATCAATCAGGGCTGCCTGGTAGTTGGTGATGTCGACAGCAACCGGTTCGAGCAGGTAGGACGGAACCACCTTCACACCATTGTCGTAGGTCTTGGTGTCATTGACTTCTGGCTCGGTACCTTTGAGAACGGCGTCAATCATGGAAGCAGCCTTCTTGGCGAGTTCACGGGTGTCTTTGAAAATGGTGGAGTACTGCTCACCAGCGATGATCGACTTGACGGAAGGGGCTTCCGCATCCTGGCCGGAAACCAGCGGGCGCTTGCCGGAACCGAAGTAACCTGCACTCTTGAGGGCAGAGATGATACCGATTGAGATGCCGTCATAAGGGGACAGGACTGCATCGACTGTGACGTCTTTGGAATAGGTGGAAGTCAGGATATTGTCCATGCGAGCCTGGGCGGTGGCACCATCCCAACGCAAGGTGGCGACTTGGTCGAATTCGGTCTGGCCGCTCTTGACGACGAGGACACCGGAATCGATGTAAGGCTGCAGAACAGACATGGCGCCATCAAAGAAGAAATAGGCATTATTGTCGTCCGGGGAACCGGCAAACAGTTCGATGTTGAAAGGGCCTTTTTCGCCAGCGTCGAGCTTGAGGCCCTTGACGAGGGTGGTAGCCTGCTGGACACCGACTTTGAAATTGTCAAAGGTGGCATAGTAGCTGACGAATTCACTGCCGCGGATCAAGCGGTCATAGGCGACGACCGGGATGCCGGCTTCGTTGGCCTTGGTCAGGACCTGGCCGAGCGCTTCACCGTCGATCGCAGCGATGACGAGAGCATTGGCACCGGTTGTGATCATGTTTTCAATCTGAGAGACCTGGTTTTCGATAACATCTTCAGCGTACTGCAGGTCAGTCTCATAACCGAGACTCTGCAAAACTTTGACCATGTTGTCGCCGTCGGCGATCCAGCGGGCGGAGGATTTGGTTGGCATGGCGATGCCGACTTTGAGGGTTTCACCAGCAGCGGCAGCAGTGGTTTCGGCGCCTGCGGCGGCAGCGGTGGTAGCCGCAGGGGCAGCGGTGGTGGCAGCTGATCCGCAACCGGCAGCGATCACGGCAACACCGAGCGTGAAGACCAGGAACAGGGCGATGAGCTTGTTGGACCTTTTCATGTTTTCCTCCTTGAAATTTCCAAATCTGGATTGGAACCAATTGGCACTTTGCGATCACAAACTTTTGTTTTCGACTTACGTTTGCTTTCGTTTGGTGTAATTTGACTATACAACATGTCAGTACAACTGGCAATATCTCAAATGTAGACAAATATATACGACCGTTATTAGTGCATATGCACAACATCTTCACATGAGTTGTTTTCATTTGCATTCACTTAATTGTGATTGCTTGCCAAACGGAAGTCGATATAATGGATAGCAAAGCCCCCTGAAAAACACTGCAGACTGGAGCGTACATGTTCGCTGCTGAACGCCTGAGAATCATCCGCAGCTATGTCCTGGAAAAGAAAAAGGCCAGCGTGGCGGAAATCAGCCGGATGCTCGGTGTTTCCGAGGTCACGATCCGGCGCGATCTGGAAGCCCTCGACGAAGAAGGCTTTCTGATCCGCACCCACGGCGGCGCCATCCTTAGTGGCGAAGACAATCTCGATGCCCTGCCCTCCGCTGGCGAGGCCGATGCCGAGCGCGAGCAGCGCAGCGAAATCAGCGAGATCGCGATCTACCTGATCAACGATGGCGACACCCTGCTGTTGTCCCCGGGCAAGACCAACTTGGCCATCGCCCGCCGCCTGCAGCGCAAGAAGAACCTGGTTGTCCTGACCAACGACCTTGCGATCGCGAGCGAACTCGCCTCGCATCCTTCTGCCCGGGTGATCGTCCCAGGCGGCGACCTGGATTCGCTGACCCAGTCCCTCAACGGACCACTGACCATCCACGGTCTGCGCCAGTACTATGTGGCTAAAGCCTTCATCGAGGTCGATGGCATCCATCTGCAACGCGGTTTTACGATCAAATACCCGATCCAGCTGGAAGTCTTCCAGGAAATGATGCAGATGTCGCAGGAGCGGATTTTTGTCGGCACGCCTTCAGTGTTCAACCAGATTTCGTTCTCACAGGTCGGACCGCTGTCCAGCGCCACGGCCGTGGTGACCCATCCAGCCGTGCCGGATGAATACAAACGGCAGCTTTTTGAGAGCAACATCACGTTGTATGCTTCCTTCACCGCCTACAATCAGACTGGAAGGATCGGAGACCTGAGGCGATGAGCGGGAAACAACTGAGTGATTCGCTTCCAGTGCGCCTGGAACTGAAAAATCTCTGTGTCGAGGTCTCAGAAACCTTCCGCCTCGAAGATATCCATCTGTCCCTGATCCCGGGCCATGTCCACATCCTGATGGGCGAAAACGGCTCCGGCAAATCCTCCCTGATCCATGCGATCGCCGGCAATCTCAAGGCTTGTGG
>SABL01000207.1 GCA_009928985.1 Clostridia bacterium
TATGCCAAGCCGAATCTGATGCAAGCGAATTGCTCGTTCCTGGTCACTGATCCCAAAGGCGAACTCCTGCGTGACACTGGTCAGCTGCTCAAGGCCAAGGGTTATGATGTCAAAGTATTTGACCTGATCAACATGAATCAATCGTTCTGCTACAACCCATTTCAATATATCCGGGATGACAAGGATGTGCTGAAGTTGGTGACAAACCTGATCCGGAATACGACACCGAAAACGGCAGGCAATTCGGATCCATTTTGGGAAAAGTCAGAAACCGCTTTGCTGCAAGCATTGATCCTCTACCTCTATCATGAAGCTCCGGTCGAGGAGCAGAACTTCACCATGGTCATGGAAATGATCAACAGTGCAGAAGTGCGCGAGGATGATGACAACTTTGCCAGTCCGCTCGATATCCTGTTCGAGCGGCTGGAGATGGAAAATCCCGATCATATCGCGGTGCGTCAGTATGGGATTTACAAGCAGGCGGCTGGAAAAACGGCCAAATCGATCCTGATCAGCGTCGGGGTACGGCTGGCAGCCTTCAACTTGAGTCAGATTGCCTCGATCACCCAATACGACGAGATGGATCTTGAATCCCTCGGCCAGCGCAAAGTCGCCCTGTTTTGTGTCATTCCTGACAATGATTCCAGTTTCAACTACTTAGTCGGCATGCTCTACACCCAGGCTTTTCAGAGCCTCTACTACCTGGCTGACCATCACTATGGTGGCCGTCTGCCGATGCATGTCCACGCGGTGATGGACGAATTCGCTAATGTGGCTTTGCCAGATGATTTTGAAAAGATCATCTCGACGATGCGCAGCCGCGAGATCTCGGTCAGCATCATCATCCAGAATCTGGCCCAGATTAAAGCGCTATTCAAAGATAGTTGGGAAAGCATCGTCGGTAACTGCGATGAATTCCTGTACTTGGGCGGCAATGAGCAGTCGACACATGAGTACGTCAGCAAATTGCTGGGCAAGGCGACGATCGATACTAACACCTATGGTAAATCCCAGGGGAAAAGCGGCAGCTACTCAACCAATTATCAGCAGACTGGTCGCGAATTACTGCTGCCCGACGAAGTACGTCTGCTTGATAACAACGATGCTCTACTCTTTGTCCGCGGGGAACGGCCGATCATCGATCGGAAATACAATCTACTCAAGCACCCCAACGTAATTCTGACACCGGATGGTGGTCAAGTACCCTATCGCCAAAGCAACGATGTCTCTACCAGTTTCGAGCTTTCATTTGATGAAAGCAGACCTGATGATTTCGAACTGCTGACAGAAGATGACCTGATCCAAGCCTGATGCTGTTTCATTTCGAAATTCTAAATATCTCAAATGGAGGAACCCCTTATGAACGATCCTTTGACTGTCATCAACAACCTGTCCACTTTTATCTTCAGCCTGATCCGGGCGATCGGCATGATCCTGCTCGGTTTCGGCATCGTCCAGATTGGTCTGTCCCTGAAAAGTCACGATCCATCCCAGCGGGCCAATGGGTTCCTGACCCTGGCCGGCGGTGTGATCATCACCTTCGCTAAAGAGATCTTGACGTTGATCATTGGTGGGTGAACTACCTACGGCAAGAAAGCGAGGTGATTTACTACGGACTCCAATAATTGGGTCATCGACAACCTTAACAACGCGCTCCAGACCTGGAACGACAAACTCTCTGAGATCTGGTCACTGGTCAGCCAGAGTCCAGAGTCGTTCAAGGGCGGCGGTGTCTGGCGGGTGATTGTCGACATCAATGGCGCCTTGCAGGCGGTGGGACTGGCTTTACTGGTCCTTTTCTTTGTGGCTGGCGTAGTTAAGACAGCTGGCAATTTTGCGGAAATCAAACGACCGGAGCAGGCGCTGAAGCTATTCATTCGCTTTGCGATCGCCAAGGGTGTTGTGACCTATGGTATGGATTTGATGCTGGCCCTTTTTCGGATCAGTCAGGGGATCGTTTCGACGGCTGCCTCACGGCTGGGTAACATCTCCGACCAGCAGCTGCTCTTGCCGGCTGAAGTCGAGAGTCGGATCCGCGATGTCGGCTTTCTTGAAAGTGTCCCGCTTTGGATCGTCACGCTGCTGGGCTCCCTGTTCATCACGATCTTGTCCTTCGTGATGATCATGACTGTCTATGGACGGTTCTTCAAAATCTACATGTACACAGCGATCGCGCCTATCCCTCTCTCGACATTCGCTGGCGAGGCGACATCCTCCATCGGGGTGTCGTTTCTAAAAAGCTATGCAGGCGTCTGCCTGGAAGGAGTAATCATCGTTCTGGCCACAATCATTTTCTCCGTATTTGCCACCGCTCCGCCAGCTAATTTCGATCCATCCCTGTCGGCAGTCCAGGTGGTTTGGAATTACATTGGCGAGCTGATTTTCAATCTCTTGATCCTGGTCGGTGCGATCAAAATGAGCGATCGGATCGTCAAGGAAATGATGGGACTGTAAGGAGGCACCATGGAAATCAAGATCCCCAAAGAAATCCGGGACTATCAGGAAAGTATCTTTTTCGGACTTTCTGCACGGCAGTTCATCTTCTCGATCCTCGCCATTGGGGTAGCTGTTGGCGTCTATTTTCTGTTACGCGAACCATTAGGTTTTGAAACTGTCAGCTGGGTCTGCATTTTGAGTGCGGCACCGTTCGCGGCAATGGGTTTTTTCCGCTACAACGGATTGAGTTTCGAACAATTTGTCCTAGTCTGGATCCGGTCGGAATTCCTGATGCCGAAACACTTGCCCTTCAAGGCTGAAAACTTCTATGAAA
>SABL01000208.1 GCA_009928985.1 Clostridia bacterium
GTATAGATCGCTGTACCACTGTATCCCTTGCGCTCAGCTGAATGGATGTAAAATTCGTAGCCTGGCACGTCGCGCAAAGTAGGTGGCAGCTGCCCCTCGATCGCTTTGACTTCCTGCAGGCAGAAAATATCCGCCTGTTCGCGGGCGATGAAATCCAGAAAGCCCTTCTTCTCTGCGGCGCGCAGGCCGTTGACATTCCAGCTGATCAATTTGGCCATGACCGGGTTCCTCCTGCACAGACATGAATGAAAAACTAGCTTTATTCTAGCAAAGACAGAGAAGAAAGTCAGTTACTGGCAGAACGAGCAGGCAGCTCAGATCGGCCAGCCGAAGTGGCGAGGTAGGTCGGCGGATGATAGCAAATAGAGACTGTTTTCACATTGTAACCTATGTTAACATTAACATAAGTTACATAAATCATATGTTAGGATGTGAAAAGAAATGTCTATCCAATACATCATCCTGGGCTATCTCAACGTTGGCAGTAAAACCGGATACGAATTGAAAAAGGCTATTGCAGCCCACCCCTTTCTGCCCTGGAGTGGGAACAATAACCAGATTTACAAGTCGCTCATGGAGTTGGACAACCAAGGTTTCGTCGAGTCTGAGACCGTGATCCAGAGAATGGCTCCCAACAAAAAAATCTACAAAATCACGAATCCTGGCCGGGCTCTTTTAAAGCATTGGCTTTATGAGCCGTTTCTTCCGGCCGAGTTCAGTCACCCCCTGCTGGTCAAACTGCAGTTTGCCGACCTTCTCAAGCCAGCTGATTGGTTTGAGATTTTCATGAAATATCGCCAAGAGCTTCATGACCGACTATTGACGCAAAAAAACATGCCCTTGCCGCGTTTATCTGCTGGAAATGATCAGAAATCAGGTCCAAACGACTTGACTGCGACTTGCAACAAGCTGGCTATCAAGTACGAAGTCACACGGCTGGAGGCTGAAATCCAGCTGGTTAACCAATTCCTGGACCAGGTCAAAGCTAAGGCAGGCTGGAAAGACTTGGCAGGACCAGCCGATGCCTTGCAGGATCAGGAGATGCTCACTACGATTGTCTATCCAGAAGCAGGTCGTATTTCTGAGCAGCTGACGGTCCACCGTCTGGATATAGACGAATTGCCCATATTGGAACTTTCCGGAGAAGGACCGGTCATAAGCTCAGAGCAGGCAGCGCTTGACTTGTTCACCTTGTGCAACGAGCACCAGGCACAAGGGATCCTGGCTCCGACCCATCTGTTCCACGAGGACTTTTTCCGTTTAAAATCTGGCATTGCTGGGGCGATCCTCCAAAAATTAGTCAACTATGATGTGCGCCTGGCCCTAGTCAGAGATCCCGAGCAGAAGATCAAGGGCAAATTCCTTGACTTCCTTGCCGAATCCAATCATGGCAGCCACTTTGCAGTTCTCGACGACAAGGAGACGGCGATCGAGTGGCTGAAACAGTGAGTCGCACAAGACATGATACTTGAAAAATTGTGATATGATGACAATGAATGGAATTTTGGCCTGAGCTCTGGCTAAAGCCCTTTCAGGCTGAAATTTGCGCATCAGAACTTTTGAGAATCGTTCTGGTCACTGGCCAGGACAGACAGAAAGTGGGGACAGATCACATGTTCTGGCAGATTTTCGCACTCATGATTTCCTTGCTCTCATTTGTAGTCGCTGCTTATTTCTACCGCTGGGTCAAATCCTTGCCGACTGCTGAGGGCAACCTCGGCCAGATCGGCGACTGGATCCGGGCCGGAGCCTACACCTTCCTGAAAACGGAATACAAGGTCCTGCTCCGCTTTGCCGGGGCCGTGGTCGTCCTGATTCTGCTCTTTTATCCGGCCCCCATCTGGCAAGGCCACGTCCTCGACAACATCATCATGGCCCTGGCCTATATCGGCGGCACCGTCTTGTCCGCTCTGGCTGGCTGGATCGGAATCAGCATCGCGACAATAGCCAATGTCAAATCTGCGACCGCTGCCCGCTTGGGTCTGCAAACCTCTTTCATGGCCGGTTTCCGTGGTGGCGCTGTCATGGGACTGGCCGTTGTCGGCACCAGTCTGGCTGGAGCCAGCATCTTGTACATCCTGACCCGCCATTCCGAAATCGTCCTGGCTTTCAGCTTCGGTGCCAGTTCACTGGCTTTGTTTGCCAAGGCTGGCGGCGGCATTTTCACTAAAACCGCCGATATCTCAGCTGATCTGACCGGCAAAGTCGAGCTTGGCATCCCTGAGGATGACCCGCGCAACCCAGCCGTCATTGCCGACAATGTCGGAGATAATGTTGGCGATGTCGCAGGCATGGGGGCTGACCTGTTTGACTCCAACATCGCCTCGATCGCTGCTGCCATTGTCCTGGCGGCTCCCTTGGGCCAGGTTCACTTGATTTTTGCTTTCGGTGGACTTGGATTGCTGGCTTCCATCATCGGCGTATTGGCTGTCCGGGTCAAACCTGGCGGTCATCCCGGCAAAGCACTCAACAACGGAACCTACCTGACCACAGTGATTTTCGCTGCCCTGACCCTGGCCGCTACGCTGCTGTTCCAGTTTGAAATCCGGCTCTGGCTGGCGACCTTCATCGGCTTGCTTTCGGGGACGGTCATCGGCTTTACCTCAGAACTGTTCACCTCTGATACCGGTAAACCGGTCGCCCGTGTGGCAGAGGCATCCAAGAGCGGACCCGCGTTCACGATCATCACCGGTTTCTCTTATGGGCTTTTCAGCACCTTCCCTTCCATATTGGGCATTGCCATCGCAGCGGTAGCATCCTACAAAGT
>SABL01000209.1 GCA_009928985.1 Clostridia bacterium
GCCAGTCTTTTGGGCCTTTTGGGGCTGGATGCCGATCCCGTCAAGAGCCGCGACCACATTTTGCTGACTTCGATCCTGCTGCACGACTGGCAACAAGGCCAGGATCTGGATCTGGCGGGCCTGATCGCCCGGATCCAGACACCGCCCTTCAGCCAGATGGGCATTTTGTCGCTGGACACCTTCTATCCGGCCCAGGATCGCCTCGCTTTGGCACTCCAGTTCAACAACTTGCTCGCTTCCCCGTCTTTTGCCGGATGGCTCAAAGGCGACCCACTCGACCTCGATCACCTATTATTTACAGCCACTGGCAAGCCGCGACTGGCGATTTTCTCGATTGCCCATCTGAGTGAAACAGAGCGCCAGTTTTTCGTCACCTTGCTCTTGAACCAGACGATCAGCTGGATGCGCCGCCAGTCGGGGTCGAACAGCCTGCGGGCGATCCTGTACATGGATGAGATTTACGGTTATTTCCCGCCGGTGGCCAATCCGCCGGCCAAAGCGCCGCTCATCACCTTGCTCAAGCAGGCCCGGGCCTATGGGCTCGGTGTCGTCCTGACGACCCAGAACCCAGTCGATCTGGATTACAAAGGCTTGTCCAATACCGGGACCTGGTTCATCGGCCGGCTGCAGACCGAGCGCGACAAAATCCGGGTGCTCGAAGGCCTCGAAGGCGCCTCCGCTGCCCAAGGGCAGGCCTTTGACCGGGCCCGGATGGAGCAGATCCTGTCCGGACTTGGCAACCGGATTTTCCTGCTGCACAATGTCCACGACGACGAGCCCCAGTTGTTCCAGACCCGCTGGGCGATGTCCTATCTGTGTGGGCCATTGACTCGCCCGCAACTGCAGCGCCTGGCCCAGACTGCCGTTGCTGCAGCAGGAACCCAGCCTTTGGAGGTTTCCGGAAAAGCCGCTGCCGGCGCGAGTGCTGATGCCAGTGTGGGCCCTGCCAGTCCGACCGAGTCCGTGATCACGCCGCCTTCTGCAACTGCGCCAAACCGGCCAGGGGCACCCGCGCCGCTGCTGCCCCTGGGGATCCAGCAAGCCTATTTGCCCCTGCGGACGAGACCTGCCAGCTCAGATCGCCTTGTTTACCAGCCGATGTTGCTGGCACAATCCCAAGTCCTGTACAAGATCGATCAGTCGGGCAGCGTCCAGGCGAGTGACGTGACCACCCTCGTTCCTGTGCAGGATTCACTGGTCCCTGTCGACTGGGACCAGGCAGAAACGATCGACATCCCCGTGACAGATCTCAACCAGACACCTGAAGAAGGACTGGCATTTGCCCATTTGCCGGCTGCGGCCGCCAAACCGGCCAGCTACACGGCCTGGACACGCGATTTGAAGCAATGGCTGTACCAGACCAGTGAGCTCGAAATCCTGCAGTGTCCGGCCTTGAAATTGAAAGCAGAACCCGGCGAGTCAGAACGCGATTTCAGGATCCACCTGACTTTGGCAGCCCACGAGGCCCGGGATGCAGCCATCGACCAGATGCGCCAGAAATACGCAGTCAAGATCTCGTCCCTCGAGGAAAAAATCCGCAAGGCCGAGCAGGTAGTGGACCGCGAACAACAGCAAGCTCGCCAGCAGCAGATGCAGACCGCGATTTCAATCGGGGCCACGCTTTTGAGTGCGTTCATGGGAAAAAAGAAAGTTAGCACATCTTCGCTGGGCCGGGCGACCACTGCAGCCAGAGGCGCCAGCCGGGCGATGAAAGAACAGGGCGATATCTCCCGTACCAAGGAATCCGTCGAGGTTTACCGCCAGGATCTTTCCGACCTGCAACAGGCGGTAGAGACTGAAGTCGCTGATCTCGCAGCACGTTACGATCCGGACCAGCTGGAAATCACCCGCACCCTGGTCCGGCCGACCAAGCAGAACATCCAGGTCCAGACGCTGGTCCTGGCCTGGGCCCCGGTGATTCCGGATGGACAGGGCGGCTACGAACGCGCTTACAGGTAAAGAGACAGGGCGGCTACGAACGCGCTTACAGGTAAAGCGACAGGGCGCTGCCAGCCAGGAGAACAGCCAGGACGATGTTCATCGTGCGGGCTTTACTGACAAATAATTGATTGAACAGGCTGCCGAACAAACCCCAGCTGCAGGTAGCGATGAAACCCATGGTGGCGTTGAGGAAGACGAAGCCAGCGAGTACCAGAGGATCTGTGTAATACGGCGTGATGAACGTCGAAGTGATGGTCAAGCTGAAGATGATCACTTTGGGATTGATGAATTGCATCGAAAACCCAGTCAGGAAATTGCCTGCAGCGGAGGGGGTGCTGGCTTTGCCTTTTTTCTGGCCCCAGATGATGGTGAAGGCCAGCCACAGGATATAGACTGTGCCGACGATTTGCAGGACTGACTTGATTGCAGGCAGGGCACTCGTGAGGTAGAAATTGAACGCCGTGACCAGGCCGATGACAGCGAGAAAACCGGCATACATGCCCAGATTCAGACGGAAACTGTGGCGAAAGCCGACTTGGGCGGCCCGGGTCATGGATAAAATGTTATTGGGTCCAGGCGTCAAGGTCGAAACCAGCAAGATGACAACAAATGAGAGAAAATTCGGCATGGGGATTAACCTGTCCTGACTCGCCCAGTGGCGTCTGGTTTGTGCGGGCGAATCTTTTTTTGTCACTCAGCCGCTTTGAAATTGTATATCGGGCGGATCCGGCGGTCAATCGTCACCGTGTCCTGAATGTTGGCGACAATTTCTTCCAGCGGCTTGTAGGCAAAAGGTGCTTCATCGATCGT
>SABL01000058.1 GCA_009928985.1 Clostridia bacterium
GTGATGTAGGTCTCAAGCGCGACATCAAAATTGTTGCGCAGGGTCTCTGTCAGCAAAGGTTCAGCACCATAGTTGAAAGCGGCATTGAGCTTGGTCGAACCATGGCCCGGAATGGCCACATACATGTCACGCATAAAGGAAAGCAGCTTGATTTGCTTGTTGTCACGGTCAAAGGTCAGCATGATCATCGAATCCGAGCGGGCACCATCGAGACCGAGCCGGGCATCAGAGCCAATCAGCAGGATATTGATCTTGCCCGTGCCGGACAACGTCACAGGGGTTGGAGCTTGAGTTGGTTTTGGCGTCGGCATGGGTGTGGGCGTCACCACCGGCTTGACGGTCGTTTCAGTGGGTGCGGCAGTCGTTGCTTTTGTGGTGGGTGCGGAGGTTGTTGACTCAGAGGTCGTCGCTTCGGTGGCAAGTTCAGTTTCAGCTGATGTAGTCTGGGTGGTGGTCTGATTCACTACAGTACCTGTCGCACCATCGGAAGGGGCGCCCTGGTTGGAGCCTGCAACGAGGTTGGTCTGTCCTGTTTCGGAGACCTGCCCGGCATCTGCACCGCCCAGATCCAGGAAGACAAATGCGCTGGACACCAGGACCAGCAATACGGCAGCCGATATGGCCACGATGCGATGCTTTTTGGAAAATGTTCTGGTTTTGACACCGTGTTCTTGACCAGTCTTTGACATGAATCGATCCTCCTGGGTCTACCAGCAAATTCGGCAGTGAAAAAGCTCTGCAGTCATTGGTTTTGCCTGTTATTCATTCTACAATGAAATCAGCAGGGATGACAAAGCAGATTCAGGCAAAGGAGCCCTCATGGTTAAACAGATGAGCTTGACCGAAGGATCGATCCGTCCACAACTCTTGAGGATTGCAGTTCCCATGAGCGTTGGTCTGTTTTTCAACACCCTGTTCAATGTCGTTGACACATTTTACGCTGGCAGGCTGGGCACCGAATCATTGGCTGGCATGTCTGCTTCGTTTTCCGTCTTTTTCATTCAGAATGCCCTTTTGTCAGGACTTGCGACAGGTGTTTCAGCCCTGATGGCCCAGGCGCTGGGGCGAAATGACCCAGTGGCTATCCAGAGGCTGAAGAACACCGGCCTAGTCTTGATTGTCAGCTTGAGTCTGCTGCTGACAATCGCAGGCCTCATCGCCTCACCCTGGCTTCTCTACGTTCTGGGGGCACGCGATCTCGCCCTGAGCGAAGGATCCCGTTATGTGCGCACCATTTATGCTGGCAGCCTTTTCTGGGGTATCAATGCCAGTCTCCACGCTATCCTGAGTGCCCATGGCCAGACGCGTCCCTACCGCAATTTCCTGGTCATCGGATTTTTTCTGAACCTGATCCTGGATCCTTTGTTCATTTTTGGCTGGTTAGGCTTGCCCAGGATGGGCACCATGGGTGTCGCCCTGGCAACCGTTCTGGTCCAGGCGATGGGCACAGTTTATTTGAGTTGGCAGATCAGCAAAAGCAAGATTTACCAAACTGAGGACCTGGTTCTATCCCAAGTCAGTCTCAAGGCTGCAGGTGACATCCTGACGCAGGGTATCCCCGCAGCCCTCAACATGCTGACGATCGCACTCGGGGTTTTCGTAATCAACTGGTTCATCTACCGTTTTGGCTCAGACGCTGCCACAGCAGGCTATGGGGTCGCCGTCCGTATTGAACAGCTGGCCTTGCTGCCTGCACTTGGACTCAATACGGCGACACTGGCCATGGTGGGTCAAAACGCAGGAGCCGGAAAGCTCGACCGCGTTCGCGAGGTTTATCACATCTCTCTCAAACTAGGCGCTCTGATCATGACTATTGGCATGGCCTTACTGTATCCGCTGGCGCCCTGGCTGATCGCTCTGTTCAATCAGGACCCGGATGTGATTGCTGAAGGGACGTCTTACCTGCGGATCGAATTTTTGGCCTTGAATGCCTATGTGATCCTCAATGTCTGCCTGTCCTTGCTCCAGGGACTGAAAAAGCCCCATTATGCCGTCTGGATTGGCCTGTACCGCCAAATCGCCATGCCGATCCTGATCTTCAATCTGCTGGGCCGCATTCTGGGGCTGGGTCTCACCGGTGTCTGGTGGGGGATTGTTTTTACGACGTGGAGCGGAGCCGTGGCTGCAGTTTTGTTTGCACGATTTGAGTTGAAACGGATAATCCCTGAGCCGATCCAATCTCCAAGCTTTCGCCAGCCGCCTCTTTAGCGTGCGCACTGCTCAAGAAATCCAGAAAAGCCTGCTCAGGCAAGGGCTTGCTGAAGTAAAACCCTTGAATGAAATCGCAACCATGGTGGCAAAGCCAGTCATACTGGGCCTTGGTCTCAACTCCTTCGACGACGACTTCAAGATCGAGTCCATGGATGACAGTGAACAGGGCATCGATCACCATCCGCTCGCGTTCTTTATGTTCAAGGTTTCGGATCAGGGAACGGTCCAGTTTGACTACATCGACTGGTAAATCATTCAGGGATCCAAAGGTGGCATACCCCGTACCAAAATCGTCCAGAGACAGTTTGACGCCATGATGTTTCAATTCGTTGAACAACTCAGATACTTCTTGAATATCGCTGACCAAGGCTGATTCAGTGATTTCCAGATTCAGGCAGGTCGGGCAGATCTGATTCTGCTCGATTGTCTCAAGAATCAATTTGACCAGCTCATACCGGCGGTATTCCAACGCCACGGCCGACAGATTGACACTGATCGCCAGATCTGGGAAACCGACCTTTTTCCACTCCGCTAACTTTTTGCAGGTTTCGCGGATGACCCAGTCGGTCATCGGGATGATCAGGCGATTCCTTTCAGCCAGTGGGATAAATTCACCTGGAGCAAGCAGTCCAAATTTTGGATGATTCCAGCGCAGCAGCGCTTCGGCATGTCTGAAACGGTTGCGCTGAATGTCGAAAATGGGCTGGAAATAGAGTTCAAATTCTCCTTTGTCCAAGGCAGTGGATAGATCCGCGGATAGAATCTCTGCTCTTGTACGGGCAGCAGACATGCTCTGTCTGTAAAACGCCACGGTATTGCGAGTAGACTTGGCAACAAACAGAGCCATATCGGCATTGATAATAACCTGATCGAGACTGTATCCTGGCTTATCCAGACAAATCCCGATGCTCACTGTGATCTGGACCAGCTGATGCTTGTACTTGAATTGCCTGGCCACCGCGGCCTGGATGGATCGGGCCAGTTTTGCCACCTGGTCCTCATCAGACAGTCGCGTCAGAACCAGGAATTCATCGCCGCTGTATCGAAAGACCTGATTGTATGAACCGGAACATGTCTGGATGACCTGGGCCAATTCAGACAAGACCTGGTCGCCACCCTGATGGCCCAATGTGTCATTGACACCGCGAAAATTGTCGACATCGATCAGCAAAGCCGACAAAGTGGTCTGCACGGGCAGTCCTTGAATCGACTGCTTTGACATCCGCTTCAAGGCCGTACGGTTTAAAAGACCTGTCAAGGCGTCATGGTTAGCGGCGTACAGGAGCTGGTCTTCATGCAGTTTGCTTTCTCTGACCCCACGGGTAGCATCGATGCGGTATGAAACATCTTCATGGGTACCATACATCCAGAGCGGCTGACCCTCCGGGGTCCAGTCCATGACTTTACCCCGGTCACGAACCCAGATCCAGTTGCCATTCTTGTGCCGGATCCGGACGTCAATTTCATAATACTCGAATTTGCCTTCGAAATGATCCAGCAGGGCCTGATTGGATCGCACCAGGTCTTCAGGATGTACCAGCCATGTCCATACGTCTATGTTGACTGGGGTCAAATCTGCCAGACTAAACCCGGCGATCTCGGCCCAGCGCTCGTTAATAACCAGTTCCCCGGTCTGGACATTCCACTCCCAGGTCCCCACTTGCATGCTATCAAGATAGTTTTGCAGTTTGCGGATCTGAGCATCCGGATCAGAACAGTCACTCATAATTCCACCCCATGGCAAGGCATTAGCCGGTGATTGCATTAAACAGAAACGAGACAAAAATTATTGTAATTTTAATATTATTAAGAATCAATATCATGAAATAAATCGTGCTTATTTATGTAATATTCGAACATGAAATCGAATAACATCAATCGAAAAGGTCGGATTTGAATCCAACCCGAACTCAAACCCGACCTGATCTGTATCATATCTATAAATATATGAATTATTTTTTGATCTTGTCAACAAACTCCTTGCCGAACCCTTCGCAGGCTGCCAAGGCATCTTCATCCGGCACCCAGTTGGTACGGATGCCCTCCGTGACGACGGAGAATCCACCCTTGACCAGTGCATCATTGATCTGGTGCACCGATTCGCCACCCCAGCCGTAACTGCCAAAGGCTGCCGCCTTTTTGTTCCTGAATTTCAGGCCACGCATCATTTCAAGCAATCCGGCAATCGAATGAAGAATGCCCCCATTGATGGTCGGCGATCCAACCAGAATGGCTTTGGACTTGAACACCTCGCTGATGATATCGTTTTTGTCGGCATGGGCTGCGTTAAATAGCTTGATCTTGACACTTGGATCGGCCGATTCAATTCCCCTGGCTATTGCTTCCGCCATTTTGCGTGTCGACTCCCACATCGTGTCATAGACAAGGGTGATCTGGTTTTCCTGGTAATTGGCAGCCCAGGCCTGATAGGCTTTAACGATCTCCAGGGGATGATCGCGCCAGATCACGCCATGGCTGGGGCAAATCAGTTCAACGGGCAATCCCAGTTTCAGGATTTCATCGATTTTCCGAGTCACTTGGCTGGAAAATGGCGTCAGGATATTGGCATAGTATTTCAAAGCCTCGGTCATCAGCTCACCCTGGTCTGCCAGGTCATTGAACAGGGACTCGGTTGCATAATGCTGGCCGAAGCCATCGTTGCTGAACAGAATGTTTTCGCCGGTCATGTAGGTGAACATGGTGTCCGGCCAATGGAGCATCGGTGCTTCGATAAAGACCAGGTCGCTGTCGCCGATGTTGAGTTTGTCGCCGGTCTTGACCGTGATGTAGTTCCAGTCCTGGTGGTAATGGCCACGCAGGATTTTCTCACCATTGGCTGTGCAATAGATCGGGGTATTGGGGATCTCCCGCATCAGTTCGGCCAGGCCTCCACTGTGGTCGATCTCGTTGTGGTTCATGACAATTGCGTCGATCGTCTGGATATCGACGACCTTCTTCAACTGGGCAACGAATTCTTCGTCAAAAGGCTTCCAGACGGTGTCAATCAGGACCGTTTTCTGGTCCCGGACCAGATAGGCATTGTAGGACGAGCCATGGTGAGTCGAATATTCATCGCCGTGGAAGGTGTCGAGTTCCCAGTCGATCTTGCCGACCCAGGTTACTTTGGGGTTGATTGCTTTAGCCATGGAAATCTCCTTTCCGTCTTGCTGAAAGCTCACGCAAAACGCGGGAACAGAACGCTGTTTTCTTTGTGGATATGCAGAAAAATGTCTTCAGTCAAAGCCTGGAGTTTCTTGTAGGTCACGACAAAGGTCGGGCAGGCATACTCCGGTGGCTGGTAGCCGTTGGTCAGGGCTTTGATTGCCTTGAGGATGTCGCCGGCGGCATCATGGTCTTGTTCGAGATCGTCGATCAGGACTTTGATCGCAGACGTGTTAGCACCGGACAGGATGGCCGGGAACAAGAGCCGCTCTTCATCTGCAAAATGCTCTTCGAGGTCCATTTTGAGCAGGGCAAACTGGCGGTGCAAATCTTTCAGCAGACGTTCATCGTGCTCGAAATGGACAACCAGGATCTTGTTGATCAGCTCATCGAGATCATGCAGCAGCAGTCGTTCCGGCGCATGGTGCAGGTCGAGGATCAGCTGAATCAGCGCTTCGTTGGACAAGGTTGCGGGATCGACGGGATGGTCCGCGCGAGTCTTGTAGTCAGCATAGGCTTGGTTGAGGTCAGCGGTAAAAGCTTCTGTATCGAGATCTTTTTCCGCCAGCGCGGTAGCTAGGGGACGCTGGCCCTGGCAGCAGTAATCGATATCGAGTGCATTGAACGTGCGCGTCGCGGGTGGGAATAGCGACACGACATCGCCAAGCAGCATATCCGGTGTGATCATTGTCTGTTTCATGGGGTATCCTCCTGGATCGGGTCCATCAGGCACGATGGTGTTGTGATAGAGTTCATGATCTAAGGATACTTGGAGTCAGTTGAGAAGTCTTTGATCCAAATCACATCTTGAGGAAGTCGCTGGTCTGTTTGACAGGATGGCCTTTGCCCTGCCATTCAGGCTGAATAATTCTGCAAGGCTTCCAGATCGAGAATTTCGATTTCCCGTGATTTGCCCAGCCGGATGATTCCTTCATCCTGCAGCTGGGCCAGTTTACGGCTCACGGTTTCGCGGGTCAGGCCAGTGAAATTGGCAATATCCTCGCGTGATAAATTCAAGTCGAATCGATTCAGGCTGCCGCTTTTTTCATAGAGCTGCAACAGCAAGTGGGCCAGACGGGGCAATCCTTCATGGGTCGCCAGGCGCTGGACAAGGCTGCGCAAGTTTGTCAGTTTCCGATTCATGGCCTGCATGATTTTAAATCCGATCAGGGGGTTTTTCAGGATCAGCTCGCGCATCCTGTCCTGCGAGATAACACAAAGGACGGTCGGTTCCTGGGCCATGGCTTCATGACTGTAGGTTGCATCACCCATCAGGTCCAGCTCTCCGGTGAAATCGCCCGTTTGCAGGATATCCAGGTTCTGCTCCTTGCCCTCGATGGTCGTTTTGAACAGGCGGATCGAACCTCGGGTGACTATCAGCAGCTTGTCTGCACGGTCCCCTTCATGGTAGACCGTCTGTCCTCTGGCATACGTCACATGCTGAATCAGGCGAATGATCTCAAGTTGTTCTTCAGGCGTCAGACCGGCGAAAATCGGCACCTTGCCCGTGCACACATGATGCTCGCATTCCAAGCAATGATTGGCCATGTGGTATCCCTCCATAGAAAAATCCCTCTCATTTCATTTTAGTCCTTGACAACTCATCTGAAAACCTTTAGCATAACCATTAATTCATATCTGAATACTAGGAATAAGAGAGGTTCCCATG
Organism: Clostridia bacterium; assembly: GCA_009928985.1. Taxonomy (GTDB): domain Bacteria; phylum Bacillota; class Clostridia; order Saccharofermentanales; family UBA5734; genus UBA5734. Next base: position 7,043 of record SABL01000058.1, read on the forward strand.
GTCATTTCAGCTGTCATCCTGATTCTCATTATCTTTACATTGCTCATTGCCTTGCTGGCCCGGCTCGCCAGGAAGCAGATCGGTTTCACCACCCGGGTCACAATCGCCCTGGGACTGGGCCTGGTTTTTGGCGCGATCATCCAGATTATTTTCGGAAGCACGGGTGAAGTAACTACACTGGTCAAGAACTGGTTGTCCATTGTCGCCTTCGGCTTTACCAAACTGCTCCAGTTCCTGATCGTTCCGCTCGTTCTAGTCTCAATCCTGGGTGCCATCAGCAAAGTAGAAGGCAGCGTCCGGGCCGCTCGGACCAGCATCAAAGTGATTGCTGTCCTACTCGGGACCACCGCAATTTCAGCCGTCATTGGATTTCTCGTTGTGCCGATATTTGGCCTGAATGCCAGTGACCTGGTCAAAGCAGTTGAAAAAACAGACAAAGTCCCAACCGATATCCCCACCTCCTTGCTCAACATCATCCCCAATAACCTGTTTTCCGCTTTGACAACCAATAACGCACTGCCAATTGTCCTGATTGCTGTCCTGCTCGGGTTTGCCTTCCTATTGATCAAGCGGGAAAATGAAGCCCTCGGCCAACGTCTGGCAGATGGAGTCGATGCCGCTCGGACCGTCGTCATGACCGTCACCGACCTGGTCATCAGCCTGACACCCTACGGCGTCCTGGCCCTGATTACCCGAGTCACAGCTGCCAATGATTTTAGAAGTGTCCTGACTTTGCTCCAGTTTGTTCTGGCTACCTTTGCCGCTTTGTTTGCAGTCTTTATCATCCATTTGATCATTGTGGCTTTGGCAGGTATCCCCCCCATTGTCTACCTGAAAAAAGCCGCCGATCCGCTGCTCTTTGCCTTCACTTCGCGCAGCAGTGCCGCAACCTTGCCCCTGACAATCAAGGCTCAGACCGATAAACTCGGCGTCAGCCCAATCCACGCTGACCTGGCCGGTTCTTTCGCCACGACGATCGGCCAAAACGGCTGTGCTGGTGTCTACCCGGCAGTTGTCGCAACGCTCGTTGCTTCATCGTTGGGCATCAACATCTGGAGTCTGTCCTTCATCCTGCCACTGATCCTCTACATTACGGTCAGCTCGATTGGCATCGCTGGAGTCGGTGGTGGGGCGACCAATGCAACCATCCTTGTTCTTTCGCTGTTAGGCCTGCCGATCGAGTTGGTAGCCATCTTAGTCTCCGTAGAGTTCCTGGTCGATATGGGTCGCACCGCTCTCAACGTCAATGACGCGATCGTCACTGGTGTGGTTGTTTCCCGCTGGGAAAAGGGACTCGACACCAATATCCTGCAACAAGAAGCAAGATCGTCTGCGATCTAACATTTACAATCGGGCAACCCTTACCATGATGCACTTTACGGAAAAGGCCCATCCGGACGATCTTGCCGGATGGGCCTTTTCACAGTTCAATGCGAGTCAGATTCAATTAATACTGGATGAACTTTTCACCGGGAACGCCGCAGATGCTGCATTTTCCAGGGCGGACTTTCTCGATGTTGCCACAGATGGGGCAGAGATAGTAATAGACTTCGTCTGTCTGGTCGAGAGAGTCGAGTGCTTCCTGGTAGAGGCGGGCGTGGACTTCTTCGGCCTTCATCGCATAGTTGAAAGAAAGCAGGGCAGCTTTGTTGCCTTCTTCCTCAGCCAATTTGACAAAATCAGGGTACATGTCTTTGTATTCATAGGTTTCGCCAGCGACAGCGTCCTTGAGGTTGTCGGAAGTCGTGCCGATCTTGCCGGCAACTTCAAAATGCTTCAGCGCATGCAAGGTTTCGGCATCGGAAGCCGCCTTGAAAAGTTTGGCCGCATTCAGGTTGCCATCCTTTTCGGCCTGCTTGGAGTAAGCCAGATACTTGCGGTTGGCCTGGGACTCGCCAGCAAAAGCTGCCATCAGGTTGTCATAGGTTTTGTTGTCTGCCATGGTAGATATCCTCCAAAAATTTAATTTGCCCTGTTGGGACTTTTCTCAGGCTACTATACCAGATATCTATTCTTATCGCTAGATATTCTTAATAATGATTAGATGAGATCGAATCGGTCCGCATTCATCACTTTATTCCAGGCGGCAATGAAATCCTGGGTGAATTTTCTCTGGGCATCGTCACTGGCATAGACTTCAGCGAGTGCACGCAGCTCTGAATTGGAACCGAAGATGAGGTCGATGCGTGAGGCTGTCCATTTGAGTTCACCCGATGTACGATCATGGCCTTCAAAGAAATCCCTGTCCTCGGAAACCGGCTTCCAGGCGGTGCCCATGTCGAGCAAATTGACAAAGAAGTCATTCGTCAGTGTACCCGGACGAGCAGTGAAAACACCGTATTGCGACTGTCCATAATTGGCACCCAGTACGCGCAGGCCGCCCAGCAGAACGGTCATTTCAGGTGCAGTCAAGGTCAGGAGCTGGGCCTTGTCGACCAGGAGGTCTTCGGCCGGAACGGAATACTGATCTTTGAGATAATTGCGGAAACCATCGGCTTTTGGTTCAAGCACGGAAAAAGATTGGGCATCGGTCTGATCCTGTGAAGCATCGGTCCGGCCTGGACTGAAAGGCACCACATCAGTCTGGCCAGCATGCCGGATCGCCAATTCGATTGCTGCATTGCCACCGAGCACGATCAGGTCCGCCAGTGACACTTTCTTATTGCCCGATTGGCGACTGTTAAAGTCAGCCTGGATCTTCTCCAGGACTTTCAGGACTTTGTCCAGCTGTTCTGGCTGATTGACTGCCCAATTTCTCTGCGGAGCCAGACGAATCCGGGCACCGTTGGCACCACCGCGCTTATCCGATCCACGGAAGGTCGAAGCAGATGCCCAGGCCGTACTGACAAGCTCGGCAATCGTCAAACCTGAAGCCAGGATTTCCATTTTCAGATCCGTAACATCCTGCTCATTAACCAATTCATGATTTGCAGACGGAACCGGATCTTGCCAGATCAAATCTTCGTCTGGAACTTCCGGACCCAGGTATCGGGACTTGGGCCCCATGTCACGATGGGTCAGCTTGAACCAGGCGCGGGCAAAGGCATCGTAGAACTCTTCCGGATGTTCCAGATACCGTTTAGCAATCGGATTATATTTGGCGTCAAAGCGCAGTGACAAGTCCGCGGTTGTCATCATCGGAGCGTGGCGCTTGTTGGGATTGTGGGCATCCTCCACCGTTGTTGCCGCCTCTGGATCGCTTGGTATCCACTGGAAGGCGCCAGCTGGACTTTTGACCAGGTTCCAGTCGTATTTGAACAAAGTCTCGAGATAGCCCATGTCCCAGGTCGTCGGGCGTGGTTTCCAGGCCCCCTCCAGGCCACTGCCGATCGTATCCCCGCCTTTGCCGCTGCCAAACGTGCTCTTCCAGCCCAGACCCTGGTCTTCGATCGGTGCGGCTTCCGGTTCGCGGCCGACATGGCTCGCGGGTCCAGCGCCATGGGTTTTGCCAAAGGTATGGCCGCCGGCGATCAAAGCGACCGTTTCTTCGTCATTCATGGCCATGCGGGCAAAGGTCTCGCGAACATCTCGTCCTGAAGCGACCGCATCCGGCATGCCATTCGGTCCCTCTGGATTGACGTAGATCAGGCCCATCTGGACTGCTGCCAGTGGATTCTCCAGATCCCGTTTGCCGGAATAGCGCTTGTCACCGAGCCATTCATTCTCTGTGCCCCAGTAGACATCCTCTTGTGGTTCCCAGACATCTTCGCGGCCGCCAGCAAAGCCGAAGGTCTTGAATCCCATCGATTCCATGGCACAATTGCCGGCCAGGACCATCAGGTCCGCCCAGGAGATCTTATTGCCGTATTTCTTCTTGATCGGCCAAAGCAGACGCCGGGCTTTGTCAAGGTTGACATTATCCGGCCAGCTGTTCAGGGGTGGGAAACGCTGGGTACCATCTGAGGCGCCCCCACGGCCGTCCCCCAGACGATAGGTGCCGGCACTGTGCCAGGCCATCCGGATAAACAGCGGTCCATAATGGCCATAATCAGCCGGCCACCAATCCTGAGAATCTTTCATCAGGGCATACAAGTCCTGTTTGAGCGCTGCCAAGTCGAGTTTCTTGAATTCATCTGCGTATTTGAAGTTCGCGCCCAGTGGACTGCTCAAGCTGGAATTCTGGCGCAGGATCTTCAGGTTAAGCTGATTGGGCCACCAGTCTTTGTTCGAGGTGCCGCCACCGGCGACCGCCATTTTCGGATGTCCTGTCTCTGGATGTTTCATCTCGTCCATAATCAAGCCTCCTTGTGTCTGGTTTATTTCTTATTTGAAAGGCAATCCGGGCAGATACCTTTAAAATAGACCGTTTTATCCATGATCTGGAAAGCTGGCAAATCAATTTTCTGCATCACATTCGGGTCGAGCGAGAAATTATAGATCGTGCCGCAGCTGGCACATTTGAAATGACCGTGGGTCTCAATTTCGATGTCGTATCTCGTTTCGTGTTCATCGATCTGGAGGGGTCTGACCAGGCCCGCGTCCTGTAGAACGCTTAGTGTGTTATATACGGTCGTTTTTGACAGACTGGGAATTTCTGTGATCAAGGCAGTATAAATCTGGTCAACAGTGGGGTGATCCAGGTGTTCGGCCAAATACGCCAGGATTTTCAAGCGCTGGACCGAAAGTCCGATGCGTTGTCGTTTCAGTTCACTTTTCAAATCTTCAAAGGATGGCTTCATACGGTCACCACCTGACTCTGGAAAACAAAATGGAATTGCTATGATTTCATAATTGTAACCATTACAATTTATTATACAACAACATTTATAAAATGGCGTATGATTATTTGACAAATCACACGCCATTTAATGACAAATTTTTCGGTTCAGTTCAGAGGAGTTTAAAGTTTGACCGTTTTCCGGATAACCATGGCGACTGTTTTGATGGTATCTACCGCAAATCCGAACATGGACAGGCCTATCACGACACGGGCCAGGAACACTGGCATCCGAAGGCCAAGGAGCATCGGATCAGCCGTCTGGGTCAGGGCAAACATCTGGGTGAAAAAGGCTGGATTGAACAGCCCAGGGTGATTGAACATGACAATCGTCAGGATCAGGCCTGGAATGTCAACCAGCAAAGCCCCGATCGATAGCGGGATCGTCCAGCGACCGGTGACGAGTTTGGCGATCTCTTTGATCAAGGCGATCCCCAGCGTTGCCAGGATAAAGGGCAGATACAGGCGATAGACGGGCTCATTGAACAGAGGGATCATCTGGCCACTCGGCATACCGGTCCAATACAACCCAACCAACCGGGGAACAAAATTGGCCAGAATCATGGCGATCAAGATGAAAATCATGCTGGCAATCGGATCTGCCGGGTGGATGCGCTCCTCTTTGCGGGGAACCTCGGGCAAATCGCGCGGATCAAAGGTTTCTGACTTGGCCACGTCAATTTTCTCCGGACTGTAACGTTCAATGGCGGCAAAGATCAAGGTCACCCAGCCAAACGCGCCAATCAGGCCTGTGAAAAGACTGCCTATCGTCTCCAGTACGGTCTGGACAGGGGCTTCACTACCATGAACCAGCAAATTGACGAGCATCGCGATCAGAAGGCCACCGCCGGTGGCGAACAGGACAATCTTCAGCACCAGGGCATACAGATAGTACAACCCTGGGCCAATCAAGTGCTGTTCTGTACCTCGATACTGGGCAGCCAGCAAGGTTGGATGTCCCAGTTTGCGCAGGACGGTGTCGACGGCCGTTTGTTCCGGCTGGCCAGCTGCAACCGTCTCCGCAGTCATGTCCTCGATCAAGCCGCGCAATTCCTTTTCGATATCAGCCCGCTGGGGAGCAGGCAAATGTTTGACAACAGAATAAACATAGCGATCAATCAATTCCATCGTACTCAACCTCCAGACTGGATCAAATCCTGGATGGCCTGGGTCATGCCCATCCATTCTGCTGATAATTGGGCCAGGATTTTCTGGCCGGATTCATTGAGGACATAGTAGCGTCGGGGGCGGGACTGGTCGACATCCCATTCGCTATCCAGAAGCCCCTGCTTCTCCAGGCGCCGCAGCAGCGGATAGAGGGTGCCAGCCTCGATCGAAATCCCATGTGACTCCAGGCCAGACACCAGCGAATACCCATACTGGCGCTGGCGCAGCAGAGCCAGGACACTGAGAATCAACGTACCACGACGAAGCTCGGAAACCATATTTTCAAGAAGAACATTGGTCTGGTTCATCTCATCGCCTCCTCTATCATCAATATACTATGCGTCACACACTATTGTCAATAAAATTATATAAATTTTCTTATATTATTATTTATTTGTAATTGTTGTAAGAAAAAAGGCGGACATTGTCCGCCCTGAATCAATATGGAATCACGAGCGATCGAGTGACTGTTGGATCAAATGGCACCTCGCTTAGTTCGAAGCCATTTCCTTGCGCAATCGCTGCCAAGTCACCATCAATGTCTCATGCTGGACAGCAGCCGGTTCAAATTTCATGAGCGAGAATACGATCTGGATGCACAGGCTGATGCCAAAAGCGGCCAGCACGGTCCCACCACCCACAGGCCCACCCAAAAGCCAGCCAAAAAGCACAGCAGTACCTTCGACCAGGCCACGGCTGACACCGACTGACAAGCGGGTCCGGCGCCGGAGCACAATCATCAGGTAATCGCGCGGTCCAGCACCAAATCCAGCCTTGATGTAGAAGTATGAACCGAAAGCGATGACGAACAAGCCTAATGTGATCTCAATCAAGCCCGGGACGAAACTGTGAGCCATCGGAATGATGTCCGCTTTCAGCAACAGATCGATAAAAGACCCGATCAGTACCATATTGAGAACAGTGCCAAGCCCCAGTTTTTCACCAAGCAAAACGACCAAGACACAGATCAAGAGTCCGATCAGAATCGAAATGGTGCCAAAGGAAATGCCCGTGCGCTCACTCAGGCCACTGTGCAGGACATCCCAGGGTGCAAAGCCGATATTGGCTTTCATGGTCAGGACGATGCCGACCGCAAACAAAAACAAACCCCAGATCAGGTTGATGAAACGAATCAGGAAATTTCTCACG
>SABL01000210.1 GCA_009928985.1 Clostridia bacterium
TCGCGGGTCAGACGGTCGGCCTTTTCCATGACCTCCGCCTCAGGGACGAATTTCAGGCGGCTGACCCCGTCGCGGGCTGGTACATTGACCAAATCGCGGAAGGAGGCATTGCGCTCGAGAGCCCGCTGGCCTTCGTAGTAGAACTGCATCATCAGGCTGAGCATGCGCTGCTGCTTCTGCAGGGAGGTGTAGGTGTCGATTTCATCAAAGGAGTTCTGGTGCAGGAAATCTTCACGCACTGAGCGAGCGGCTTCGAGCTTGAGGCGGTCGATCGCGGACAGGGAGTCCTGGCCGACGAGACGGACGATTTCCTCGAGTTCGGATTCTTCCTGCAGCAGGCGCATCGCATCAGTCCTGAGACGGCTCCATTCCGGGGTGACCGTCTGGTTCATCCAGTTGTCGATCTTGTCCGTATACAACGAGTAGCTGTTGAGCCAGTTGATCGCCGGAAAGTGGCGCTTGTAAGCCAGAGAGGAGTCCAGGCCCCAGAAAACCTTGACGATGCGCAGCGTCGACTGGGCGACCGGGTCAGACAAGTCACCGCCTGGCGGCGAAACGGCGCCGATGGCGGTCAAGACGCCGGTGCGTCCTTCTGAGCCCAGGCAACGGACGGAGCCGGCCCGTTCATAGAAATTGGCCAGACGCGATCCGAGGTAGGCCGGATAGCCTTCTTCACCCGGCATTTCCTCGAGACGGCCGGACATTTCACGCAGGGCTTCGGCCCAGCGGGACGTCGAGTCGGCCATGATCGAGACTGAAAAGCCCATGTCGCGGAAGTATTCGGCGATTGTGATCCCGGTGTAGATCGAGGCTTCGCGGGCGGCAACCGGCATGTCCGAGGTGTTGGCAATCAGGATGGTGCGCTTCATCAGGGAATAGCCGGATTTGGGGTCGATCAGTTCCGGGAATTCCATTAGAACGTCGGTCATCTCGTTGCCGCGTTCACCGCAACCGATGTAGACGACGATGTCGGATTCGGCCCATTTGGCCAGCTGGTGCTGGATGACGGTCTTGCCGCTGCCGAACGGTCCGGGGACGGTGGCCGTGCCACCTTTGGCAACCGGGAAGAAGGTGTCGATGACGCGCTGGCCGGTGACCAGCGGGGCATCCGGTGAGATCTTTTCGGCGTAGGGGCGGCCACGGCGGACCGGCCACTTCTGCATCATCGTCACCGGCACGGATTTGCCGGCTGCAGTCCGGATCGTCGCGATGGTTTCGGTCACCTTTTTGTCGCCGGATTCGATGGATTCGATCGTACCGGACAGGCCCGGAGGCACCATGACCTTATGCAGAACGAGTTCAGTCTCCTGAACCGTCCCGAGCACATCACCGCTGGTGACAAAAGTGCCAATCCCGGCTGTGGGCTGGAACGTCCAGCTACGGTCGCGGTCGATGGCTGGAACCGTGACACCGCGGTCGATGTTGTTGCCGGCCAGGGCAACGAGTCGGTCGAGCGGACGCTGGATGCCGTCGAAGATCTGGCCGATCAGGCCGGGGGCCAGTTCAACGGAGAGCGGGGCACCCTCTGAAACGACCGGTTCACCCGGGCCCAGTCCTGCCGTGTCTTCGTAGACCTGGATCGAGGCACGGTCACCGTGCATTTCGATGATCTCACCGATCAATTTTTTCTCCGAGACACGGACGACGTCGAATAACTCGGCATCGCGCATGCCTGAGGCGACAACCAGGGGGCCGGATACTTTGACAATGGTCCCTTGACTCTTGCTTAACATGGCTCTACTCCTTTTCGGCCTGGTTTGCTTCGTCTTGTGCGAAGATGTCCATGCCGACTGCTTTCTTGACTGATTCACGGACCTGGAACATGCCCAGTCCGGTTGTCCCCGCAATCGAGGGTATCGGGATCACAGCCGGCAGCTTGCGGCTGCGAAGTTCACGCAGCAACGGCAAATTGCTTTCGGCCAATTGTTCCGTCATGAAGATGACAGCAAATTGCTCATCCGCCAGCTGGCGTAGCAAGGTTTCTGCTTCAGCTGGGGTGGCCGCATCATGGACAGACATGCCCAGGGCGCGAAATCCAATGATGCTGTCACGGTCGCCAATGACGCCGACTTTGTACATCGTTTACCTCCTGGCGGCCAAGCTGTCGCGCGCCAGTTCTCGGATCTGGGCCGACGGCAGTTTGTTGCGCAGCAAGGTCTGCGCGATGCGGACATTCTTGATTTCCAGCAAGCGGGCCAGCAGATACGCCAATGGAATCTCTGGACCACGCAGAATGAACTGGGCTTTTTTCAAATGATCGAGGATCAGGTGGTCGCAGGTTTTGCCAAAGGCGGACAGGGTGCCGCGCTGGTTTTGGCCGGAATAAAACGGGGCCAGTTCGGCAAAGGGGCCTTTGGCCAGATCTTCGGTGATCTGCTCCGATTCTGCCGCAAACCAGCTCAGCAGGGTATCATGATTGAGCCTGCCGGCGGGCAGCAATGACTGGCCCAGCAGGCGCCGGTCTGCCTTCAGGAGACGGCTCCGGAGCAGGCTGCCCAGATTGGCCAGGTCCGTGCGCAGATGCAAATAGTCGAGAAAAAATGGATTGCCCAGTTCCTGGGCCAGGCGGATGGCCTCGGTGTAGGCCAGGCGGTCCAGGATCTGGTCGATCTCAGCGATGTCATAACGATTTCTGACGGCACTGGCCGCTTCGATCGCGCCCTGGTACAGCCAGGCCGGAACGCGGTCGGGCATCCGGTCGCGGATAGCCTGGAACAAAAGTTCAGGCTCAACCAG
>SABL01000211.1 GCA_009928985.1 Clostridia bacterium
GTGTAATCGCGAACAACACATCCTCTGACGCTGCCCGCCACTATCATGGATTCACCCCAACCGAGATCCTGGGCAAGGGCACCGCGGAGAATCCCTTCATCATCGACAGTGCCGCCAAGCTGCAGACCCTGAGCGTTTTCAACTATTTGACCAGTGCCCTGAGCTGGATCCTGCTGCCATATTTCCCGGAGGCTGATTACCCGGCCAATGCGACGGACGTCGACAAGGTCATGGACTTGAAACTGTCCCATTTCCGGATCACCGCTGACATCGACCTGACTGGGGTGGCGTATTATCCGATGCCGATCATCGGGGGCGCCTACCAAGGCCAGCTGCTGGCTAGCGGAAGCTACCCCCAGATCACCTTTGCGAGCCCGGATAGCTCTGCCGACCGGCTGGCCGCGACCAAGGACTTGCAGAGCGGCTTATTCACCAGCATCACCCCCTATGACCCAACCAGCCCGCTGGAGATCTCTGGTCTGCGGCTGACCGGAACCGTCGCGGGGACCTACTACCCAGGCGCCCTGGCTGCCGGTTATTACAAACCCAATGATGACTACAGGATCGGCATGCCGGCGATCAATTCGGGCCGCGTCAAAATCTCCCAGATCGAGCTGGAAGACCTGTGGACCCGCGGAGGCAGCCTGTCGACAACGACCTTCACCAATGGGGCGGCTTCCCTCGTCGGCTCGATCGCGGGCGGGGTCCATGTGTTTGAAACCATCGAGATCCGGCTGCCTGCCGGGTACAGCAATGCCCAGCCGGACCCGGACCCACCGCTATCTGACGCCTTGATCGGCCGTGTTTTCGGCGACAGCACGCTGCTGGAATTGCGTCGCGTCGCCTTCCCGGCCACGTACGAACTCACCGTGGGAGAACCTATACCAGATCCAGCTGATCAACTGCACTACTTCGGGCGGGCAACGTTCATTAGCCAATTTGATGCCGGTTCCGCTTACTATTACTATGACAGTTTCCTGGATGATGAGAAATATGCCTACGACATCGATACGGCGGTCATGCCGGCCAGTACCGGTAATGTCCAGATCGTGATCAACCCACCGCGCGGAAGGCTGGACCGCGGATATGGCACAACCTTATCACCTTACATTATCGACAGTCCTGATCAAATCTATGCATTGGCCATCGCGATTGCAAATAACGGAGAAACCCTCGGCGGTGAAGGTTCAGGCAGCCTCCAGCAGGTTAATGGCTTTGATCTAACGGAAGAACTGACGGCTCAGGCCAGGTCAGAGGTGATTGATTATCTCGTCCGAGCACACTATCGCCTGATGGATGACATTGATTTCTCTCAGACCAAGCTGACAGGCTACCGAGGCCTGGGCAGCCTGACAAATCCTTTCTCTGGTACCTTTGATGGCAGGGGACACACCATCACCTTGTCAGTCGGCGACACTTACAGTGAAAACAACGTCAAGGATGCCGCAGGCATCAGCATCGGTCTGTTCAAATACATCAAGGGCGCCACGATCCGGAATCTTCATATGACCACTGAGACAGACAGCGACCGCTACGGCGTGCGGGTGACCAGTGCCTCCAGTGACCTGGGACAGCCGAGCTATAATGGCCTCGTGACTGCCGTGGTCTTGGGTGGCGACAATCTGCTCGACAATGTCCTCGTTTCCGGCAAAATCACCGTGGACGCGGCAGGAATCAACAATGGCAATGTCTTCGCCGGCGGTTATGCCGGACATATCGAGGCTGGCACCCTGCAGCTGATCAACCTGCCGGACACAGCTGTTCAGAGTTTCCAGATCCTGACGCCATCAGGGCCTGTGCCCTATGATAACAGCCACTATGCCAGCATTTGCCCGTCTGTCAAGGACGGTTATGTGCTATACGACGGTGAGGACCCCAGCACGACGGTCATCCTCAGCGGCGATAGCACCATCAATGGCCGGGTCAACGAATACCTCAACGTGACGGTCGGCCAGGCCATCGGTGGCGGCAATACCTATGAATATGCCCTGGTTGATGACGCCGGGGAAAATCTCGACCAGCTACCAGATGGGATCGGCCTGACTTTGTCGCCCTCGGGTGTGCTGGAAGGCTATCCGAAAAAGGCGGGCACGTTTACCTTCTTCGTCCGAGTCAAATCTACTTCGAACACAAATCCGGGATTTGTCAATTATGACCAGAAGATCTACACCCTGAACGTCGAGCGTGCCGACTACCCTGCACTTGTCCTTGCGACCGATCTCAACCAGATCACTTATACAACGCCCGACAAACCATTGATATTTGACAATTTCCCTCAGCCTGTAGTCGAAGGCCTGACCGCGGAACAGATCGCTGTCTCCGATGCCACGCTGACCTATGAGATCGTGCAAAATCCCGGCATCGTCGAATTTGTCACGGATGAAACAACTGGTGTGGTCAATTTACGGGTCCTTGCCACCGGGACGACCCGGATCCGGATCACCAAGCCATCTGACAGCAGCTACCATGCCGCCAGCCTGGAATTTGACCTGACCGTGCAAAAAGCCGACTTATGGTTCAGTGTCGAGGGGTATGACCTGTATTACGGGGCCTTGCGCCTGCCTGAAACGCTCGGCCAGGTTTCGATCGAAGGCCTGCGCGGCCTATCGGGTCGCGTGGCGCTGGATCCGGCGATGATTGCCCAGCTGGCCGCGCTGGGGATCGCTGAACCGTCCGTCCAGATCCCGACCGAATTGCAGAGTGCGGAGAGCCTGCAAAACGC
>SABL01000212.1 GCA_009928985.1 Clostridia bacterium
CCCCGGGAGCGGAAGGCCTGGTCAATCGCCTCCAGCACGATGCTGATGGACTTGGTGCGTAAGGCCACCTGGATCCAGAAACGGGCCCGCACCAGGATATCGTTGTCGTGGTAGCGCATGAACAGGAGATCGGCGGCCGGATCCTTCAGGACGATGGCGCATGAGTTCATGGCCTCCAGCATGATCTGTCTGGCCCATTGAATGTCGGTCTGACCGGCGAGGATGATCTCGACTTCCTGACGGCGTTGTTCGCCATTCAGGGTCCAATTCCGGAACTCCTTGGAGACAATCTGGCTGTTGGGCATGGCGATGAGGGCGTTGTCCTCCGTCTTGATAAAGGTGGCACGGATGTTGATTTTCGCCACCTTGCCATAGACGGAACCGAATTCGATGGTATCCCCGGGTCGAACCTGTTTGCCGATCAGGATGATGATGCCCGCGAAGAAATTCTCCAGCACATCCTTGAGGGCGAAGCCAAAGCCGACGCTCAGTCCGCCAATGATCCATTTGAGGTTTTCCCAGGCAATATTGAGTGAGGCTAGGCTGATGACCGAGAAGAGTATCCACACCAGGTAACGGACGACCAGGTAGGTGGAATTGATCGATACCAGATCAAAATCATAGCTCTCCCCGAGAATTCTTATGAGGACATTGATCCAGTGCAGGAGGAAATTGATCAGCAGGCCCGCCAGGATCAGATTCAGCAGGAGACGCAGACTGATATCCATTGGTAAATCAGGAAGCAAATCCACGTTGTACATTTCCACGAACAGCCAGTCACCATTGAAGATGATGGCTGACCAGAAAATGGCACCCAATAGCAGGCCGAGCCAGACGGATGGGATCAGGAAAGTGGAGATAAAGCTGGTGAGCAAGGGGTGGGAAATCGCGAGATTCCTAGCCACCTGGAGCAAGGAATGGCTGAATATAAAACCAGCGTAAATGACCATGAAACTAAATTGACCGATTACCGCAATGAACATGGCGGGGTAAAGGTAGCCCAGCCAGGCGGTAATTCCCGAACCCAGCCAGATGAGACCGCTGATGGAAAGCAGGATAGCGATTTCCTGCCGGCGATAAACCCGGAGTTTGCGATAGCAATAAACCAGCCAGAGTAGGTTGAGGACCGTCAGGACCACCAGGCCGGCTAATACGACCAGCGGTGGAGCCAGAAACACGAGGAGCAGGTCGATCGCCAGCAGACTAAAGATCGAGACCACTAGGGGATCGGTCTCAAGGGTACAGAGCGCGACTTTGCGCAATTTCCATACCGCTACCATGATGGCCAGGGAAAAGGAAAAGAGGTACAGCGAGGCGAACAGGTTGTAATAGATCATGGGGAGGATCTGGGCACTGATCGCGAAAAAGATGCCCAAGCCGGCACTGAGATAAGGAATCAGAAATCGTCTAAATAATATCGGACTCCGGCGGCGCGCCCAATAGGAGAAGGCTAGGGCGGCGAGGGTGCAGCCCAGCAGGATCATGAACAACTTGAGCAACCAGGAGGCCCCCGGAATGACGACCTCAACCTGAGTGGGTAAATTGGCGGCCCAGTTCTGGAGACTGCGGAGTAATTCCACCCACTGATACTTGAAGCTGCCCAGGCCGCTGGTGTTGCCAAAAAAATTGAAGCGCTGAAAATAATATTGCCGGTAGTTATCAAAACTATCCCGCTCGGCCAGTTGCATGGTCTCTTCGAGCAGGGCCTGGAACTCAACCGTTTTTCTGAGGGTTTCATCTATCCGGTCGATCCAGCGGGCCTGGGTGTCAAGTACCTGGTCGAAATTCTTTTCCACCCAGCGCTTTCGCCATTGCAAGTCGGGATCAGGGATATCCAACTGCCTGATCATCTGAATGTTGTTATGCGTCTGGTTGTTTTCCGCCTCGAACTTGTGACGGTAACTCTCAATACTGGCACGCATTTGCTGGAAAGAATCCAGGAGATCGTAAATCTGGTGATAATAGAAGGCCGAGAAGTAAGGAGCGTCTTTTGGCTGCCCCTTAATCAACAGTAGCAACTCATTAAAGCGAACTTGCGCGCGATGGAGTTTGTCATCGAATTCACGCCGGCCTTCTTGGATAAACTGATCCACCAGTCCGGACCTTTCCCGCGCCAATGACTCGTCCGAATCATTGGATATCGCGTTGAAATAATCATTCAAAATCACGCGCGCGTTGTTGACTTCATTAATTTCGATGGCTGGCAAACGCTCCTGGGGAGAGTCAGTCGTCGTTTGCCGAGTCAGTTCCTGATTAGCCTCCTGGAGAAAATAGTGGCGATATAACCGGGAATAGGTTCCGTCATCCATGATCTCGCGCATGCTGTCATTGATCCTGTTCAATAGTTCAACTTCACCCCGACGTAATGGAAAAGCCTTATAACCCAAGGGCGCCGTCAATTTGTCGTCATTCAGGATCTGGAACATTCCCGGGTAGTGTTTGGTGAGGCTGTCGATAAATTCGGATTCGTCATAGATAAAGTCAACCTCTCCTTTCAATAGGGCGTCGATCATCTCCTGCGATGTCTCAAAGGTGACAATCCCACCGATCCATTTTTTTTCCAACCAACCCTCCAGGATACTCATGCGGTAGGTTCCCTGAAGATTGGCTACGAGCTTTTCCGTCAGGTCAACACCACCCTGTGGGTCGAGGAGACTCGCCCGGCCAGCCAATTGCCGCGTGATTTCGCTCACCGGCCATGAAAAATCGACAAGCTTGCGC
>SABL01000213.1 GCA_009928985.1 Clostridia bacterium
ACGGTCAGCGTAACGGAATATTTGAAAGAATTGATCATTGCGCCGAGCACATCCTGGTTTTTCAGGAGATTCTGGAAATTGCTGATCAGCGCTGTACCGGGCAGCAAGACTCCGCGGGAGACATCGACGCTGAGGTTGGTTGCCGCGGAAAGCATCCAGTACAAGGGGAAAACGGACACCAGGGCAGCAACCGTCAGGAATACATAGGTCAGGGCCTGTTTGATCTTTTCATTAGTCACGACGGTCACCTGCTTTCATCTGGATAAAGGATAGCGATGCCACCAGGATCAGGATAATGTACGACATGGCTGCGGCTAAACCAAAATTTGGCACATACTTGAAGGAGAGGTTGTAGATGTAGTGCGACATGGTGATGGTGGCATTGGCCGGACCGCCGTTCGTCAGGTTGACGGATTCGTCGAACAGCTGCAGCGTACCGGTTGTGGACATGATGGCTGTCAAGAGGATCGTTGGTTTCAAAAGGGGTACCGTAATTTTCCAGAAGGTCTCGAACGGCGTAGCCCCATCGATCTTGGCTGCTTCGTAAACGGAGTACTCGATATTTTGCAGGCCGGCCAGATAGAAAACCATGTTGTAACCGGTCCAGCGCCAGAGCAGGGCCAGGATGATGACAACGCGGGCGGATGTTGGATTGGCCAGGAAATTGTAGCCAGTTTGCAGAATGCCGAGTTTGATCAGAATGACATTGATGAAACCGTCGACGGCAAATAGTGAACGGAAAATGATGGCATAGGAGACCAGAGAGGTGGCACAGGGCAGGAAGATCGCCGTGCGGTAGAGGCCCTTGAACTTCAGGTCGCGGTTATTAAGCATGGAGGCCAGGAACAAGGCCAAAAGGAGCATGATCGGAACTTGGACGATCAGATAGATGAAACTGTTCATCAGGGATTTGACGAAAATGGCATCCTTGAACAGGCGGCCATAATTATACAATCCTGCAAATGACAGTTGATTCCCTTTGCCTGTTTGCAGCGACAGGAGGAAGGCCTGGATCATCGGGATAAAGCTCATGATGACAATCAGCAGGGTGGCAGGCGCCAAAAAAATCCAGCCTGCCATGCGTTGTTTTTGGATAAGTGACATCGGATTTACTTTCATTTCAAGTACTCCTCCATGCAAAACAAAGATGGACATCGGATCCAGCCAGACTTTGCGTACGGTCTTGTCAAAAGGGAGGTGTTCCAGGTTCGGAACACCTCCCCTGCAGATCAGTCAGGTTGTTTACTGACCCATAGCGGTCTTGACGATGTCTTCTGCGGTCTTCAGTTCATCGTCGATCGATGCACCGGAAACGGAATTGGTCAGGGCTGCTGCCAGAGCGTCACGGGCTTCGTAGTAGTAAGCGCCGGTGTAGTTGCTGGGAACCTTGCCCGCAAATTCGGTGATCAGGGCGTAGATCGGCTGATTGCCGAAGAATTCCTGGGGCTGGGAATAGACGGTGCTCTTTCCGGCCGGGGCATAGGATGCCAGAGCGCCAGAGGCAGGCAGGATGGTTTCGTAGAATTCAACACTGCCAGCGAAGGTCTTGGCCAGGAAATCAGCAGCCAGCTGCGGGTTTTTGCTGTTGGCTGTGACAGCCCAGCTGGAACCGCCATTGTTCGAATAGTTGGTCGCAGTGGGGATGCCATCGAGCTTGGGCATATTGGTGATGGCCCATTTGCCGGACTGGTCCTGGGCGGTCTGGATCGAACCGATGATCCAGCAGCCATTGATCGTGCCGCCGACGGTCGCGTTGGTCATGGAGCCAATGTACTGGTCCCAATCATTGACATGGATCAGGACGCCCGATTCGATCAGTTTGACGTAGGTCTCGAAGACTTTCTTCAGGGTCGCATTGTTGGTGATGTCCGGATTGCCGTCTTTGTCAAAGAAGCTGGCACCGGCGGACTGCATCATCATCGGCAGCAGGTCAGACTCAGCGGTGGACGAGAGGAGCGGCTTGCCTGTTTTTTCGAGGACAACCTTGCCCAGTTCAATGTACTGGTCCCAGGTGATGTCGGTGAAATCAGCGATCGAGAGACCGGCTTCTGCGAGGACGTCGGTGCGCAGGGCATGGATGACAGCACCATTGTCAAAAGGCACGCCATAGTTTTTGCCATCGACGACAGAGTAGGCGACCTTGGAAGCACCAAACTGGGAGAAATCGACGCCCAGGCTGGTGATGTCAACGAAGGTGTCCGGGAAGCTGATGACGTTTTTCTGGAAAGCATTGTCCTGCATGAGGAGAATGTCTGGCAAGGTGCTGAGGTCATTGGAGGCCGATGCTGTGGTCACTTTGGTCTGGACGTCGTTCCAAGGGGTCTCAACGATGTTGAGCTTGAAGTTGGGATTGGTTTTCTGGTAGACCTTTTCAGCTTCCTGCATGGCATAGATGTTGAAAGCCGGGTCCCAGCACCAGACGGTCAAAGTCTGGTCATCGGCAGCTGCTGCAGCGGTTTCACCCTGGGCGGCTGTGGTGGATTGAGCCGGTGTGGTCTGGCCGCCACAGGCAGCCAGGGAAAGGACCATGGCAGTGACCAGCAAGATAACGAGCAATTTCTTCATGTTTTCTCCTCCTCATGAATGATCGGGTCCGATTGGGAACTGTATTATTATGTCACCGTCTATCGTTTTGTTGTTTTCGATTTCAACTCAAAACTGTGCAAATTCGACCATGATCGAATTTGCATCTTGAAGGGGTTTATGCACAACAACTA
>SABL01000214.1 GCA_009928985.1 Clostridia bacterium
GATACCACAGATCCAGTGAATCCAGATCTGTTAATCGAATGACTTGTGTGCGACTGATGCTCGCCTAAGGGCTGTCAGGATCAGAGCTTGGCCCTAAAACCCGACCTCACTCGCTCTTCTCAAACACAAAGGCGCCCCAGCCGTTTTGCTCGGTGCGGCCGATCGGCTTGAGGCCGGCAGTCATGCAGGCGGAGAGCACCTGGTCGGCTTTGTCCTCGATGATGCCGGAGGTGATAAACAGGCCGTCTGGTTTGAGGCGGCCGGGGATATCGGCGGCGATCGCGGCGATGATGTCGGCAATGATGTTGGCTACGATCACATCGTACTGCTCCCACTTGGCGTCGCTGAGCACACCGGTGTGGATGTCGACTTCGACCTCGTTGAGGCGGCAGTTTTCGCTGGCGACGTCGGTCGCGAGCTGGTCGATGTCAATGGCTTCGATCGAACCGGCTCCAAGCTTGGCGGCAATGATCGCCAGGATGCCGCTGCCCGTGCCGAGGTCCAGCACGTCGTCACCCTCGCCTAGCAGCTCGTCGAGCCACTGGGCGCACATCGCGGTCGTTTCATGCGTACCGGTGCCAAAGGCGCTGCCCGGATCGAGTGTGATCACGATCTCCTCAGCTGTGGGCGCATAGTCAACCCAGCTCGGGTTGATCACGAGGCGCGGCGTCAGGTGCAGGGTGGTGTAGTACTGTTTCCAGTTGTTGGCCCAATCCTCCTCGCGCACCTCCAGGCAACCCAGGTAGCCTTCACCGACGTCAAGGAATTCGGAAAATTCCTGCAGGCGTTTGTGGATCAGGTCTTCAAGCTCGGTCAG
The DNA here is from genome assembly GCA_009928985.1 of Clostridia bacterium. GTDB lineage: Bacteria > Bacillota > Clostridia > Saccharofermentanales > UBA5734 > UBA5734. The sequence continues at coordinate 818 of SABL01000214.1, forward strand.
GGACACATAGATTTTCGGTACATCGTCATAGAGCTCGTCGCTGGTCAGGCTGATGTCTTCGTTGCGGCGCACGCCCTGGTCGAATTCAGCAAAATAGGCCTTGATTCTTACGACCGGATCCAGGCTGTCGATGAAGCCTTCGTCGGCGTAGGTCAGGCTGTTGGGATCGGCCAGGATTTCCTTGATTTCCTCGGCATCCTGGACCTGGACGCCATCGGCACCGAGACTGGACAAAAAATCCGTCACCAGTTCGGCGGCTTCATGGGTGGTGGCGAATGAGAGTTCCAGCCACCTCATTTGAACAGGTCCTTGATCTTGGCAAAGAACGAATCCACTTTCTGGTAGTTCTTGCGGTTGGTGCTTTCACTGAATTGCTGCAGGATTTCCTTCTGCTTGGCATCGAGGTGACGTGGCACTTCGAGAATGACGCGGAATTTGTGGTCGCCGCGGGTATTGGTCCGGTCGATGTGCGGGATGCCCTTGCCCCGGATGGTGAACATCTCATTGGGCTGGGTGCCTTCCTTAAGCGAGAATTTCTGATTGCCATCGATCGTCGGCACGTCGATTTCAGCACCTAGGGCAGCCTGCGGGAAGGTTACGGGCACTTCGCAGTAGGTATGGTAGCCGTCGCGCTGGAAGACCGGGTGCGGACGGATATGGACTTCAACATAGAGGTCGCCATAGGGACCACCCGTTGAACCAGGTTCGCCCTCGCCGCGCAAGGTCAGCATCTGGCCGTCATCGATACCGGCTGGGACTTTGACCGAGAGATTCTTGGCTTTCTGGCGCCGGCCAGCACCGTGGCAGTCATTGCAGGGATTCTTGATGATCGTGCCGCGGCCATTGCAGGTCGGGCAAGGACGCTGGGTCATGACATTGCCAAACATGGTCTGCTGGCGAGCTGTGACCTGGCCGGTGCCCTGGCACTGGCTGCACTTTTCCGGCTGAGACCCATCCTTGGTTCCAGTGCCCTGGCAGGTGTCACAGAGGTCTTCCTTGGTGATGTTGATCATCCGTTCCACACCAAAAGCAGCTTCCATGAAATCAAGGTTCATGCGGTACTTGAGATTAGCACCGCGCTGCGGGCCGGCCCGGCGCCGACTGCCGCCAAAGCCACCGCCGAAAAACGAGCCAAACAAATCTTCGATGTCGAAGTTGAAGCCACTGCCGTCAAATCCGCCAAAGCCCTGGCCATCGACGCCAGCATGGCCAAACTGGTCATACTTGGACCGTTTGTCGGCATCGCTGAGCACCGCATAGGCCTCATTCGCTTCTTTGAACTTGCCTTCGGCGTCTTTGTTGCCCTGGTTGAGGTCAGGGTGGTATTGCTTGGCCACCTTGCGGTAGGCCTTTTTGATTTCATCATCGCTCGCGCCTTTGCTGACGCCCAATACTTCGTAATAATCGCGCTTTTCAGCCACGGGGATTCCTCCGATCAAAACTTGAGAAAACCCGCCTGAGCCTCTGATCGAGGTCCAGGCGGGATCGGGTCATGTCAGGACCTTGGGGTCCGGGGTCAGTCTTACTTGTCGCTGCCGGCGTCTTTGAACTCGGCATCGTAGGCCTGTCCGGCACCGGTGCCAGAGCCTGATCCAGGATTGAAGCCACTCATGTCCGGGAAGGGTTCATTTTCCGGATTGGCACCGCCCTGCTGCTGGTAGAGCTTTTCACTGGCTTTGAAAAAAGCCTGCTGCAGAGCTTCGGTATCCGCTTTCATTTCTTCAAGGTTGTTGGCAGTCATCGAAGCTTTGAGCTTTTCGATCGCGGCTTCGATCGCGGCTTTGTCGGCGCTGTCAAGCTTGTCGCCCGTGTCCTTGAGTGCCTTTTCGGACTGGTAGATCGCTGAGTCGGCAGCGTTTCTGGTGTCGACTTCTTCTTTCTTGGCTTTGTCTTCGGC
>SABL01000215.1 GCA_009928985.1 Clostridia bacterium
CACCGGTCCAGATACTGGAGGTACTGGTCCGTGATCTGCGAGATCGGGATATTGGCAATGTCGATCCGGTTTTTTTCAATCAGGTGGATCAGAAGGTCCAGTGGTCCTTCAAAATGCTCCAGGGACAGTTTCAGGTCCGTCCCTTCCCTGTCGGTCTGGTTGCCGGGCGCCAGGGATGCCCTGTCAGAGGTTGCCATGGCCGGGCTTCGTTACAGGCCGATGCGGACAGCGGCCCTGGCTTCGGCCATGGTCCGGGCAGCAAGGTCGCGGGCCTTGGCTGAGCCGTCCTTGATAATCTGGACCAGATGATCCGGATCCTTGAGCAATTCGGTGCGCTTGTCATGGATCGGGGTGTGGAACTCGGCCACTTTGGCGGCACACTGCTTTTTACAGGCGACGCAACCGATCTGGCCACCCTCGCACTGGCTGCGGATGGAATCTACTTCGTCCGGAGAGAAAATCTTGTGGAAAGAAAAGACCGAACAGACATCGGGATGACCGGGATCGGTCTTCCGGATGCGGGCCGGGTCGGTGACCATGTTCATGACTTTCTGGCGCACGGTCTCTGGATCGTCGGCAAAGGAAATCGTATTGCCATAGCTTTTCGACATTTTGCGACCGTCTGTGCCGGGCAGGACTTTGGCTGCGGTCAGAAGTGGCTGCGGTTCCGGGAAAACGGGTGTCTGGTAGAGGTAATTGAACCGGCGGGCAATTTCGCGCGTCAGCTCGAGATGCGGGATCTGGTCTTCACCGACTGGGACAAAATCAGCCTTGTAGGCCAGGATGTCAGCTGCCTGCAGGCAGGGGTAGCCGAGAAAGCCATAGGTGGTGAGGTCCTTTTCCTTGAGCTGGTTGAGCTGGTCCTTATAGGTCGGGCAGCGCTCGAGCCAGCTCAGGGGGGTGTTCATGGCAAACAAGAGGTAGAGTTCTGCATGCTGCGGCACTTCGGATTGCAGGAACAGGACGGACTTGTCCGGATCGAGTCCGACCGCCAGGAAATCAGCAATCAGGCTGATCGTGTGCTCATGCAGGGCATGGGTGTCGGCGTAGCCTGTCGTCAAAGCATGCCAGTCAGCAATGAAAAAATGGCAGTCGTACTGGTCCTGGAGCTTGACCCAGTTGTGCAGGGCCCCGAAATAATTGCCGAGATGGACGTCGCCGGTGGGACGGGCACCGCTGAGGACGATTTTCCTGGTCATGAGTGAAAGGTTCCTTTCCGTTGTTTCTTCCTTGAAAAATGTCAGGCCATGAACTGGAGCAACCACTGGGCCAGCCAGTGGACCGGGGTCCAGATCACCAGGTCAAAGGGGATGCGGACGACGGCCAGGACCGAACTGATGATGCCGCGGCCAAAAATGACCAGCATCAGGAACAAAAGGCCGATGGTGCGTTCCATCCCTAAAAACTTGTAGTAAAGGTTGGTGGGCAAAAGACCGCCGAAAATCTTCGATCCGTCGAGCGGCGGTATGGGCAGCAAATTGAATACAGCCAGGATCGTGTTGGCCATGTACAGGAACAGGAACAAGTTCTCGAGCAAGTTGAGCACGCTGTTGTTGCCGATGGCAACAGACAGCAGGATCGTTGCGGCGTGCAGGATCGAGGCTGCAACAGCCAGGATGAGGTTGCCAGCCGGGCCGGCCAGGCTGACCAGCATGGTGCCACGCTGGATCGAGATGTTGCGGGTGAAACGGGCCGGATTGACCGGGACCGGCTTGGCCCAGCCGAAACCGGCAAAAATGAACATCAACGTGCCGATCGGGTCGAGATGGGCCAGGGGATTCATGGTCAGGCGACCCTGGAGGGCAGCTGTATCGTCTCCCAGCTTGTAGGCAGCCCAAGCATGGGCCATTTCATGGAACGACAGGGATATGGTCAAGACCAGCACGGTGACCAGGATTCCCTGGATATCGAACTGGGCCAGGCTATTGATCATGTTCAGGGCGAAAACGGGCATGTTGGCCCTCCTTAATTTGGCAAAATCAGGCTGGACGGCCACAAGGCCGTCCAGCCTGGACCATTATATCATACCCTGCCTTTCAAGCTTCAGCGGGTAACGCGAGTGACCGAGAGGTCGATTTTCTGGCCGTTGATGTCCCAGGACTTGGCCGTCTCGGGCTTGCCGCCAGAAATCGCATCGGCCAGGACCTCTTCGGCAATGAATGCCAGGTTTCTGGCAAAGACGCCAGCCAGGGCCTCGTTACCGCTGTGGTGGACCACGATCCGGTCGGAGACCTCAAAGCCGCTATCCTTGCGCATGGTCTGGATTTTGCTGATCAGCTCGCGGACAAAGCCTTCTTCGATCAGTTCAGGGGTCAGGCGGGTGTCGAGGGCGACCGTGAAGTCGCGGTCAGACTCAGTGGACAGGCCCTCCGGCTGGACCGTCTCGATCAGCAGGTCTTCCTGGGCCAGATGGATCTCCTGGCCGTCGATGTGGATGACAATATGGCCGTTGGCCTTGAGGTGGGCCATGGTTTCCTGGCCCGGCAACTCGGCCAGCACACTGCCGACATGGGAGACCAGCTTGCCCAGGCGTTTGCCGAGTGTCTTGAGCTGAGGTTTGAATTGATAGTCGAGCAAGGCAGCATTGTCGGCCAGGTACTCGACACGCTTGACGTTGAGTTCGTCGGCAACGAGCGCATTGTAGTCCGCCGGCAGCTGTACCGGAGCGACGACCAGGATGCGTGACAAAGGCTGGCGATTCTTGAT
>SABL01000216.1 GCA_009928985.1 Clostridia bacterium
TGATGGGGCCAGAACAGGTAGAGGCTGGGATTGCTATTGATCTCAAGGATATGGGGAATCCCCTGGGCATCGAGGCGGAAATCCATCTTGCCATAGCCACGGAGACCGAAAAGATCCCAAGCTTTACAGGCCATGGATTGCAGCTGTTGGTTGAGCTCCTGATCTTGAGACAGGTGCATCTGGACTCCGTCATATTCCACCAGGTTGCCACCCCACTTTGCATGGTAAGAATAGATCTCAGTTAGTCCGGCCTCGCCAAAGCCTTTGAACTGCAGTTCAACAGGTGTCAGTGCTACCACCCCAGATGCTGTTTCCAGCAATGGGACATCATATTCACGGCCTGGCAAGTAGGCTTCAGCGAAATAAGCATCGCCGGATTCAATTTCTTTTCGCGCCAGGACCGACAACAATTCTTCGAGCGATTCTGGTTTGACGATGGAGTCTTGGCTGATGCCAATCGAGGCATCTTCGCGAATGGGCTTGACCAGATAAGTGATCCCAGGCCTGAATGCACGTCTGTCGCAGGCTGAGACCCAATCCGCTGTGGCGAGTCCTGCCTGGCGTAAAACAACCTTGGCGTGAATTTTATCTGTGGTCAGAACCATGGCTTCGATGCCCGTTCCTGTGAAAGGTTTTTTCAGACGTTCAAGGAAAGAGACTGCCCAGTACGCAGCAGCAGGCTCAACAGAACTTGAATCCACCAGATTGAACACGACATCGACAGCATTCACCAGCTTGCGGACCAGGTCTGAGTCAGCTGGATCTAATATGACATTTTTGGCCTGGTGACCCAGCTCGCTCACCAGCTCGCCAACCCATTTTACCTGCACCAGAATATCCTTCATATCCTCAGGTGAATCAGGTGTGACAGGGTTATGCAAAATAGCGATTGCCAGGCGTTTAGCACGTGATTTATCAATAGGTTTGTCAAAATCAATTCGATTAATCGCCATAAAAAACCACACTTGTCAGCAGCATGAGTAACATTTGGAAAATAAGATAAGATTAACATAGTTGATTGACAAACAGAAGCCTGTTTCTGCTAGAATAGCTTCAAATAGATTCTTCTGGACGTGCACTCCCAGTGAAAACTCAAGTACCTGACCGGTTATAAGGAGCCAGACCTGTGAAAACCCGGATTTCGTTCTACGATCGTTTGGTCATGGCGGTGATTGCCTCGGCTGTGCTCATCTTGTCCCTGGCTGCCTGCCAGGCCCCGGCAGCTCCTGAGGCGGATGCAAGCACCAGCATCCATATCCGTGGATCAGGGGCCTTGATGCCGCTGGCCCAGATGACCGCTGAGAACCTGATGCAGGACCAGCCTGAAACCATCGTCGTCGTATCTGGCGGCGGCAGCGGCCGCGGGATTCTATCCCTGATCAATGGGACCTGTGATATTGCCCTTGCCTCTGCTCCGATCATCCCCGAACTGGCTGCATTATCAGAAAACCGCGGTGTCCAGCTCGAATCAGTCGTCGTAGCCTTTGATGCAATCGTACCGATCGTCCATCTTGATAATCCGGTCCGGGACCTGACGCTGGAACAGCTGCGTGGTCTCTTCGATGGGACTTGGACTAACTGGGCTGATGTCAACGGTCTTGACCGGCCTGTTGAGCTTGTTTCGCGCAATACCAGCTCTGGAACCTACGAAGCCTGGAAGCAGTTGGTTCTTGGACCCAAAGCCATCCTGTCAGCCCAAGCCCAGCTGATGGAATCCCAGCCCATGAAGGAATACATCATGAACCACCCGGAAGCGATCGGATACAGTGCTTTCAGCTACCTCGATGACAGCGTCGCTCCTGTGTCAGTCAATGGCGTCGCACCCTCCCGCACCGCCATCGAACAAGGACACTACCCATTGCGCCGCGCCTTGTTCGTATATTTTCGTGCCGATGCCCCGGAACATATCCGGTCTTTCGTCACCTCGCTCCGCCAAACCGCCAGTCAACATGCAGAGGCCCTGAGCTTGTTCGCTGAGGAGGACTGACCATGAAAAAATATTGGCGACGACTCGTTCTGGCTGCTCTGGCGCTCATGACCCTTCTTGGATGGAGTACCTATACGCGCCTGATGCCGCAGGATTCCTATCATACGCTGCTGATCGGCGGGTCTTCCACAGTCCACCCCTATATTGAAGCTCTGGCTCAGGCGTACACAAAGACTCACCCGGATGTCAGGATCTATTCTGTCACTGGAGGATCTACCCCGGGCTTGATGGCTGTAGCCAATGGAGCCATTGACCTGGCTACGATGTCTCGAGACCTGACTGAAGACGAAGATGATTCCCAGAAAATCAACTATCTCTTCGGCCGCGATGGACTGGGTTTTATTGTCCATCCGGATAATCCTCTGGAAAATCTATCGCTCGCTGACTTGGAGGCGATCCTGTCTGGTACGATCACGGACTGGTCTGACCTGACTGGCAAAAACGGGCTCGAGACCGGGATGAAAGGTCCGATCCAGATTATCAGCAGTCCTGTGGAATCAAACACCTATACCATTGCCAGTGACCTCCTCTTGCTCGGTGAGGAGCTTCCCGGATCGACTCTTTATGCTGCCAGCGCAGCGGATGTTGAAGCGCGTGTGGCCGCCGATCCCAACGCCATAGGATTCCTGGCCTGGCACGAAGGCCAGTCTTCTTCTGCCCGGTTTCTGGCCATCAACCACGTCCGCATCAGCCGGGAAACCATCCTGACCCTGCG
>SABL01000217.1 GCA_009928985.1 Clostridia bacterium
TTTCTGGCCGCGCCCATCACCACTTTGCATCCCATCCTGGCCGCCGGCTGGGTGGCCGGCCTGGTTCAGGCCTGGGTCAAGAAGCCCACTGTCTCGGATTTGGAAGATCTGCCTTCCAGTATCCTGACCGTGAAAGGATTTTGGACCAATCCGGTCAGCCGTATTCTGCTGGTGGTTATTTTCGCCAATCTGGGCGCATCTATCGGAGTGTTCATTTCCGGAAGCTGGATCGCGGCCAAGGTGTTTTGATCCGAGCTGTTCGCTTGCGGAGCGTGAATCAAGGCCCCGCAGCATATCTGGTCATGCCTGAAATCATCTGATCTGACCTTTCATAAATCCCACGTCGCAGCAGGACAGGACATGCCTATGGATGCTGGGATGTTGGTCTCGGTCTGCGGCTGTGGTAATTGCATTCGCTGTTGTGATGTGCAGTGAGTGGAGGTTTCAGGCGGTGCGGAGCCCTGGATTTTTGCTGGATCATGTCGTCGCCCACGGCTCTGGCCGCAGCCATGGCTTTCTCAAAATCTTCTGCATCTAGGAGCCCCCTGCTTTGTACGTGGTGGGCGAAGACTCCGGCCATGTAGTCAGCCTGTAGTTTCAGCTTGACTGAATACGCATTGTATTCCTCGGCACTCAAACGCTGGCATGGGGCTTGGACTTCCCCAGGAATACCATGTAGATTCTAGATGTGGCGTCCCACTTCGTGGGCATTGTTCGCAGTCGAGTTTTCCATATTCAGGGATATCCAGTCATCCACCGATCTCCATCGCCATGGAGGCGTGGAGCATAAAACAACCCCATCCCCGGGAGGAACGAATGAAGAACATCCCCATTCGCGTGAAACTTATCGGTGGTTTTTTAGTTCTGTTGCTTCTGGTCTGCGTGGGGCTTGGCTTCATCGCCTATGATCGCGCCACACAAGCTTCCCTGGAACAGGTGCAGGAAAATATCGTCCTCATGGCCGACAGCGGGGCCAAACTGGTCAGAAGTCGTCTGGATTTCCATATGGCGGTCATCCAGGGCATCGCTAATCGCAACGTGATCCGGTCCATGAATTGGGACGTGCAGCGTCCGGCCTTGGAAAACGAGACGGCCAGGATGAAGTATCTCGGCATGGGTGTCATTGATGCAGCCGGCACGGCTAGGTATCCTGACGGTAAAACGGCCGATCTGTCCGACAGAGATTATTTCAAACGCGCCATGGCCGGTGAGACGGCTTTTTCCAGCGTCATCATCAGCCGGGTTACCAATTCTCCGATGCTTATTCTCGCCACACCGATCGAGGATGAGAATTCGAAGGTTCGGGCCGTGCTCCTTGCACGTCTTGATGCGACGATGCTCAGCGAAATCACGGACAGTATCAAATACGGCCAAAAGGGCTATTCCTACGTCATCGACACCAAGGGTGTGCTTATTGCTCACGGCAACAGACAGTTTGTTCTGGATCAGAAAAATTTTTTTGAAGAGGGTAAGACCAATTCCGAGTACGCCCGTCTTTCAGCCATGTTTGGTCGCATGATCAGTGGTGAGTCCGGATTCGACCAGTATCCGTTCATGGGCATGGATCGTTTCTTTGGATTTGCCCCGATTGAAGGTACGGGCTGGTCCATTGCCGTGGGCGCAATGCAGGATGACGTGCTGGCCGCCATTTATCAGATGCGCTGGATGATTGCCCTGGCCTCCCTCGTTTTTTTTGCCATCGGTATTGTCATTGCCCTGATCATCAGCCGCATGGTTCTGCTTCCGGTCAAGAACTGTGTCGATTTGTTGAAGGACATTTCCGAGGGCGAGGGCGACCTGACCAAACGTCTGCCGGTGGCAACCAAGGACGAAATCGGAATGCTGGCGCAGTACTTCAACACCTTTGTCGATAAACTGCAGCGCATCATCGCCGAAATAAGCACCAATGCCCAGACAGTGGCCTCTGCTGCTACCGAACTTTCGGCCGTGAGCAGTCAAACCAGCGAAAATGTGAAATCTCTGTCGTCCAGAACCTCCACCGTGGCCACTGCGGCCGAAGAAATGAGCGCCAATATTGCCTCGGTGGCTGCCGGCATGGAGGAAACCACATCCAATCTGTCTTCGGTAGCAGCAGCCACCGAAGAAATGACGTCAACCATTGGCGAGATCGCGGGCAACACCGAACGAGCCCGTGGCACCACCGACAGTGCGGCACACGACGTGGAAAATTTTGCCGGGGTTTTGCGTAGCCTAGGTAATGCGGCCCAGGAGATTGGGAAAGTCACGGAAACCATCTCCGCCATTTCATCGCAGACCAACCTTCTGGCTCTGAACGCCACGATCGAAGCGGCCAGGGCTGGTGACGCGGGTCGTGGCTTCGCCGTGGTTGCCAACGAGATCAAGGAATTGGCCCAGAAGACGGCCGAAGCCACCAGCGACATCCGGGAACGTATTGGTGGCATCCAGACAGCCACGGGCAGTGCGGTGAACGATATTGGCAGCATTGTGCAGGTCATCAGCGATGTGAACGCTATCGTGACCACCATCGCCGCCGCCATTGAGGAACAGTCGGCCGTGACCCGCGAGGTGTCCGAGAACATTTCGCATGCCACGAGCGATGTCCAGGACGCCAACAGGCGATCGTCGGAAATGTCGACGGTCTCCCGAGATATCACCAAGGACATCTACTCCATCGACCCTATTTCCGGGGACATTCGTTCTGGCGGGGAGCAGGTCAAGGT
>SABL01000218.1 GCA_009928985.1 Clostridia bacterium
CTTGACAGAATCACCGATGCCGTAATCGACCACAGGTTCCCAAGTCGATTCGAGGCCCATCAGCATGAGCTCTTCTTCGGTCAGGGGGGTCGGTTTCGAACTCGAAGGACCAACGAAGCCAGTCACGCCGCGAGTATTGCGGACGATGTACCAGATCTCGTCGGTGAGGATCATCTTGACCAGGACATAGCCAGGATAGATCTTGCGCTGGGTGACCTTTTTCTTGCCATCCTTGATCTCGACCTGCTCTTCCATGGGCACGGAGACTTCCTGAATGAAGTCGTGGATACCACGGTTCTCGACGATCTGCTCAAGGGTGGCCTTGACTTTGTTTTCGTAGCCTGAGTAAGTGTGGACAACGTACCACTTGGCTTCGCTGGGCGCACTATTCAAAGCATCTGCCATCAATTTCTAGCTCCTTAGGACCGCAACGCCAAACCGGCGGTCAGTTTGCGGCGGTTGTTTCTGAAGATGCAGCCGCAGCTGTGGTTTCGGCCACTTCGGCAACAGCCGGCTCAGTCGCCGAGGTCTCTGTCGCAACAGTGGTGGCGGTTGTTTCAGCCGGTGCTGCAGGTGTATAGAAACCGACAGCGGAGAGGACGCCTCCCAGCAGGGAATCAACAGCAAACAGGATGACACCAGCAATGACGATGATTGCCAGAACTGTCGCAGTGCTCTGGACCAGACGTTTGCGGTCGGGCCACATGATGCGCTTGGTTTCGGCTTTCATGCCGGCAAAAAATGCGGCAAGGCCTTTACCCGTGCGTGTGAAATAGGCTACGAAACGGTTGCCCCCGCTTTTGCCGGTTTTTTTCTCAGCCGGTTTGTTGGTTTTGCTGTCTGCCATAATCAATACATCCTGACCAGCGTGAAGCCGTTTATTTTGTCTCGCGATGAACCGTGTGCTTGCGGCAGAACCGGCAATACTTCTTCATTTCGAGCCGATCTGGATCGTTCTTCTTATTCTTCATCGAGTTGTAATTGCGCTGCTTGCAATCGGTGCAAGCCAGGGTGATCTTGTCGCGTGCGCCTGCCTTAGCCATGGTTCAATCCTCCGCCTTGTCTTTATCAGTCTGAATCGGGTTTCTTTCCATAAAAAAAGATCCCTCTTGTGGATGAGCAAACAAGAATTTACCACAAAGAAGGGATCTTGTCAAACAAAAATCAACGGCGCTTTTTCAATTCGGCGTAAATGGAGTCGAGGGGGATGTCGCTCTGGACCAGAAGGACATTGAGATGATACAGCAAGTCGGCGACTTCGTAAATGATCTCACCGGCGTTGTTGTTCTTGGCAGCAATGATGACCTCGGCTGCTTCTTCACCGATTTTCTTGCAGATTTTGTCGACACCTTTGTCGAACAGGTAATTGGTGTAGGAACCTTCCTTGGGGTTTTGCTTGCGGTCCTCGATGACGGCGTACAGCTCGTCCATGATATTTCCGATCTGGCTCATGTGTGTCCTCCTTAGAGTTCGTTGATCTGGCGGTAGAAGCAGGAATGGCTGCCGGTGTGGCAGGCGGGTCCGATCTGGTAGATATCCGCAATCAGGGTGTCGGCGTCACAATCGACCGCCAGGCTGCGCAGCTGCTGGAAATGGCCAGAGGTCTCGCCCTTGAGCCAGAGCTTCTTGCGGCTGCGGCTGTAGTAGTACATCAGGCCGGTGGCCTGGGTTTTCTCAAAGGCCTCCTGGTTCATGTAGGCCAGCATGAGAATGTCCTGGCTGGACTGCTCGCGGACGATGACGGGGATCCGGCCGTGCTCGTCCAGCTTGAGCTTGGGCCAGAAAATGCCGGGCAAGACCAGGCCTTTGCCGGTTGCCTCGCTACCATCAGCGGTCTGGCCTTCCGGCAGGCGATCCTCATGCGGTGGCCGGACAGGTACGCCACGCAAATTGAGGTAGCTTTTCAGGGTCGGAATGGAGATTTCGCCGAAATGGAACAAGCTGGCAGCGAGGACCGCATCGGCGCTACCGCTGACCAGGCCGTCGTAGAAGTCGGATAACTGGCCGGCGCCGCCGGAGGCAATAACCGGGATCGAGACCCGGTCGGCGATCGCCCGGGTGATCCCGAGGTCGTAGCCGCTCTTGGTGCCGTCCTTGTCCATGCTGGTCAAAAGAATTTCACCCGCACCGAGCTTTTCGACCCGGGTGGCCCATTCGATTGCATCGAGACCAGTGTAGCGGGTGCCACCAGCGATCATGACTTCGTAGCGGCCGAGCGGATTCTTGCGCACATCGATCGCCACAACGATGCATTGGCTGCCGAAGCGCTCGGACGCCTGGGTGATCAGGGCCGGATTCTGGACCGCTGCCGAATTGAGCGAGACCTTGTCAGCGCCAGCCTGAAGCAGGACGCGGATGTCTTCAAGGGTCCGAATGCCGCCGCCGACTGTGAATGGGATGAAAACCTGGCGGGCAACCTGGCGCACCACGTCGATCAGGATGCCGCGTTCCTCGAGCGTGGCGGAAATGTCAAGGAAGACGAGCTCGTCTGCGCCCGATTCGTTGTAGGCTTTGGCGATTTCCACCGGATCACCGGCATCGCGGATGTTGATGAAATTGATGCCTTTGACGACCCGGCCTGCGCGGACGTCAAGACAGGGGATTATACGTTTGGCCAGCATTGGGCAAGACTCACCGTCCCTTCATAAATGGCTTTGCCGACGATGACGCCAGCAGCACCCGTCAGGCGCACAGCCTC
>SABL01000219.1 GCA_009928985.1 Clostridia bacterium
CCACCAGACTGAGCTTAAGAGCCTTCCCAAGCGCGCCGCTCTCATAGGCATCATCGAGTTTGTCAAAGAGCCAGCCAAAAGTCGATGCGACGGGGTCCAATGCGCCTATCAGCCAGCCGAACGCGCCTTCGCTCCCCTTTGCCCATTGTTCATCAAGCCAGGAGAACAGTTTTGAGAATTCGTCGGTCACCCACGCAATGCCAGTGACCAAACCGCCGATTAGGTCTTTGCCTATGGCCGAGTCCTTGAACTTGTCCCAGGCCTTTTGGAGGTATCCAGTTTTGTAAAGGAGATAGCCCACGGCGGCGGCCAGTACGAGTATTATCGTGAGCGGTCCACCCAATATGCCAACTATCGTGCCGATCGTTCCCGCCATCGTGCTTATGGCTAGGCCTGCTATATTGCCGTACATGGACAGGATCATCATGGCTTTGGAAGCCAATCCTAGACCTGCTATAACCGGGCCTAAGAATGATGCCAGGGCGCTTACAGCGGTCACTACAGCCAATATACTGGCCGCAGTAGCAACCAGGTCCATGCCAGGGATCTTGGCCCCGAGTTCGGCCACATATCGAACGAACGTCGCAAGCGGCGCAAGGATGGCATTGATCATCCCGAGAACGGCGTTGAAGCCTGGCAAGAATGCGCTTCCTATGACCTGAGCCAGAACGGTTATTGTTTGGCGCATTTTGTCTAGCTGCGTCCAGGTCCCCGCCAGACTCTTTCCGAAGGACTCAGACATCTTGGTGCCCGATTCGTAAGCTGGATTGACGACCCCTTGCGCCTTCAGCAGCCCTGCCTGGAAGTTGGCCGAACCGGACAGCTGGGGGATCTTCCCCCCAGTCATACCGAAAAACTTGGAATATGCGCCCTGCTCTTCGGCGCTCATGGTGTTGTATTTGGCAGTGACAGCTTCCACGATCGCCATGGGATCGGACTTGAGCATGACCTGATATTCCGAGGCCTTCATGCCAAGCGATTTGCTTATCTTGTTCTCGGCATCCGTCTTGGCATAATTGAAGAAGTCCTTGATAGCTTCGCCCGCAGCGTCACCGGACATGTTTGTTGAGATGAGGGCAGCTGAAAGGGCGATAGTGCCTTTTACAGTAGCATCAGTCTGCTCGAACATCGCCATGGCCGAAGACGCGTGGCTCATTGCCGTCAGGATCTTCTCTTCAGAGGCGATGGTGGCATCCGCAACCGCATCTATGCCCGATCCAACGCTCCTGAGAAAGTCGTTAGTCTCTTCGCCTATGGGCTTATAGACGTTGGCAATACCGGAAAGCATCGAGCTGGTGGCATCGGCAGTCATGCCAAATGCTGAACTCGCTTCCAGGGTGATCCGGACGAAATCAGATATCTCTTTGCGGGCACCTTCCATGTCACCCGCTGCCATCAGGTCCCCACCAATGCCAGCTCCTCCGGCGGTCTCGTATGCAGCAGCGATTTGGTCAAGCCCCTTGCCGGTGGCCATCATCATATCCTGCATATCCTTCTGGACGCCTTTGGCCGCCTCACCCTCCATGCCAATGAGCTTGTTGACACGGATCATGGCGGCTTCCAGATCTGCAGCCGCTGGGATAGTGGCGGCCACGCCCATGCCTACAGCAGCCACTCCAATTGCGCCAACTGCCAGGCCTGCTGCAGCGGCCCCAGTGGACAGACCGACAGGGATGATAGCCTTAGCTCTCAGGATATCCAGCTGTTTGCCTATGGCATCAATATGCCTGCTGATATGGTCGGTGATCGTGAGTGACAGGGGCTGGCTGAAAGCGTTTTGTATATCATCGAACTTGCCCATGACGTTTTTAGCTACGTCGGCGGAGTTCTCGGTGATATTGACGTTGACCTTTTTCTTGGCCAACCCGTTGAGCCGGTCTTGGGTGGCATCGAGGTTCTTGAAAATCTTTTTATCGAGATCAATGGGCACTATCTTCTCGCCCGTCAACCTTGATAATCGTGAGAAAATCCCATCAAGCACGTGAGATACCCGGTCGATCGGGTTGAGCACAATTTCAGCTTCACGAATGACTACCATAAAAAGATCCTCAAGAAGTTAAATATTCGAGCACACCAGGGTTATTCTTGCGAACGGCTGCCAGCCGGTCAGCGTACTCTGTCACGGTGATACTTTCGGCTTCGGTTTTCTCGGTTTCGAACCCTGCCAGTTGGATATCTCGTTTGATCTGCCAGAGCTCGGTTAATGTCACAAACTGTTGCTGAAGTGGTGTCAGGCTAAGCACTGTGCCGTTGCCTAGCTTGTATCCCGCCAGCAGTTGAATAGCTAGTTGTTGCCCTTCTGGGCAGTCGAAAAATCCTGGACGTTTTCGCCTTCGCCGAACGTGATTTCTATTATTTTAGCCGCGATCTCTGCCGATATGCCACCTTTCAAACCCTCCTTGAAGGCAGGTTCGAACCCGACTATCCCCTCTTCGCAAACTGCGATCGATAGGCGTAGGAGGTTGGCGGTGCTCAAGAGATCGGCAGAAGCGTTCTTCAGTTGCTGGAACGGGGTGTTGACTCCAGACTTCATAACGGCTCTGGCAAATGCTTCGTCTGATAACGGATGGATCTCAACATCGTCCCCCCGGACGGTGATCGTCTGGACGGCTTTGTCGCCTTGCTTGATTCGGTCTATTAACTTCATAATTATCTCCAAAAAAATAGAAATGCAGAG
>SABL01000059.1 GCA_009928985.1 Clostridia bacterium
CCCCGGTATCTTTGAGACCCTGCGCGAGATGAATTTCAAAGATCGCACCTTCAAAGTCGGTGGTGAGTCGATCACCTGCGTGTCCTACTTCGGCTACCCAGAGAAGATGGACCGCCAAGCCCCCGAAGCCCTCGAACGGATCAAGCGCGAACTCGGCGTGAAATAAAAGGAGTCACTATGAAACTCGGTTTTAATGAAGCAACAACGATCGGCAATTCCACACTCGAACAGGATCTCGTCCTCGGCGAGAAGCTCGGTTACGACTACATCGAAATCCGCACCATGGATAAATTGCCGGAATACCTGAAGACCCATACGGTCGATGACCTGGTCTCGTTCTTTGCGACCAGCCAGATGAAGCCACTGGCTTTCAACACCCTGTACCCGGTCACGTTCAACGATGCCGCCGGCGAACAGAAAATCGTCGACGATCTCAAATACATGTGTGAAGTCGGCGACAAAATCGGCTGCAAGATCGTCATCGGCGTCTGCAACTGGGACCAGGGCATCAAGACCAAGACCGAAATCAAGGACGAGACCGTCCGCATGTACCAGAAGCTGGCTGACATTGCCGCTCCCTACGGCGTCAAGCTTTGCATCGAATTTTGCGGTGTTCCGGTCCACACCGTCAACACCTTCGAACAGGCCATGGAAATCGCCGAGGCTTGCAACCGTGACAACGTCGGTGTCACCCTCGACTGCTACCATTTCCACGCCATGAACTCCAAAATGTCCGCTCTCGAAGCTTGCGACGTCAACAAAGTCTTCATCGTCCACCTCGATGACGCCGAAGACCTGCCGGTTGGCCAGGGCAGCGATGAAAACCGCGTCTGGCCGGGTGACGGCGCGGTCGATCTCGACGGTATCCTGGGCACCCTGGCCAAGAAGGGCTACAACAATGCGATCTCGGTCGAGCTGTTCCGCCCCGAATACTACCAACTGCCTGCAGAAGAATGCCTGACCATCGCCAAGCAGAAATCCGCAGCCGTCGTCAGCCGCCATTTCCAGCTGGGCTAAGGCAGACCGATCCCAGGTCTGGACCTTCGATCCGGCCACACCGCAACCAGCTTATCAGCTTTTTTCCTCCAGAAAAGGGATCGCCTCATTTCGAGACGATCCCTTTTCCGATGGTATGTGATCGTGCCAGGAAGATCTGGTGCGCTAGATCTTCCTGGCAGCAAGGGGAAGGTTTACCAGCAGGCTTTGATCGCCTGGACAGCTTCAGATGTATGATTCTTGGCATATAGCTCAAAACCAACATAAGATTCATAGCCGATTCGCTCCAGATGGGAGAGGAAATTTTTGAAATGGATGACCCCGGTCCCGGGTTCGTTGCGCCCGGGGGCATCGGCGATATGGATATGGCCGATCCAGGGCAGGTATTTCTCGGTGGTTTCACAAATTTTGCCTTCGTCGAGGTACATATGATAGGCATCGTAGAGGATTTTGAGATGCGGTGAGTTGATTGCGCGGACGAGGTCAAACGACTGGCTGGTCGTATTGAGAAAATTGCCGCAGTGGTCTTTTTCAATGTTCAGGGCTTCGAGGACAAACGTGATGCCCGCCTCTTCAGCTAAAGGCGTAATTTCGCGCAGCACATCGAACATCGCACAATACCGTGTGATGTCCGAATAACTCCCTGACATCGGTTTGGCAAATTGCGGCCAATCCTCGAGCGAATCAGAGTGGATAACCAAGGTTTTGCAGCCAACGATTCTGGCCGCAGCAATGGCCTGGCGGATGTAGGCAATGTAGGGGACTTTGTTCACCGGATCACACATCGACAAAGGACCATCACCCGACATTGCGGCCAGCTCCAGACCATTTTCATCCAGCAGACGCCGGACCGCAGGCAAGTCCTTGTTGTCCCAGCTCCATAGCTCCACTGCTGTGAAACCATCGGCTTTGGCAGCCGCAAAACGGCTTTCGAATGGATACTCTGTATACAGAGACTCCAGATGGATATCTTTTTTCAACATGCAGGACACCTCCTAGTACACTTATTATAGGAAATTGCGTCCACGCCGTTTATTCCGAAACTTGCGTTGTTGCCTCTGATATCTGGGCGTTTGTGGCCAGAAGGTCGCAAGGCTTTGTGGTTTCTTGCTTTTGCACGGTAAAAATGTGAGAATAACCCTATCTATTCCTGTCGAGGTCCTATGTCTTTTTACAACAATTCAAAAGCCTTCATCTCCAGTTTCGGCTCTGACCAGATGCCAGAACTGTTGTCAGTCTGCCTGGCCCAGGGTGTTGTCGGCCAGATGCCGCGCGTCATGCACCATCATGACGACCGGATCGAGATCTTGCTGGTTATCAGTGGCAGTGCCCAATACAGCATTGATGGCGTCACTTGCCTGGCTCAGGCTGGAGATATCCTGGTGTATAACCAGGGGGCCATTCACGATGAAATGGCCAATCCAGCCTCTGACATGGTCGTCTTCAGTCTGGCAGTTGGCAACCTTCAGCTACTGGACCGTGAAGCCAACCAACTGGTTACTCCTGGCTTCAAGCCTGTTTTTGCCAGCGGCCCCGCCTTTTCGAAACTCAAACATCTGTTTGAACTTATCTACGCGGCGACGGCAGCGAATGATTTTCGCCAGGCCGAATTTGCCAATTACCTGCTGCGCGCCTTGCTGATCGCCGTTGACAATCAAATGCTTGAGCAAAGCGATCGTTTGGGGGAAGACAAACAGGCGCTGGGTGGCGAAATCAAAGCCTACCTCGACCAGCATTTCCTGGAAGAAATCACCCTCAGCCAGGTTGCGCAATTCATGCATGTCAACCAGTATTACCTGGCCCATTGTTTCAAGGAATACTCCGGCTATTCACCTTTGCAGTACATCATTCGGCGTCGTATCGGAGAGGCACAGACTTTGCTTTTAAATACCGAATTTAGTGTTACACAAATCGCCTCCAGGGTCGGTTATAATAATTTGAATCATTTTCACAGCGCATTTGTAAAAGTTGTCGGCATGGCCCCGGGCAAATATCGCCGCTCCTGGACTGCTGAATCATAAGGAACCTCATGAAAAACGTCATCACCATCCAGGGTGCCCGCGAGCATAACCTGAAAAATGTCAATCTCACCATTCCGCGCGATCAGCTGGTCGTTCTGACTGGCCTGTCGGGATCCGGCAAGTCGTCGCTCGCTTTCGACACGATCTATGCCGAAGGCCAGCGGCGCTACGTTGAGTCGCTTTCTTCTTATGCCCGCCAGTTTCTCGGTCAGATGGAAAAGCCCGATGTCGACCACATCGAGGGCCTCTCGCCGGCAATCTCGATCGACCAGAAAACCAC
Source organism: Clostridia bacterium (assembly GCA_009928985.1). GTDB lineage: Bacteria > Bacillota > Clostridia > Saccharofermentanales > UBA5734 > UBA5734. The sequence goes on from SABL01000059.1 coordinate 3,298, forward strand.
CAGCAAGAATCCTCGTTCGACCGTCGGCACGGTGACCGAGATCTATGACTATCTGCGCCTGCTGTATGCCCGCATTGGCACACCGCATTGCCCATCCTGTGGCCGGGTGATCGAGCGCCAGTCGGTCGACCAGATCATCGACATCCTGCTGGGCTACCCGGAAGGGACCCGCCTGATCCTCATGGCTCCGGTTGTGCGTGGCCGCAAGGGCGAATTCCACAAGCAGTTCGAGGATTTCCGCAAGGCCGGTTACGTCCGCGTCCGTATCGATGGCGAGGTCCGCGAACTCGATGAAGAGATCACGCTCGAGAAAAACAAGAAACATACGATCGAGGTCGTGATCGACCGCCTGGTCCTCAGAGACGGCATCCGGTCACGCTTGAACGACTCGCTCGAGACTGCGCTGCATCTGGCCGATGGGCTGATCCAGGTCCAGATCCACGAAAAAACCGGCCCGGCAGGGGAGGAGGATGGCTGGCGTGAAACCGAACAGCTGTTTTCCCAGAATTTCTCCTGCCCGACCTGCAACATCAGCCTCGAGGAAATCACGCCGCGGATGTTTTCCTTCAACAATCCATATGGCGCCTGTCCGGAATGCACCGGCCTGGGCCAGATGTCCCACATTGACCCAGAGCTGGTTGTCCACGATCCGCGCCTGTCCCTCAATGAAGGTGCCATCGCAGCCGGTGGCTGGAACTTTGCCGAACGCACCAGCTGGGCCCGAGCTTTTGCCGAAGCCCTGGCCAAGCGCTACCAATTTTCCCTCGACACCCCATTTGAAAAACTGCCGGAGGACATCCGCAAGATCCTCTTGTATGGCAACAATGGTGAAGTCCTGCTGGTGGACACAACGAACAGCAAATACTCCCACGGCCTGTACCGCTCCGACTGGATCGGCGTCGTCAACAGCCTGGAGAAACGCTACCGCGAGACTTCTTCAGACGATATGAAGGACTATTACACCCAGTTTATGTCGGTCACGCCCTGCCCAGTCTGCCAGGGGGCCCGCTTGAAAAAGGACAGCCTGTCCGTCACGGTCGGCGACATGAACATCGCCAAGCTGACCAACCTGCCGATCCGGAAAAGTCGCGATTTCCTGGCCGAGATCAAGCTCTCTCCGCGCCAGGCCCAGATCGCTGCCCAGATCCAGAAGGAGCTCGATGCCCGTCTCGGCTTTCTCGTCGATGTCGGACTGGACTATATGACCCTGGCCCGAGCTTCGGCCACCCTCTCCGGTGGTGAAGCCCAGCGCATCCGCCTCGCGACCCAGATCGGCTCCGGCCTGATGGGCGTGCTCTACATCCTCGATGAGCCGAGTATCGGCCTGCACCAGCGTGACAACACCCGTCTTCTGGCGACGTTGAAGCGCCTGCGCAATCTCGGCAATACAGTCCTGGTGGTCGAACACGACGAAGAAACGATGTTCGCCGCGGACCAGATCGTCGACATGGGCCCCGGCGCCGGTGAAAACGGTGGGTATGTCGTTGCCCAGGGCACGGCCGAAGAGATCATGCAGATTCCGGAATCCATCACCGGCCAATACCTCTCCGGCCAGATGAAAATTGAGGTCCCCCAGGCGCGCAAAAAGCCCGACGGCCGCTACCTGACGGTGTACGGTGCACGGGAAAACAACCTGAAAAACATCGACATCCATATTCCGCTTGGCCTGATGACCTGCATCACTGGTGTCTCCGGATCCGGCAAGAGTTCGCTCGTCAATGGCATCCTGTTGAAAAAGCTGGCCGCAGATCTCAATGGTGCGCGCCGTTTCGCTGGCGCTTTCGACCGCGTGGAAGGCCTCGCGTATCTCGACAAGGTGATCGCCATCGACCAGTCGCCAATCGGTCGCACGCCACGCTCCAATCCGGCGACCTACACAGGTATGTTCGACTTGATTCGCGAGCTCTATGCCAGCACCCAGGATGCCCGCGCCCGCGGTTACAAGAACGGCCGTTTCAGCTTCAATGTCAAGGGCGGCCGCTGCGAGGCCTGCAGCGGCGACGGGGTCAACAAGATCGAGATGCATTTCCTGCCCGACGTCTACGTCACCTGTGATGTCTGCAAAGGCCATCGCTACAACCGCGAGACCCTGGAAGTCCATTTCAAAGGCAAAAATATCGCGGAAGTCCTCGACATGACAGTCGACGACGCCTTGGCCTTTTTTGCCAGCATTCCTCGCATCGCCCGCAAGCTGCAGACCCTCCAGGATGTCGGCCTCGGCTACATCCGCCTCGGCCAGCCATCCACCCAGCTCTCAGGCGGTGAAGCCCAGCGGGTCAAGCTCGCCACCGAGCTCTCGCGCCGCGGCACCGGCAACACCTTCTACATCCTCGACGAACCGACGACCGGCCTGCACATCGCCGACGTCCACAAGTTGGTTGACATCCTCTACCGCCTGAAGGACAATGGCAATACGGTTCTTGTCATCGAGCACAACCTCGATGTGATCAAGACGGCCGACCATCTGATCGACCTTGGCCCCGAAGGCGGTGACGCCGGCGGCCATGTTGTCGCCACTGGAACGCCTGAGGACGTTGCGGCCTGCCCAGATTCCTACACCGGCCAGTACCTGGCCAAATTACTCTCCCCAGGCAGCGTCCCGGCCCAGACTTATGCCCACGAAACCCACCCGAAGAAAAGGAAACCCAAACCGAATGGCTAAATGTGTCATCTGCAAGAAAAACCTCGCCGTGGTGTTCACCACCCGGTTTGAAAACGGCTCGCGCGTCAGCGAAGGCCTCTGCCTCAAATGCGCCTACAAGACTGGCCTCGGCGGCATGGATGAGCTGTTCTCCAAGGCCGGCATCACCGATGCCAATATCGACGAACTGACCGAACGGATGAACCAGGTGATGTCCCAGGTCGACGGCCAGTCCCCGGAGAATCTCTTCCAGTCCCTGTTGTCAGGCAATTTTGATCTCTCGGCGATCTCGAGCAATTTCGATCCCGAGCTGAGCGATGGTGACGACAGCACTGAAAAGAGCAGCGAGCTCCAGCCGGCTTCGGTCGGACAGGACTCTGATGAGATCAGCGACAGGCGCAGCCCGTCCCGCGAAGGCGATCCAGCCCCCAGTCCGCGTCCTGAGAAAAAGCGCAAGTTCCTCGACCAGTTCGGCACCAACCTGACCAGCAAAGCCCATGACGGACGCATCGACCGCATCATCGGCCGTGACAAGGAACTGGCCCGCGTGGTCCAGATCCTCAACCGCCGGGCCAAGAACAACCCCGTCTTGCTCGGTGAACCGGGCGTTGGCAAAACCGCCATCGCCGAAGGCCTGGCGGTCAAGATTGCCCAGCGCGAGGTCCCGGTCAAGCTCCTGCACCAGGAAGTCTACCTCCTCGATATGACCGCCATGGTTGCCGGCACCCAGTTCCGCGGCCAGTTCGAGAGCCGCATGAAAGGCGTCGTCGACGAGGCCCGGAAAGCCGGCAACATCATCCTGGTGATCGATGAGCTGCACAACATCATGGGCGCCGGCGATGCCGAAGGCGCCATGAACGCGGCCAATATCCTCAAACCCGCCCTGGCCAAAGGCGAGATCCGCGTCCTCGGTTCGACCACGCTGGACGAATACCGCCGCTTCATCGAAAAAGATTCTGCTCTGGAGCGCCGCTTCCAGAAAGTCATCGTCGAAGAACCCTCCCCGGCCGAATCGGTCGAGATTCTCAAGGGTGTGCGCGACTATTACGAAGTCCACCATCACGTCACGTATTCGGATGAGGTGGTCGAGCTGGCTGTTCGCATGGCCGACCGCTACATCACAGACCGTTTCCTGCCTGACAAGGCAATCGACCTGCTTGACGAGGCTGGCTCGCACTGCAACCTGCACAATGAAGTCATCGTCAAAATTGACGACGACCGACGTACCCTGACAGCTTTGAAACGCGATCAGGAAGCCCTGGAAAACCAGATCGCCAACAGTCCGGAGGATGTTTCGTTCTACGAAAAAGAAGCCGACCTGCGTTCCAAAGTCCTGCGCCTCGAAGACGAACTGCAGAAGCTGGAGGCCGAGGCCAAACCGACCGAGATCACGACCGAGGACATCGCCCGGGTCGTTGAGATGTGGACCGGGATCCCAGTCCAGCGCATCAATGAAAGCGAAACCGAAAAGCTGGTCAAGCTCGAAGACCGGCTCCACCAGCGCGTCATCGGCCAGCAGCAGGCAGTCTCCGCTCTCGCCCGGGCCATCCGCCGCAACCGCGCCGGCTTTGGCAAAAAGCGCAAACCTGCTTCGTTCATTTTCGTCGGTCCGACCGGCGTCGGCAAGACCGAGCTCGTCAAAGCTCTGGCCGAAGCCCTCTTTGAAACCGAAGATGCCATGGTCCGGCTCGACATGTCGGAATTCATGGAACCCCACACGGTGTCCAAGCTGATCGGTTCACCCCCCGGCTATGTCGGTTACGACGATGGCGGTCAGTTGACCGAGAAAATCCGCCGCAAACCCTACAGCGTCATCTTGCTCGATGAAATCGAGAAGGCTCATGCCGACGTCTTCAACATCCTGCTCCAGATCCTCGACGATGGGCGCCTGACCGACAGCCACGGCCGCCTGGTCAGTTTCGAGAACACCGTCATCGTCATGACCAGTAATGCCGGCACCACGCTCAAGGCCAATGCCTTTGGCTTCGGCGCCGATGGCTACGTCGCCCTCGAAAGCCGCGTCCAGAGTGTCTTGAAAGAAATGTTCCGCCCCGAGTTCCTGAACCGCGTCGATGAGATCGTCGTCTTCTCCGAGCTAAACAAGGCCGAGATCCGTAGAATCGTCGACCTCATGCTCAAGGAAGTCACCGGACACCTCCAGGAAAAGGGCCTCCAGTTTGTCGTCACCGACGCCGCCAAGGACTACCTGGCCGAAAAAGGCTACGACCCCAAATACGGCGCCCGCCCCTTGCGCAAGACCATCCAGCGCCTGCTCGAAGACCCCCTCGCCGACCTCGTCCTCGCCGGTCACCTCAAAAATGCCAGCGGCGTCTCAGCCGACTACAAGGACGGTACGATCAAGCTCGACTGGATCTGAAAAACCATCAACCGCATCACGCATTCAATTCGGTACCTGACCCGGCTTCAGAAGCAGGGTCAGGTACTTTTTTGGAAGCAAACTCTTGCCTCGCCTGAAAGCATACAGCCACAGCACTTAACTGGATACCAATAATAATATTCAAATAGAAGCTTGAAATGCAGATGAAATTACATTGTGTTCAAAAATCATCTTTAAATGCACGTAAAATAATGCAATAATCATTTCAAAGCGATAAGTGAGGAGTGATTGAGTGGAAAACAGGGCTGGCAAGAGCATCAAAGTCGGAAGTAGCAGTTCAGAGTATGAATGTTTTGTACCTGCACCACTACCTCCTCAGAATCCGGGCATTCAGTTTGATGATGAAATGATTTATTTGATCTCAGAAGCAAACAGATATCTGGGAAGATTGGACGAATTGACAGACACACTCTTGTCACCAAACTATTTCGTCTATCTATATGCCAGAAAAGAAGCAACGTTATCGTCTCAGATCGAAGGAACTCAGGCGACGTTTTCTGATTTGATCAAAGCAGAGGCTGGAATGGCCGATGAAGTTCCCGATGATGTTAAAGAGATCGAGAATTATGTCAAAGCTACCGGGTATGGATTTGAACGATTGGAAACACTGCCCCTATCATTGCGGTTGATCAGGGAAATCCATGCGATTCTCATGGAAGGTGTCCGCGGTGAAAATAAAACGCCAGGGGAATTCAGGAGATCGCAGAACTGGATTGGTGGTTATTCAATCCGTACAGCCAGCTACATTCCCCCCTCAGTTGAGTATTTGAACAGCTGTCTGGATAGTTTTGAAAAATTCATGCACGAAAACGGCCGAATGTCACCCCTCATCAAAGCGGCCTTGATCCATAGCCAGTTTGAGATGATCCATCCATTTTTGGATGGAAATGGTCGCGTTGGCAGACTCTTGATTGCTTTTTACTTAGCTGCTAATGACCTGCTGCACAGACCGACCTTGTATCTTTCCAAATTCATCAAACGCAACCAACAGGCCTATTATGAGTGTTTATTCAACATTCATGCCAAAGGCGATTATGAGTCATGGATCAAATTCTTTTTGACTGGAGTTATCGAAACAGCCAGGGAAGCAGTAGAAATTGCCAGAAGCATTTCTGCGTTGCGTGAAGAAGATTTGAAAAAAATAAATGCGATGGGACGCACCAGTGAGAATGCACTTACCATCTATGAAAGTTTGTTTGATAAACCGACCATCAGTATTGAAGAAGCAACTAAAAAACTAGGGGCCAGTCCTGCGACCAGCAGCCGTTTGCTCGAACGGCTCTGTGAAAAAAACATTCTAAGCAACCTGGACAACCGCAAGCGCAAGAAAGTCTTCATCTACAGAAGGTATATCGATCTTTTCAATAAAGATTGAATGACAGCTGTTTACGTCCGATAGCTGCCATTGATCCTGACATAATCATACGAAAAATCGCAGGTCCACAGCCGGTCAAAGGCTGTTCCTTCGCGCAGGAGGATGCGGATCAGGACTTCCTTTTGCTGCAGGATGACCTTGGCGGCAGCTTCGTCAAACAGCAGGGCGGAGCCGTTTTCGCAAACCTTGAGGTCACCGAGGTAGATGTCGCAGGTGTCCGGGTCGAACTCGGCCCCGGAATAGCCGACGGCGGTGAGGATCCGGCCCCAGTTGGCGTCTTCGCCAAAAATGGCGGTCTTGACCAGGGGCGATTTACCGACGGCTTGGACAATCTTGTAGGCATCCTCCGCCGTGCGGGCACCCTGGCACTGGATCTCGACCAGCTTGGTGGCACCTTCGCCGTCCTGGGCGATCAGGCGCGCCAGCTGGGTGCTGATGAGCGTGATTGCCTTCTGCAATTGCTGCGCGGCAGCGCTGTCTACGGAACGGATTGCTGGGTTGCCGGCTTTGCCATTAGCCAGGGCAATGACCATGTCGCAGACGCTGGTGTCGCCATCGACCGAGACCCGATTGAAGGTCTGGTTGACGGACGTTTTCAAAAGGGAAGAGAGGACATCGTGCTCGACGGCGCAGTCGGTCGTCAGAACGCCAATCATGGTCGCCATGTTGGGGTGGATCATGCCGGAGCCCTTGGCCATGCCGGCGACCGTGGTCGTCTTGCCTTCGAGCTCGAAAGTCACGATGCACTCCTTGGGCACGAGGTCGGTGGTCATGATCGCCTGCTCGGCCCGGTGGCCGGCTTCTTCCGAGGAGGCCAGGGATGCACAAGCTTCCTGCACGCCACGATGAATGGCCGCCAGATCGAGCCGTTTGCCGATGACACCTGTCGATCCGGTCATGACCTGCTCTACTGGGCAGCCCAATTCGGCTGCTGTGAGGTCCGCCATGGTTTCGGCATCGCGGTAGCCGGCCTCGCCGACGCAGGCATTGGCATTGCCACTGTTGATGATAACCGCACTGGCCAGGCCGCTCTTGATCATGTCCATCGTCCGCTGCAGGGAATGTCCCTTGACGACATTTTTCGTGAAAACACCTGTCGCAACAGCAGGCACTTCACTGACCACCAGGGCCAAGTCGAGTCGATTGTCTTTTTTCAAACCGCAAGCCACACCGGCGGCTGCATATCCTTTGGGAGCTGTGATCGAACCAGCAACAGGAATCATGTTTTTTACCTCGCAATCAGCAAAGACTTTGCTTAAAAATTACCATCAAACCAAGCGGTCTGCAATTGAATTCGTTATAATAGAGGGTGTCTGTCTGCATGAAGGGCCATTCTGCAAAGGATGCCCATCGGATCAATTGCCATCTTAAGTTTAACAGCATGCTAGGAGAAAAATGTATGTGGACTCGCTCAGAACTCAAAACCAATGCCAAGAAAAGCCTGACTGGGAGTTATTGGATGGCCTTGCTGGTCACCGTGATCACCGGGATTCTGGCCGGCAATTCCAGCTTCTTTTCCTATCGTCTCAACGACCGGGACTTCGATCGCATGGCGGGCATGAACTGGGCCTGGGCTGACTGGGCCAATTTCATGGACAGCGTCTGGGTCCAGCTGATTATCGCCGCCATCAGCCTGGCGGCCTTGATCGGCATTTTGTTCCGGATCTTTTTCTCGACCGTGATCGAGGCCGGTGAGGCACGCTGGTTCTCCCGCAACCGTGAATCCAAACCGACCCCCTCACTCGGCCAGCTGTTCGGACTGTTCCGGGCCAACACCTGGCTACCTACGGTGGGTGGCATGTTCTGGATGTATCTCTGGCTCTGGATCTGGTCGCTCTTGCCGCTTCTGGCTTTTGCCGGTGCCGGCATCGCGCTCGGCCTGTACCTGGGCCTCATGAATCCCCTGCAATTGCCAGCCAGCTGGACTTTCGGCCAGCATTGGTCCCGGCAGTGGAATTGGCAGGACCGTCCAGGACAGTTCCAGGACTGGGAGCAGCAGTTTGGCGAATTTTTCACCAATAACCAGAGCCAGATTGCCATCATTGCTGCAGTCGCAGTTGGGACCTTGCTGCTGGCGGCTTTGCTGTCGATTCCCTGGATCAACCGCTCCTATGCCTATCGCCAGACCCGCTGGATCCTCGGCGACAACCCTCGCATCGGTTACCGCCGTGCCTTGCGCCTGTCCCGTCAAATGATGAAAGGGCACAAATTCGACACCTTCGTACTTGACCTTTCCTTCATCGGCTGGTACATTCTGGGATTGCTGGCTTTCGTCATCGGCATCATCTTTGTGGCTCCTTACTACCGGGCGACCCAGGCTGAACTCTACGCCGTCCTGCGCCGCAATGCCGTCAGCCAAGGCTTGGCCACGATGGAGGACTTTGGCTTCCTGGCCGTCAGCCAGACAGCCACCGGCATGACCGGACAGTCTGACCTGGCGCCTGCCCTGTCTGCAGAGGGTCCAGACCAGCCAGATGGCGAACCTTCCGACCTGCCCGGAACGGAGCCTGAGAAAAAACCTGAGAGTGAGGAAACCTGATCCCATGAGCCAACATTTTGACGTCATCATCATCGGTGGCGGCCTGTCCGGCATCTTTGCCGGCTATGAATTGATCACAACCCGGCCCGACCTGAAAGTGGCACTCCTGGAGCAGGGTGAGTCGATCAACCGGCGCGACTGCCCGATCATCGACAAGAAAGTCGACCACTGCATCAACTGCCGTTCCTGTGGCATCATGCGTGGTTTTGGTGGCGCTGGCGCCTATTCCGATGGCAAATTCAACTTCACCACGCAGTTCGGCGGCTGGCTCAATGAGTATCGCCCGGACCGCGAAGTCATGGAGTTGATCGAATACGTCGACCAGATCAACCAGAAATTCGGCGCCACGACCGAGGTCTTTTCGACCTCGACCCCGGCAGCTGACAAGATCCGCCACCGGGCGATCAGCCACGACCTCCATCTGCTCGACGCTCGCTGCAAGCATCTCGGCACCGAGCGCAACAAGGAGATCCTGGCAGCCCTGTCCGAGTACCTCACCCAGCACCTCGACCTGCGCTGCAATACCCGGGTCGTCAGCTTTGATCCTGACCCGGAAAAGGGCTACCGCCTCGAGACCAACCAGGGTGAAATGACCGCCAAGTACCTGATCGCGGCCCCGGGCCGTTCCGGCGCCGAATGGTTCAGCGACCAGTGCCACCGGCTCAAGCTGCCCCTGCTGAACAACCAGGTCGACATCGGCGTGCGCGTCGAACTGCCGGCGATCGTTTTCAAGGAAATCACCGATGCCGTCTATGAGGCCAAACTCTTGTACCACACCAAGCAGTACAAAGACGCCGTGCGCACGTTCTGCATGAATCCTTACGGCTATGTCGTTACGGAAAACACCGACGGCATCATCACGGTCAATGGCCACAGCTACACGGACCCGTCCCTGCGCAGCGAGAACACCAATTTCGCCCTGCTGGTCAGCAACAAATTCACCTCGCCGTTCAAGGAACCCTACCAGTATGGCAAGCGGATCGCCTCGCTGTCGAACATGCTCGGCGGCGGTGTCATCGTCCAGCGCTTTGGCGACCTCGTCGACGGCCAGCGCACGAATGCCAACCGCCTGGCCCAGAGTTTCGTCCGCCCGACGCTCGAGGCTACCCCGGGCGATCTCAGCCTCGTCCTGCCCAAACGCCACCTCGACAACATCATCGAGATGATCCATACCCTGGACAAGATCGCCCCCGGTACGGCGAATTACGACACCCTGCTCTATGGCGTCGAGGTCAAGTTCTACAGCTCGCGCCTGCACCTCAACAGCGACCTCGAAACCATCCTGCCCAATCTTTTCGCCATCGGTGACGGTGCCGGCATCACACGCGGCCTGTCGCAAGCCGGAGCCAGTGGCGTCATCGCCGCCCGCAGCATTCTGAA
>SABL01000220.1 GCA_009928985.1 Clostridia bacterium
GCAGTGGTCTCAGCAACGGTGGTTTCTGCGGCAGCAACTTCACTGGATTCGGCAACCGCTTCGGAAGTTTCCTCTGCCACAACAGTTTCAGAAGCTGCGACGGTGGTTTCTTCAGCGGCAACAGATGTTTCACTGGCAACAACCGTGGTGGCTTCGGTCGCTTCAGCAGTGGTGGCTTTGGTCGGGGTGCAGCCAGCAACAGCAGCAACGAGCAGGATCAGGGCAACCAGGACGATCAGATTACGTTTCATGTGAATTTCCTCTCTCTTTAAAAAACGGTTTGATTCAGGTCAGCGGGACGGACCAGCCAACCTGTTGCTGAAATTTAGACCCTTTTACCGTCGAAAGCAATCATCAGAAAGTGGCTTATTTTACAAAATAGTGGCTATTCAGAGCTATTCTCGCCGCATTACGAGCATTTGTTACCATTTTACTCGCCTGATTCGCTCAGTTGCATGAGGTTCAGATGTTTCTGACAAACAGGTTTTAGGAAAACAGAGAAATATAATATGCACAATTGATTTGCTGTGTCTTTGTGTAACATGCAACATTGCGAACACGTTTGTCGCGGTAAGGGATGACGCAAAATGCCAAATGGGCCTGGTATCGTTTCACTTTGGTGCACCGACCCTGATCACAAGCAATGAACCTTATGAATTCTGGATGCTTACAAGTTAAGGCTCCTGTACTATAATGAACACAGTGCCGAAGAATGCCGAGTAGTCAGGCTATCGCCAAATCCGTTGTTGCATTTTCCAATACTGCGGGTGGCAAGATCATGATCGGGATCAATGATCAAGGCGTCATCGCAGGCCTCAAATCAGATGTCACCGCAAAGGATGAATATCAGTTATGACCAGGAAACAGATCTAACGACAGACCTTGCACAGTTGGATTTAACGCCTTTATCCGATCATTTTGCACGTTTGGGCAAGGCGTTTGATCTGACAGTCATGAAGAATTTGAAATTGGTTCATAAAAAAAACGGCCATTTGTACCCGACCCATGGCCTATTGATCCTGCTTGGGCGTTATGATCATGTCAGAATGAAATGCAGCCGTTTCAAGGGAAAGTCGATGGATCTATTCATAGACCGCAAGAAATACTCGGGAGACCTCTTTTCACTGCTTGAGAATACAGAAAATTTTATTAAAAACCACATCAGCCTAAGCAGTGTGATCAAAGGCCTGCAACGGGAGGATCAGTACGAGATACCTTTGGAAGCCATTCGGGAAAGTCTGGTCAATGCTGTTGTTCATCGCGATTATGTTAATGATGGCAGAGATATCAAGATCGGTGTCTATGACGACCTCGTTAACATCGTTTCTCCAGGTGCCTTTCCCAGCACAATGACCCAGGAGGATCTTCTAGAAGGCAGATCAGAAGCCAAAAACAAGGTCATCGCCAGAGTTTTCAAAGAGCTCAATTTCATCGAACAGTGGGGCAGTGGCATCCGCAGAATCAAGTCAAGCTGCCTGGCCAGAGGTCTTAGAGAACCTGAAATTATTGAAAACGGTGACTTCGTCGAAGTAAGCTTGTATCGGGAAAAGCTCCGGAAAAGACAGCCTGCGTTGGAGCAGCCTGTTTCCAATAAGCAAGAAGAAATTATCCTGGAATACCTGAGGCTAAACAACAATCGAGTAACCACCAAAGGGGCTGTGTCCATTTTGGGGCTAGGTGAAAGACGATCCCGGGAAATTTTGAACAAGATGGTCAAATCCGGTATTCTTGAACGGATTGGCAAGACAACAAATACCTATTACTGTTCAAGGGCATAACCCAATTCATCAAGATCGCGTGAATCACGAGGTAACCTATGTCTCACACCCCATTACCTTCCCTGCCCTATGCCATGCCGCCCGAATGGACCACCCACCAGCGAACGTTTATCTCCTGGCCAGTCCAGGACTCCATGGTCTATCCGGAAAATTTTATCGCTGTCCAGAACTGGTATCTGGAACTCGTCCTGGCGATCGCCGAATTCGAGCCGGTCGCGGTGCTGGTCAATCCCGAGCAGCTGGAGCAGGTGCAGGGATTGATCGAAGAACGACAGTCGCAGCCTGACTGTCCGGCAATCCAAGACATTGATCTGCTCCTGATCCCGCATAACGACGCCTGGATCCGCGACAACGGCCCGACTTTCCTCAAGAATTCGACTGGAGCCCTGAAGGCGGTCAACTGGCAATTCAATGCCTGGGGCGGCAAATACGCGCCCTGGGATCTCGATGATGCCGTCGCATCTGCCATCCTGGCCCAGTACAACGTGACTCGCCTGGATGCTCCTTTGGTCATGGAAGGAGGCTCCCTGCACGTCGATGGCGAAGGCACCCTGCTGACGACCGAGGAGTGCCTTCTGAATCCCAATCGCAACCCCAGCCTCAGCCGCGAGCAAATCGAAGCCCATTTGCGGACCTATCTCGGCGTCGAAACCGTTATCTGGCTCAAACGCGGCCTTTCAGGCGATGAGACAGACGGCCATGTCGACAATATCGCCTGTTTCGCCGCACCGGGCCAGGTCCTGATCCAGGTCTGCGACGATCCTGAGGATGATAATTACACCATCACCCAGGAAAACCTGGCACTTCTGGAGGCTGCTACGGATGCCCGCGGGCGTAA
>SABL01000221.1 GCA_009928985.1 Clostridia bacterium
CGATCCATCACTGGAACGCACTTCGCTCAGGCGTCCAGCCAGATCTTTAACCGTCCAGACAATGCTGCCGTCACGGACATCCTTGACATAGCTCAGTTCACTGTTGGCATCATAGGCGTACTCATAGCGCAGGGTGCCGTTTAAGCGAATTCCGGTGATCCGGTTGTCGCTGTCATAGTCATATGAGACTTCCTGGCCATTGCCATAGACATCCTTTTGGACTTTGCCGGTGTAACGGCCGCCGGACTGCTCATAGGTAGTGCTCAGAAGACTCTGACTGCCCACTTTTGTGGCGGTACGCCAGCCCAGTGGATTGTACTCGAAGCTATAACTGACATTGCCACCGGCTGCCGTATGCGTGATCCCGGAAAGCAGACTGTTGTTCAGATAGCTATAGGTGTTCTGGTAAGTCACACCATCATTAACGGCACTGACGCCGGTCAGCAGATCGGTGTTGGCATCGTAGGTATAGTTGGTCACTTGGTTATTCGGTAGGGTCGCGTTGGACAGCGTGCCCTTGGTGGTGTTGTAGCTGTAACTTGTGACGTTATCGAACGGATCGGTCATGCCGGTCAGGTAGTTGCCATTGCTGGAATAACTCGCCTGGTTGCGGATATAGGTCGTGTCATTGCCTTCCTTGACGCTGGTCGCGTTGCCATAGCTATCAAAGGTCATGGCAAAGCCGATCCCGCTGGCTGATGTAGCTGTCAGCGGATTGTGCTTGCTGTCATAGGTATAGGTATAACCCTGGCCATTCGGCAGGGTCAGTGAAGTCAAGTTGTTGCTGGTGTAGCTAGCCGATGTCGATGTGCCATCACTGGATTTCTGCTGGGTGATGTTGCCATTGCTGTCATAGGAATAATCGCTGCCGAAGGCTTCCTTGAACAGCTGGATCGCGTCAAACTCGGCGGTATTGGCATTGTAGCTGTAATTCAGCCGGATCTTGATGCTGGTGTAGGCTGCCGAAGCTTTGGCAGCGCCACTGACATACTGCCAGTAACTGGAATCCTCGTTGAAGGACAGGGTTTTCCATTCCTCGGAAGCACCGTTGATGAAGCCCAGCTCGATGGCGAATTTGGCTAATGAGCTGCCGGTCAGCGGCACACTGCGGCCCTTGCCCCAGGCACCAAAGACATACACATCGCCCGCAATGCCGGCCAGAGTCAGAGTCTGTTCTACGGTTTTGACGGCACCCATGCTGCCGGTCAGCTGCATCCGGTTCAGGCTCTGATTGGAGGGTTTTCCGGAGCTGGCGCTATTGATGACGATGTCCGAGCTGCCGCAGGTTGCTGAGCGGGTCCAATCAACTGGCAGACTGCTACTGGTCTGATCAAAATCGCTGTTGGAAATGATATTGTAGCGGTTGGCGACCTTGTCGGTTTCCAACTGTTGGCAATCAAACCAGGCGGTACCAGTGGTTCCATCCAGGATCGTTTGCAGTTTGACGGTGCCACTGTAAGCATTACTCGGAACCGTGAAGGTCAGATTTTCCTGAATGAAATCCTGGGTACCGCGCAGACTGCGACCATTGATCGGGGTGAATACACCCGCGCTGCTTTCATAAGCCGCAGCCAACCCAGCACCAAGACCACCCGTGCCGACCGAGTCAGTTGAGACAAAGGCTGACAGGGTATAGGTCTTGCCCTTTTCGAGAGTCACCGTCTGGGTCGCGGAATTCTGACCAGTCGCCGATGTCTTGTAAAGCTTGATCGACTGGTTACCCAGAAATTTCTTGTCCGTGGCATAACCTGCTGTGCCGTTAGCCGCACTGAACGTCCAGGTCGAGCTCTGTTCAGCATTGTGATTGATCAGCAGGTTCGCGGTGAATTTCTGGGGATTGGAGACTTGGGATGCGGTATGGGTCAGTCGCCCACCATCGTTATAGTTGGCAAATCCAGCTGATCCATCCGGGGCGATCACGCACAGGCAGTCGCCTTTGTTGTTGAACTGGTAGCTGGTGGTCTTGCCCAGATGATCGGTGACCGACGTCATGTTCCGTGAGTAAGCGAAATTGAGATAACCGCCGGTTGCCGAACCATTGGTGGCCGCTTCGCTGACCTGAGTCACGCGGTAGGGAGTTGTTGACTGATAAGTCAGCGACCGGCGAACACCATCGGCATCGTCAAGGGTCGTCAGGTTGCCATTGGCATCATATGCCAGTACCAGTGTCTTGTTGTCCGGATATGTGATCGTCGTCAGTTTGCTTCCTGTATAACCCAAGTTGGTCGCGCGTCCGGCGGGGTCCGTGATGCTCTGCAAGGTGCCGTCCGCTGCACGATTGTAGGTGGTCTGACGACCAGCGGCATCGGTCACAGCCGTCACGCACCAGGTGCTGCCATAGGCGGTCTGGGTTACACTGACCTTGTTGCCCTGGGCATCCACGATCTCCTTCAGGCGGCCATTGGCTGTGGCACCGGTGTAGAAGACGATCTTGTTGTCCTGAAGATCCGTGATGGTGAACGTTGTTTGGTCGAAGGTCAGACCAAGACCATCCTCATCGACCCAGTTGGTGCCATTGCTGTAGAAGAAATGCTCGGTACCGTCGCCGTCTCGGTAGCGGTAATATTCAACCCCATTGATAACCATCCAGGTGATCGTGCGGTCATAGGTTGTC
>SABL01000222.1 GCA_009928985.1 Clostridia bacterium
GAGCTTCTTTGGTGAAAGTCCAGCCGCAGATCAGCAAAGCTTACAGCCGCAGTCGGCTTCGCGCCTCCCAGAGTTGTTGCCGTTTTGGTGCACCGACCCCAATAGTGGCAGATTCCATCCATGGTGTCAGACCTAGTTCCAGGTGTGGCCCAGTTCCGGCAATGGTGTCAGACCTAACTCCAGGTGTGGCCCAGTTCCGGCAATGGTGTCAGACTTTAGACAGTAATATTTTCTATAAGAAAACCGAGAAGCTCTGCTGCTGTAAGCTAAAACAACCATGGTTTTGTCAATCTTCACAAACGGGGTCTGACCCGGCTTCAGAAGCAGGGTCAGACCCTGAAAAGGAAACCAGAGTTCATAAATCCTTGAAAAGTCTACTCTAGCAATCGCTTCAAGGCAGACAAACACTAAAATAATCAAATGTAAAATCCGACCCCCGTTCCGGCAATGGTGTCAGACCTCAAGGCAAGTCCGACCCCAGTTCCGGCAATGGTGTCAGACCCCAAGGCAAGTCCGACCCCCGTAGTGAAAATGGGCCGGACTTGCAGCCAACCCGGGTGCTTCGGAGTTATCTTTATGCCCACATGACCGATCTTACTGGAATCCGCTGCTTTTTTACAGATTTTTCACAGAAACAAGCAAAGAGCACTTTTGGGCTGCACTGGTTGAACCCGGTCAGAAAACATCCTATACTGGCCAGATGATGAATCTTCCAATCCATCGACTGAAAAACTGGCGCGGCCGCTGGTTTGGCCTTTTGACCCTCCTGTGGCTGGGGGTGATGTTCTGGTTTTCCAGCCAGCCAGCTACTGAATCTTCGCAGCTCAGCGGTGGAGTCCTGAAATGGCTGGCTGAACAGACGGAAGGGGTCATTCCCCGGTCCATCTTTCTCGACCCACTGGCCCAGACAATCATCCGCAAAGCCGCGCATTTTGCCAATTATCTGATGCTGGGGATTCTCGTCACTCTGTCTGGAGAGCGATGCAAAACCGAACGCATACTGATTCTGGGCCTCTTGGCTGCAGCTTCTGATGAAGTCCACCAGGTTTTTGTCCCAGGTCGGTCAGGAGAACTGCGCGATGTCTTGCTCGATTTGGCAGGCTTTGCAGTGGGAATGGTCCTGGTGTGTGTCCTGCAGCGATTATTCCGCGATCAGCTGCCAGTGGATTCCAAACCGGTCGATGACCCAGCCGTACATCCGGGCATAAAACTGCGCTCCTAAAGGCATACGCACAACTCCTCCGACCGAAAGTTGGTTGAACCAGTTGGCGACGTTTTCCGGGTCAGATGTCCGAACAATCAGGGTCGTTTGATCACCTGCAACGACACCATCCGGATTGTCACCAAATGAGAACCGGGTCCCTTCGATGGTCATTTCGGCATGCATGACCAGCTCCAACAGGGTCTCTGGCATCGGGAACTGCGGATTGGGTGGTGCGTCTTTGAAGCGCATGACCTGCTTATCGGTTCCAGAAAAAACCGTTTCGTAAAAATCGACAGCTTCAGCGCACGTACCGTTAAAATAAAGATACGGTTCTACCATGGATGTACACGTCCTTTCAAATAGCTTTGGCAGGTGTGATTCAATTCTTTTGAACAGTAATTTGGCCATTTTGTTACAATAAAGGTACAGCCTGCTCCTTCTATTAAAGGGGGTATCCAGATGCAAATCCTGCACGGGCGTTACAATTCAGCCAAGATCTTTTCCGACACGATCGAGGACCAGGCCCTGAGCCAGATCCATCATTTGCTCGACCAGCCTTTTGTCACCGGCAGCCAGATCCGGATCATGCCGGATGCCCATGCGGGTGCGGGCTGCACGATCGGCACCACGATGACGATCACCGACAAAGTCGTGCCCAATCTGGTTGGTGTCGACATCGGCTGCGGCATGGAAACGAGCATTCTGGGCCGCTGCCATCTGGACCTGCGCGAACTGGACACCTTCATCCACCTCAACATTCCCTGCGGATTCGAAACCCGACAGCACCCCCATACGTTATCACTCAAGATCGACTTGGGTGAATTGCGCTGCAAAAAGGCACTCAATCTCAAGCGGGCTGAGCTTAGCATCGGCACACTCGGCGGGGGCAATCATTTCATTGAAGTCGACCAGGACGAGGAGGGTCAACTCTACCTGGTGGTCCACAGTGGCAGCCGCAATCTGGGCAAGCAAGTGGCTGAGCATTATCAGAATGAAGCAGCCCGCCGGCTGCGCGGCCAAGTTGACCATGCCCTGGCCTACTGTGAAGGCGCCCTGCTGGCAGATTATCTGCAGGATATGGCGCTGGTCCAGCACTATGCCGACCTCAACCGGAAAGCCATGACGCAGGACATGGTCCATTGGTTTAGCCTGCCGGTCGAAGACCACTGGACGACCGTCCACAATTACATCGATCTTGATTCAATGATCCTGCGCAAAGGAGCCATTTCAGCCCGAAAGGGCGAGCGGGTCCTGATCCCGATCAACATGCGTGACGGCAGCCTGATCTGCACCGGCAAGGGCAATCCAGACTGGAATGAGTCTGCCCCGCACGGGGCCGGCCGCCTGATGAGCCGCCATGAAGCCCGGCGCAAGATCCGCCTGCAGGACTA
>SABL01000004.1 GCA_009928985.1 Clostridia bacterium
TGTCGTCTTCATCAATTCCAGCTCAACGGCCATGCGCATTGTCCCCTATTTGAAAGACAAGTCCGTGGTCATCGTGACCAACAATGCCAAACTGATCCAGTTGCCCCACGATCGCACGGTCGAAGTCATCCTCACTGGCGGCGAAGTCTATGGCAACAAACAGTCGCTGATCGGTGAATTTGCCCTGAACACCCTGTCCAAGATCAAGGCGACCAAATGCGTCATCGGTGTATCCGGCATCAGTGTCAAAGGAGGCATCACCACCGAGGTCCTGCCGGAGACCGCCATCAACCAGATGATGCTTAAGCGCTGCAATGGCAGCAAAATCGTCGTCACGGACGGCAGCAAGATCGGCCGCGAGCGCAATTTCCTCAGTGGCAGCCTCAGTGACATCACCCACCTGATCACCGATGATTCAGCTGACCCGGACGAACTCGAGCGGTTCCGGGCTAAAGGCCTGAAGATGACCCTGGTCCCATCTCATCCACCCGCCTGACCGTTCAACCGCCCAGCCCCCTGACGAACCTTCCCGCCCTGCTTTGTGTACCAAAGCAAATCTAAGTCAAACCCGGAGGTCCCATGCAATTTGAAAAGAAATTCCTGACTGAACTCAACCGCTGCTACGCCACTGGCCAGATCGAATACAACGGCGAGCGACTTGCCCTGCTCGCCACCGAAGGCGAAGGTGCCTGTTTCGCCTACGCTGCACCCGGTTACGACCAGCAGCGCATCGTCTGGTCCGCACCCGGCGGCACCATGAGCTTTGTCCCCCTGTCCGGCACCAACGGCGAATTTCTCTCCAACCAGAAGTTTTTCCGCATGTTCCAGTGGGAGGAAGCCACCATCGTCTGGGTTCGTCCCCAACCAGATGGCACTTTTGCCGTCAAAGAGCTCTTCACCCTGCCCTACATCCACCGTTTTGATGTGTTGACAGCCGCCGACGGTCGCCAGTTCTTCGTTGGCTGCACCCTGGCCACCAAGAAAGAAACCAAGGAAGACTGGTCTTCACCCGGCAAAATCTACGTCGCCGAGCTGCCGGCCGACCTGAACCAGCCCGTCAACCTGACCGTGCTCAAGGACGGCCTGACCCAGAATCATGGCTATTCACGTGTCAACTGGAAAGGCCGCGAAGCCTCCATGGTCGGCGCCCGCGAAGGTGCCTTCATCGTCACCCCGCCTGCCGCCGCCGGCCAGGACTGGACGATCGAGCAGATCATGGACTGGCCCGTCAGCGACCTCGCTGCCATTGACCTCGACGGCGACGGCGAGCTGGAAATCGCCACGATCGAGGCCTTCCACGGCCAGTACTACCGCATCTACAAACTCCGCGATGGCCGTTATGAGCGCATCTACGAGCACCCGGAAGTCAGCGAATTCTACCACGTCGTCGTCTCCGCCACCCTGATCGGGCGTCCCGCCTTCATCGGCGGCTGCCGGCGCGGCAAACTGCAACTCTTCTGCGTGACCGCAACTGGCGACCAAGGCAGCCGTGCGGTTGAATCTGGCACGGCTGGAACCGGATCTGGAGTCGGGGCAGCGGCAGGAGACGAGGCAGCTAGCGAACTGGCACTTGAAACGACCTTGATCGACGAGGGCGTCGGCCCCAGCAACGTCTCTGTGATCAACGAGTCCGGCCGCGATGTCATCGTCTCCGCCAACCGTGAGAAAGGCGAAGCCGCCCTGTATTTTGTTACGGAGTGACAGCTGTCGAGTTTTCGCGAATTTTGTCGCGCGATTAGGACTTCTCTCCAGGAGCGGATCTGATACACTGGTGTCAGGTCCGCTTTTTTGGTGCGTCTGTACGCACGATCTCATCTTGTCTGATTTGATTTGCCGGTCAATCCAGCGGCCAGACAAGGAGAATGCGCCCATGCCCAGACCTTTGCGTCAATTTCATCCCGGCGGCATCTACCACATCACCCACCGCGGCCACAACAAATTCCACATTTTTGAAGAAACGATCGACAAAGCCCATTTTCTCGACATCCTGCGCAAAGTTGCGGCAGAGACGAGATGCCATGTCCTCTACTATACGATCATGGACAACCACTACCACCTCCTGATCGAGATGCAAGAAGTGCCGCTGGACAAAATGATGCGACGTCTGAACACACGGTATGCCATCTATTATGCGAAAAAACATAGACTCAGTGGGTCTGTTTTTGGCAGTCATTACTCAGCAAGCGAAGTCAATGACAAAAAGTATCTTGTATCTGTGATTCAATACATCGCGGCAAATCCAGTCAAGCCAAATCTCGTACAAAAAATTAATGAATATCGTTGGTGTGCGCATCTTGAGATCGTAGCACGCAAGCAGGAAAATATCATAAGCAACCGACTTTTCGAATTACTAGGGGGGAATAACGACAAGGGGAAATCATGTTATTTCAAACTGATTCAGGAAGCTCAGCAGAAAGTGGAGCAAAATTCTGCCCTGGATTTAAGTCTATCAAATCGACGTCTCAACACACTTGAATCGCAACTCATGTCATTTCTAGCCAGCCAAAATAACACGCCCACGCTTAAACAGATTCGTTCAAATGATCGAGATCAGATCGTATCTGAGAGCAGGCGGGCTTTTACACGCATTGCTTTCTCACAAGGCTATAAAGTAAGCGAAATTGCAAAAGTTCTGAATGTATCCGAACGAAGTATATATGGATGGTGCAAAATGATCGATTCTACTGATGGTTAGGGCTCAGTGGTCGGACATCGTTTGACACTCGTTCCGGAACCGGGCTCAGTGGTCGGACATCGTTCGACACTCATTCCGGAACCGGGGTCAGTGGTCGGACATCGTTCGACACTCATTCCGGAACCGGGGTCAGTGGTGAATTGGGGATCAAAGGAACTATCTATGACTGAGAACCACTGTGGCTGTAGGGTCTTCAGAGAAGGGTCGCAAACAATTTCTCAAACTAGGTCAGACCCTGCCTCCGCACCAGGGTCTGACCTAGTTTTCGCAATTCGGCCAGCAAACCCAATGATAGCAAGCGTTTCAGGGATATTCATTGTTTTAACCATCTGACCCCGATTCCGGAACAGGTGTCAAACCTACCACCTACCACCTACCACCTACCACCTACCGCCTACCGCCTACCACCAGCGCCACCTACCCCCAGGCCAGTCAGACCGTTCTCGCACGCCCCCCTCTTCGCTCACACCTCGATCCCGAACACGGTTTTGACGAGCATTCCGATCAGGAAGGAAATGCCGGAAACGCCAAGGCTGATGAGGGTCATTTCGAGGAAACGGCGCCGGAAAGGGGTGTCTTTGGCGACTGAGATGTAGTAGTTGAAAATAAAAATGATCAGGACGGCGGCAACAAGGCTGATGCTCAGGCTGATGAAGGGATTGGCCAGCAGCAAAAATGGCAGGATCAGGACAACGACGGTCAGGACATAGGCCAGTCCGGTGTATAAGGCAGATTTCAAAGATCGGTCGCGATCTCCTGTTTCCTGGATGGTCGAGAGATATTCACTTGAGGCCATGGATAGCGAGGCGCTGATGCCCGTGATCAGGCCAGTCACGGCAATCAGTCGGGCATTCTGAAAAGCGAAAGTGAACCCAGCCAGCGCACCGGTGAGTTCGACGAGGGCATCGTTGAGACCGAGGACAATGGAACCGATGTAATTGAGCTTTTCCTCATCGATCATTTCGATCAGGCGCTCTTCGTGCGACTCTTCATCCTGGACCAGCTCAGCAACCTGGGGGTGATCCACTTTCAAATGGGAATAGACATCCACAGCGTTTTCTTCGCCTTTTTCCAGCAATTTCACGCCAAATGTCAAACCAAACAGTCGAATGATCACGTAGAAAAATACGACTCTGAAACGGTTCGGCCGGACATCCTGGCCCGTCAAACCTTTCAGGGTCTGGTAATGCTTTTGTTCTTCGTCGCTGATCTGGCGCAAGATATCCCGGTTGTGCGGATCGCGGATGGTCTGGCTTAGCATCCGGTAAATAGCATGCGACGTGATTTCATTTTTCTGTTCAACTAACAAAGGATCCACGGATCATTCCTCCACATCGTTTTCGTACTAACAGAGTAACCCGAATGTGGGCAAATGATCAAATTCAAACGGCTGACAAATCGGAAATGTCACACCTTTTCCTGGCGGGCCCCTTCATAGGCCTCACGCAGCCAGGCCAAAAGCGTCTCATCCAGATCGGCGGCGGATGTGATCAGGACATGGTGCGTCCATTGCCCCGGATGTGGTTCGACGGCACTCACGATCCGGGGATGCACCACCTGGAAATCCAGGTAAAAACTGACAACAAAATACGTGTCCGGGCGGTTTTTCGCGGGCAAAACCGGGGGCCAGGCTGAGGCGAAAGTCCGCCGGGCATAAAAGGAAGCCTGAGTTTTCCGGTACACCACTCGGGTACCGGGCAAACCCAGGATCCATTGTTCCAGATTTTCATAAACGGGAATCAACGCCAGCTGGTTTGAAAATAGCTGTTGAATGTCCGGGCTGCTCATACGCAGTCCGCTTTGGCTGCAATACCCAACCAGTTCATGATACGGGTTCAGGCTTTTCGAGAATGCCTGCAAACAGGGGCAGCCCGGTCTCTTTGTCCAGGATGCCATAGACAAAGGGCCGGTCGAAAACGATCTGGTTCTCAGAGAACGGGATGCTCGTCACGCGCATTTCGACCGAAGTGGCCGCTGCAGCCTCGGTCCCCTTCTCATCCACGCGGACAAACGATTTGTGTTTGACCTCGCCGATGTAGAGGATTTTCTCGTGGCTGTCGATCATCTGGCTGAAATCAGCCTGGTCCGGCTGGAAGGCGATGTCCATGCCCAGCTGGGACAATTCATTGAGCAGGCTGTCTTCGTACCGCGACTCGAACTTGGGCAAAGCCAGATCGACCTCGAGCGAGTCCTGGCGCAACCCGGTCGCAACATCGCCGAATAAGCGTGCTGCGTCTTGTCCGGCCAGCCACGTCCGTGCGTCCAAACCTTCGTCCGGCAGAATGGCAAAAAAGGCAAACCGGCCGTCCTTGTATGGCAACCCGATTCCGGTCGCACGATCGAGCTGGTAAAAGTTCATCGTACCGGTCCGGTGCATGAAATCGACTTCCACCTCTCCATCAGGAGCTTGGAAAGCCTGTGGGCGCGTGTCTGCCTTTTCAAATGGCACGCCCCAGTCGGCGAGAAAATAGATCGCATTGATCAGGAACATGACCGAATCCGGGCGGATCTGGTCGATGATCTGCTCAATCCGGCCATTCGTGGCCTCGCTGACCCAACCGTTGATCACATCCAGGGTTTTGGGATCTTTGAAATCCAGCTTTTGCGCAGCTGCGTTGAAATAATCACCATTGGCCTGCAAAAACGGCTGGAAAGGCACAAAATCCTGGTCAAACCAGATCGAATTGCTGATCGAAACAGTCGTCCCCGCACTGGCACGGTTCAGACCCGTGATCCAGCTGCGCGCTGCACGGTTGACATCCGCGACCGTCAGACCCTGCGCAGCCAGAGCCGCCAGCATGGCATCTCGTGTAGTACTATCCGCTCCGTTTAAAGTCATTGCCAGAGCCAGATACACCGAAGCAGGGGAAATCATGAAATTGCCTGGATTTGCTGCTGATTTCTGGAAAAGCAAGGCCGCAAAGCGTCCCGTCGCGTCCGTCCATCCTGCCGGTAAAGCCTCCGGCTCCACTGGCCAGGAAACGGCCTTGACTGAGGCCATCAAATCATTCGCACCAGACACAGGCCGAGGAGGACGGCTCGTTTCGCCGGATGATTCCTGTGTGGTATCAGAAGCAGGTGAGGAAGCAGAACTCGTGCTCGTCGCCGGACCTGCACAGCCAGAAAGAACCAGCGCCAAGATCGATAGCATCAAGACACCAAATGATAACAACCGTTTCATCACAAACACCCCCAGTCAAATCAATTAACCATTGGACGCAGGAAACGGTCAAAAAGTTCTGAGTAAAACGAAGGTCTGAGCGTGACCGGTGTTGCCTTTCCAAATCGCCAGATTGACCGGCGATTTACCCGATCATCCCATGCTCTTCGTAGTAGGTGATCTCCGAGATCACGTTTTTATCATCGACAAAAACAACTGTTGGACGATGGGTCTTGGCTTCTTCGGGGGACATGGTGCAGAAGGCCATGACGATGACTCGGTCTCCGGGGCTGACCAGGCGGGCAGAGGCGCCGTTGAGACAGATGATACCGCTGCCACGCGGTCCAGCAATGATGTAGGTCTCCAGACGATTGCCATTGTCGATATCAGCGACGAGCACTTTTTCATAAGACAAAAGCCCAGCGGCATCCATCAGATCCTGGTCGATCGTGATGCTGCCAACATAATGCAAGTCGGCTTCGGTCACCACAGCTCGGTGGATTTTGGCTTTCAGAACAGACAATTCCAAGGAAGGTTCCTCCTTTATTCGGGCCTGAAGGTAAAATTGTCAATCAGGCGCGTTTTGCCGAAATAGACGGCAACAGCAGCCAGGACGCTGCCAGTGATGGTCTCTATGGGCTGCAGGGTGTCACTGTCGACGAGCTCGATGTAGTCGATCCGGGCCAGGGGTTCGGCAGCAATACCCGAGCGAATGATGTCGCGGATAGCTGCGGCAGAACGTTCGCCTGCCTCGAGCGCCTGCCAGGCTTTTTCCAGGCTGCGCGACAAAGACAAAGCCGCCTGACGTTCTTCGGCGGACAGATAGACATTTCTCGAGCTCATGGCCAGGCCGTCGGATTCGCGGATGATCGGGCAAGGCACGATTTCGACCGGAAAATTGAAATCGGTGACCATCCGGCGGATGATCGCCAGCTGCTGGGCATCCTTTTCTCCGAAAAAAGCCTGATTGGGCTGGCAAATGTTAAATAATTTGGCTACAACTGTCAAGACACCCTGGAAATGGCCTGGCCGGCTAGCGCCACAAAGGTGTTCACCCAGCGAACGGATGTCCATGAAAGCCAGGTTGGCGGTTGGGTACATGTCCGCAACCTCAGGGACAAAAACGAGATCGGCACCGGCATCACGGCACAGCTCAAGGTCTCGGTCGAGGTCTCGCGGGTAGCGGCTGTAATCTTCAGTCGGGCCAAACTGGATCGGATTGACAAAAATGCTGACGATGACGCGATCACAGGACTTTCTGGCTTTTTCGATCAGGCTGACATGACCGGTGTGCAGATAGCCCATGGTCGGCACCAGTCCGATGCTCTCCTGGGCATTCTGGTAAAACTTGACGACGGTCCTGACGTCTGCGATGGTTTTGGCAATCTCCATGGCTTCCCGTTCGACCCGGGCTTCCAATGCATTCTTGCCCAGAACCGATGTTTGCTTACTGGCATCAGCACGTTGCTGCTTCTTCATCTTCCCGCCTCCCGTTCACGCTCAGGCTTGTTGCGTTCCGGCAATTGGCGACTGTCTCAGACGCCGGGCCAGGTCTGGGTCGAGGGCGACCGTATGTTCAGGGCCTGGGAAGCTTCCCTGGCGGACAGCTGCGACAAAGGATTTCAGCCCTGTCTGTGCTGTCTGGGCGCCGTCGGCAAAGACTTTGGCAAAGCGCGGCTTGATGTCACCGGACAATCCCAGAATATCATGATAGACCAGGACTTGGCCATCACAGCCGACTCCCGACCCGATGCCGATCATTGGAATGGAGACAGATTTGCTGATCACCTCTGCCAGTTCGGCAGGCAGGCATTCGAGGACGATGGCGAATGCGCCGGCATCCTCGAGGCGCTTGGCATCCTCGATCAGCTGGCGAGCTGCTTTTTCTTCCTTGCCCTGGTATTTGAAACCGCCAAACACGTGGACCGACTGTGGCGTCAGGCCAATATGGCCCATGACCGGGATCTGGGCTTTGACGATCGCCCGGACCTGGGGCAATACCGTGGCCCCGCCTTCCAGCTTGACGGCCTCTGCGTTGCCTTCCTGAATCAGTCGTCCGGCATTGACAATCGCATCGCGGACCGAGGTCTGGTAGGACATGAAGGGCAGATCACTGACCAGCAGGGCGTCTTTGGTCCCGCGGGCGACGGCTTTGGTGTGGTGCAGCATGTCTGCCATGGTGACAGGCAGGGTATTGGGGTAGCCGAGGCAGACCATGCCCAGGGAATCCCCCACCAGGATGGCATCCGCCCCGGCGCTATCCGCCAGGCGGGCCATGGAATAATCATAGGCAGTCACCATGGCCAGGCGTTCTCCGGTGGTTTTGGCTTTCTGGAAAGTCGTGATGGTTCTTTTCATGTAGATCCTCCTGAGTTGAGCAAATTGGCAAGCTCCTGGTCTTTGCGGTTGTGGTGGCGCAGGCGGGCCTGTTCCAGCAAGATCGCCGACAATTGGCAATACAGTGCCTGATCTTGCTCCGGCATCACCTGCAAATGGTGGCGAATCGTCTCAACATCGTTGCGTTCGACGGGTCCTGTCAAAGCGCCCGGCAGGCCATGGGCCCGGAAATTTTCCAGACTGGCCTGGACCAGGGGCCAGATAGCCTGCTCGGCCTCCTTGTGCGACAGGCCCAGAGTCTCCAGATAGGCACAGCTCTGGGCTATCACGGCCAAGGTCAGATTGGAAGCCCAGACACTGGCCAGGTGATAGAGGGGTTTTTGACCGGCAGTCAGCCGGATGACCGGGTGGTTCCAGTCCGATAGAGCCGCAGCCCATTCATCAGCAACGGCAGCATCCCCTTCCAGGGAAATACTGGCCGTATCGATGGCCTCCGGCATCATGTCCCGGCTGGCAAAGGCCAGCATGGGGTGCAGCGACAGGACTGACACATCTGGTTTGCCTGGCAGGCCGGCCCGCAGGATCTCAGCGGGCAAAGACCCGCTGGCATGCATCAGCCATTGTCCCATGGCCAGGCGCCCAGCCAGGCGGCGAGCCACGCCGGCGATCTCGCCATCAGGTGTCGCGATCAGGATCATATCGGAAAAGGCCACAACCTCGTCGAGGCTGCGAAATGCTTTGCTGCCGGTCAGGCGGGCAGCTTTTTCCGCCGACAGGAAATTGCGGCTGCAGTAACCCGCCAGGGCAATGCCGCGACTAGCCAGATACAGCCCCAGGCCAACACCCAGCCGTCCCGCGCCGATGATGCCCAGGCGCCGGCCGGACATTGGCCTGATGAGGGCCGTCGGCTGGCCGCCGAGAGCAATCAGGCGCAGCCCCTTGAGCAACAGTTCCGGATCATGTCGGACCGGTTTTCTGAAATGGTGGATCAGGCGGCCAGAAAGGCCACCCGTCAAGATCAACGTCGCTGGGCGGCCCAGTTCGCCGGACATCCGCTCTGCAAGCCCTTCCAGCATGGCTGCGGTGCCGTTCAACAGGCCGCTGCGGATGCTGTCCTCGGTATTGCGGCCGATCTGGGATGGCGGACTGGCCAGATCGGAGAGCGGCAGCTGGGCCGTCACCTGATGCAGGGCCCGGGCGCTGTTTTGCAGGCCAAGGCTGATCGAACCACCGACCAGGTTGCCAGTGGCATCGATGACGCTGATCGTCGACGCCGTTCCCACATCCATGACGATGGCTGGCAATGGATAGAGCCGGGCCGCGGCAACGGCATTGGCGATCCGGTCGGCGCCGATTTTCTCCGGCACATCGACCCGGATCGGGATCGTGGCTGTCCGGACACTGGTCAGAACCGGCTCCAGACTTGTATAGCGGCTCAAGGATTCGACCAGTTGCGGTGTAGCTGGCGGGACCACCGATGAGATGCCGATGGCATCCAGCTGGGCCGGATTCAGATTGTAGCGGGAAAAGAACCCCAACAGTTCCCGGTCCAGAAGGTCGTCCGCGTCTTCACGCACGGTGCCCCAGCGGGCTGTGCAACGCAGGGTATCGGCATCAAACCAGCCAATGACAGTCTGGGTGTTGCCGATGTCTATGGCCAGGACACGGATACAGGTCTGATCCGGTCCGCAGGCCAGATCTGCCGGTAGGTCCTGGGAAAATTCTGGATCAGACATCGTTTCTGCTTCTGTTTCCATCGGTGACCTCACAAGCCTTTCGCCAGCATGGCGTCAAGAATGGCAAAGGCCAGTTCAGATTTCGGCATTTCGGGCAATTCCTCGATCTCCTCAGGGTCAACCAGCCAGACTTTGCCGGTGGTCCGGGCAAAATTGTCGAGGGAATTGGCGATGATCAGGTCGAGCTTTTTGCGCTCGAGCTTGCCTTTGGCATTTTCCAGCATGGCTTCACTCTCGGCCGCAAACCCGATCAGCTTCTGGTGCGTCTTCAACTTGGACAGTTCTAGCAAGACGTCGGTATTCGGCACCAGCTCGATGTTCAGGCCTGAGCCGGTCTTTTTAATCTTGGAATCACTTCTGGCAGTGGGCTTGAAATCAGACACGGCGGCGGTGGCAAACAGGTAGTCCGTTTCCGGAAATGCCTTGAGGGCCGCAGCATAGAGATCGGCGACGGTGTCGACACGGATGACATCGACACCAGGAGCGTCCAAGGTGGAATTAGCCAGCAGCAGCGTGACCTCAGCTCCATAGTGGCGGCAAGCCCGGGCCAGGGCGACCCCCATCTGGCCGCTCGAGGCATTGGACAGGAAGCGGATCGGATCGATATACTCGCGCGTCGCTCCAGCCGTGATCAGCACGCGTTGGCCCAGCAAAGGCTTGGGCGTGAGAAATGACTCGACCGCGTCGAGGATGGCCGGCACCTTGGCCAGGCGGCCTTTGGCATAGACGCCGCAGGCCAGCATGCCTTCTTCAGGATCGACAAACTGGCTGCCACGCGCTTTCAACGTGGCCAAATTGGCCTGGAAAGCAGGATTCTCGAACATGTTGACATTCATCGCCGGGGCGTACAGGACACGCTTGGGGTCAGCTGCCGCCAGAACCGAACTGAGCAAGTCGTCGGCGATCCCCTGGGCGGCCTTGCCAATGATGTTGAACGTCGCTGGAGCGATCAGTACCAGGTCAATGTTGGTGCCCTGTTCGATGTGGGATACCTGGCGGTGGTCCTCATCTGAGAACATATCGACCAGCACTTTCTGTCGAGTCAGGGTTTCGAATGTGACCGGCGAGATGAAACGAGTCGCATGTTCTGTCATGATCACGCGGACTTCATGACCCGCTGTAGTCAGGGCACTGGCGATCTCGGCAGCCTTGTAGGCGGCAATCGAACCCGTCACTCCCAATGTGATTTTTTTGGCACGTGGCATGCTGTAAAGAGCCCTCCTGCACCGGCACATCGAATCCCCATCGGATATGCCGGATTATCCGGATATTATACCATAACCGGTCGGACGGGATCGGATGTGATATAGTAAATCCTAAAGGATCCTTGATCGACCCACGACCATGGATACCCAATATTTCATGATGATGAAAGTGCCAACTGCCATGAAACCGCATTTTTCGATGATATCCATGCTGATTTTCACCTTAGTTGCCACACTGGTTATGGCAGGCTGTGTTTTGCAGCCTGTCACCAGCTTGCCCGCGACTACAGCTGCAGACGACCGTTCACCTGCCGCAAGCCAGAATGATGCAGCAACCACTTCTGCGCCTGAACACGCAATCACTTCGGCAGAGGCCAAGCCCACGACAGCGCCTGAATCGACCGCGGCCCCTGAGCCAACCGTCTATTCCGGCCCACCCAGCGAGGAACATCCGGCTATCGCCCTGACGTTTGACGACGGTCCCTCCACCGACCTGACCGGACCTCTGCTCGATGTCTTGCTGGAAAAGCAAGTCAAAGCAACGTTCTTTGTCCTCGGCAACCGGCTCCAGTCCAGCCAGGTCCGCGGCGACTTGCTGCGGCGCGAGGTCGCGGAAGGCCACGAGGTAGGCAACCATACCTATACGCACCAGATTCTGAAAAAGGCCGACGCGGCCACGACGCGCGACGAGCTAACGCGCACAACCGACCTGATCTTGTCGATCGCCGGCGTCACCCCGACGATCATGCGCCCACCGACCGGTGGCTACAGTGCCACCACCGAAGAGGTGACCCGGGAGCTAGGCCTTACGATCGTCAATTGGTCCTGGCAAAGCTGCCCGGAAGACTGGAACCACAAGGATGATCCCGACCACATCGCCAATTTTGTCATAGAAAATGCGGCCAATGGCCACATCATTCTGCTCCATGATACCAACAGTGCCACACTGGCCGCCGTGCCCCGGATCATCGATGGCCTGGCCGAGAAGGGCTTTCGATTCATGACAGTCAGTGAACTCTTGTCTTACAGCAGTGACGGCGTGCCGGAGCCTGGCGATGTCGTGTCGAAACTGAAATAACCAGCCTTTCGACCCGGTCTTCACGGATATCTATTCTTCGGTTTTGGCCCGGAAAGCCTCAGCCGGATAGCTGGCGCGTGAATTCCACAGGATCCACTCTGTGTAACCGGCATCTTCAATGGCCTGGATCTGTTCACGGATCTCTTTTGCACCATAGGTCATGTAATAGCCATTGGGCAGATACGAAGCTGTAAAGGCTTGCAAATAGGGCGCAATCGCGACGTTGTAGCCCGGGGCAGCTGCGGCAAAATCCTGGCCAACCTTGAGGGTTTTGTACATCACATCATAAGGATACAAGTCCGGCTTGGTATAGAGCGTGTCTCCGACCTGCTGGCCAGTGCCGTTACCGGTGTAGTGGCCGGTCGAATTGTTGGCATAATGCGATGGGTAAATCATCGGACTGATCCGGTCGAGACCGAGCAGGCCGAGGGTTGCCCAATCCTGCCCGATCCGGTTGCCATCACCTTTGCTGATCATGACAATCGCGAAGACATCGGCGCCGAGCGGGATGCCCAGTTCGTCCTGGATCTGGACCCGGGCGAATTGCAGGAAACGGCTGATGGCCTGGACTTTGGTCGGCACCGTCCCTTCCTCGCCATAATAGGGGGATGCACCAGTGGTAGTCCCACCCGTCGGGAAACGCACATAATCAAACTGGATCTCATCGACGCCGATGGCAATTGCTTCTTTGGCGATGTCGACATTGTACTGCCAGACATCCTGGTTGTAGGGATTGACGAAAGGCTTTTTCCCCTCGAGCTTGTAGAGCAAGGCATTTCCGTTCTTGTCCTGGATCGCCAGGTCTGGCCGAGCCTCGGCCAGGAAGGGGTCTTTGAAACAGACAATCCGGCCGATGACGGTGATGCCCTCGGCATGGAGTTTCTCGATGACGGCCGGCAAATTGTACAAAGCATGGACCAGATTGTTTTCGACAGCGAGCGGCACCTGGGACTTGTATTTGACCCCGTTGGATTCCTTCAAATCGATGACAACCGCATTGACCTCCGTCTCACGGGCCAGGCGAATGGTTGAGTCCAGATTGGCTGCTGCCCCCAGATACAAAGCGCGGATTTCATTGTGCTGATACGAAACGACCTGGCTGGCCGTCGGCAACGGGCCAAAATAAGACTCGACGATCGGATCGATCGGCAAAGCCGGGACTGGAGTCGGAGTCGGAACGGGCGTCGGTGTCGGCGTCGGGGCTATTGTTTCAGAAGGCAATGTAGCAGAGGCAGCCGGACCCTCGGTCGACTGGCCTGCCTGAGCGCCGGAGGTTGCCGTCGCGGTACCCGTCGACTGTCCAGGAGCCGCCAGCTGCAGATTGCATCCCGCCAGCAGGAGGCTGGTGACCAGCAGGATGACAGCTACCCGCACAGCGGATCTGCTCATAACCGGGAAGGACTTGGCTTGCTTCATATCGTACCCTCGCAAAGGATTCTTGTTGGATGAATTCGTTCCGACTATACCACAACCGGATACCCTTCTCCAAGGGAGCTTCGCCCTGAAAACCGTGAAAAACGCGCTTTGATTGTGTCAAAAACGCGTTTTTCGAACCACAAGTCCATATCCGTCCCGGAAGGCTGCTGACGTCAGCCGATCCAGCAGCCACCGATGGGGCGGATTGAGAGGACATGGCAAGAACCCTGGCCCAAGACAGCCTCCATGGCTGCCTTGAAATGATCCACTTCGGCCAGCGGCACAAAAGCCTGCACCGTACCGGCAAAGCCACCGCCATGGACGCGCCAGGCACCGCCAACCGGTGCCAGCAACCGCTCGCACAAGGCCAGGACCAGGGCAACCGACTGCTCCCGGGTCGAGCCGGTGGCAAAAATGTTTTGCAAGTTGTCGCTCGACGAACGGCCCGATTCGATGATCAGGGCTTTGAAACGCTCGACATCGTTGGCTTTCAGTGCCTGGGCCTGCAGGGCAACCCGCTGGTCATCGGTGAAAAAGTGCAAGGAGCGCAGCACCGCCCGGTCACCAGCCGTCCGGCGTATGGCAGCCAGCGACTGGAAGAATCCAGTCTCCGGCACTTCACTCAGGTGCTTCTTGCCAAAATGCGCCGCCACGGCTTTCATTTCGGCGGGGATGGCGGCATATTCGTCAGTCAGGTCACCATGGTCCGCGCCGCTGTCGATGATGCACAGTGCAAGTCCAGAATGAGCAAAATCAAAGGGGACTGGTTCGATCACGGGCAGGAACGGATCACCAAAATCAATCGCGATAATCCCGCCGACCGAGGATGCCATCTGGTCCATCAGGCCACACGGTTTGCCATAGTAGGCATTTTCCGCATATTGGCCGATCTGGGCGATCGCCACCGGGCTGACCTCGCCCCTGGCAAACAAGGTATTGAGGATGTTGCCGACCAGCACTTCAAAAGCGGCCGATGATGAAAGACCGGACCCCTTGAGGACGTTGGACGTCGTAAAAGCATCAAAGCCGGTTACCGGATAGCCAAGCTGGGCAAATCGGGCAGCCACGCCACGAATCAGGGCAGACGAGGTGTTCTTTTCTGATTCATGGATGGTCAGGTCATCGAGATCGACGACATCGAGCGGAAAGCCTTCGGACTGGATCCGGATCATGCGGGTGCCATTGATGCGGGCAGCGGCAATGATGTCGAGGTTGACACTGGCTGCGAGGACATGGCCGTGCTGGTGGTCGGTGTGATTGCCGCCGATCTCGGTCCGGCCAGGGGCGGAAAACAGGTTCAGCTCGGCTGGGGCTGCCGCTTCACCTGGTTCTGGAAACACGTGGGCAAATTTTGCCACCAGATCTTCCAGCCGCCTGGCGTAAGGGGCCGCTGCATCCAGAGGGCAACCATAGATTTCGGCCAGGCGAGCATCCAGCCCGCCCGATTTCAAAGTCACAAGCACGGATTCAATTGTTTTCATGGGGCGGCAGTCTCCTTTGCATAGCCGTTGGGATTCTGGCTTTGCCAGCGCCAGGTGTCGCGACACATCGTCTCCAGGTCGCGCGTCGCTTGCCAGCCGAGCAGTTTGCTGGCTTTGGCCGGATCGGCATAGCACAGGGCGACATCGCCGGGGCGGCGCGGATCGATCTGGTAAGGGACCTGGCGGCTAGTTGCGTGTTCAAAGGCCTTGACCATCTCAAGGACGCTATAGCCCTGCCCGGTCCCCAGATTGATCGCCTCGGTTCCGGTGTGGGCGGCAGCATATTCGAGCGCCCGGATATGGCCGATCGCGAGGTCGACGACATGGATATAGTCGCGCACGCCGGTGCCATCGACAGTCGGATAGTCGTCGCCAAAAACGTGCAGTTTGTCGCGCCGGCCGACAGCTACCTGGGAAATATAAGGCATCAGGTTATTGGGGATGCCGCTGGGATCTTCACCGATCTGGCCTGATTCATGGGCACCGATCGGATTGAAGTAGCGCAGCAGCACGATCGACCAGCCTGGATTGGCACTCTGGATGTCGCGCAGGATTTGCTCGTTCATCAGCTTGGTCCAGCCATAGGGGTTGGTGCACCAGGTCGGGAAATCCTCGGTGATCGGCACGCGCTCCGGGAGGCCGTATACGGTCGCTGACGAGCTGAAGACCAGCTGGCGCACGTCAAACTCAGCCATCACCTCGCACAGGGCGAGGGTGCTGTCGAGGTTGTTGCGGTAGTAGCGCAAAGGTTGGGCGACCGATTCACCGACGGCCTTGAGCCCGGCAAAATGGATCACCGCATCCATGGCATGCTGCTGGAAAACGCCGCGCAAAGCCTCGCGGTCACAAACATCAAC
Organism: Clostridia bacterium; assembly: GCA_009928985.1. Lineage (GTDB taxonomy): Bacteria > Bacillota > Clostridia > Saccharofermentanales > UBA5734 > UBA5734. The sequence goes on from SABL01000004.1 coordinate 15,966, forward strand.
CGGATAAAAATCGACAGGTTTGCCTGTGATGGCCTCGACCCGGTTCAGGGCCTCCCGGCTGGAATTGTCCAGATTGTCGACCACGACAACCGAATACCCTTCGTTGAGAAGTTCGAGGCAGGTATGGCTGCCAATATAACCAGCACCGCCGGTCACCAGAATGGTACGCATGTTAACTATCCTCCTGTTTAGAAAATGAAACCAGCGGACACCAGGAATCGTTTGAGTGCGGCGGTCCCTTCTTCATCCTGCTTGAAGACCCCGCAATGTTCAAGACCTGTCTTGAACATCCGGCCGACTTCCTGCTGTAAGGCTGTATCCATCGAAAGGGGGTCCTTGGCACCGGTCAGACCGCCGCGCACGGCCAGCGCTTCCACCCAGGCCAGATGTTTGTGCAGTGGATGATCCAAACTGACCAGCTCTGCATGATCCATTCCGGCCAGCAACCAGTCGCGCAAACCAGCCAGCTCTGCCTGCAAACGCCCTGGCAAGATCGCCAGGCCCATGACCTCGATCAGACCGATGTTTTCTTTTTTGACCGCATGAATTTCCGGATGCGGGTGGAAAATTCCCAGTGGGAAATCTTCCGTTGTCCGGTTGTTGCGCAAGACCAAGTCAAGCTGGAAGCGCTCATCGGTAAGTTTGCGGGCGATCGGGGTGATGGTGTTGTGCGGTTGAAGCTGGCCAGCCTGCTCCGATTCGCACCAGATATCTGCTTCTGGGTCTGAATAGCCTCGCCAGACATTCAGGACTTGGTCTGCCAGGGCAATTAGCGCCTCAGAGTCAGTGCTCGAAAGCCGGAGCGTGGTCAACGGCCAATGAATATGGTACGCCTCGACACCTGGGAAATCTGGATGAGTAAAGGCCATCGTACACGGTGCCTGGTCCATCGGGAACGCGGCGCGTCCGCCCTGGAAATGGTTGTGGTTCAGGATCGAGCCCCCGACGATCGGCAGGTCGGCGTTCGATCCGCAGAAATAGTGCGGGAACTGGCGCACGAAATCGAGCAGGGCGGCAAAGGTCCAACGGTTGATCACCATCGGTTCATGCCGCTCGCCGAGGACGATGCAATGCTCGTTGTAATAAACATAGGGCGAATACTGCAAATACCAGCGTTCTCCGGCCAAGTCCAGCGGCACGATCCGCAGCGTCTGGCGGGCCGGGAAATCGATCCGGCCGGCATAATCGACATTTTCCGGACAGAGCAGGCAGCGCGGGTACTGGGTGCTTTTCTGGGACAGAGCCAGCGCGATGGCGCGTGGATCTTTTTCCGGCTTGGCCAGATTGATCGTAATCTCGAGGTCGCCGTATTCGGTCACCGTCTGCCAGGATTTGTTGCGGGCGATCTCGGCCATGCGGATGTAATTGGAGTCGATCGACAGCTGGTAGAAATAATCGGTCGCCGCCAGGCTGGACACCTGATCGCGCAGCCGGTTGAAGGTCGCTGTCACCACGGAGGGCCGCGGCATGAGAAGACCCATGATCCGGGTATCGAACAGGGCTCGCAATTCGAACATCGAACTGTCAACAAGGCCTCGTTCGCCTGCTGCGTCGACCAGCCGGCCCAGGACCTCCGGAATCGTCTCTGTTGGCGCCAAAGCGACTGGCTCAGCAGCCGGCTGCTCCAGCCGGAAAAGATCCAAGAGCAGATTGCGGCTGCCGGCACGATCCATCGGATCAAGGATTCCTTTCTGCACCACCAGCAGCAGCAATTTTTCTATATCAGTCTGGATTGACATCGCACATGAACCTCCACAAGGTGTATCCGCCAGTTCTTTCGTGTATACTGCCAGTATAAGAAACGATCAGGATCCTTTCCTCTCTTTTTTTATGCAGGACTGGTACGATTTTTCGCTCATGAGGTATCGGATGGCAACCGTCTACAAACCGAAAGACTTACCGGCAGACTTTCCCTTTGCGATCAAATTCGCGGAAATGCCGCCGTATTACTGCATGGATCACACGTTCCACTGGCACAATTACCTGGAGATTTCCTATGTCAAGCAGGGACTTGGCCGGTACTATATTGAGAACAAAGTCTATGACATCGCACCAGGCGACATCGTGGTCATCAACAACATCGAACCGCACTATATGGAGGTTCTGCCACCCGGGCCTATGATCCAGCCTGTGGTCATGTTTGACGGCCGACTGATCAGTGACGGTGCCAGCCCACTTTTCGACAATCAGTACCTGGTGCCCTTTTTCGAGCGCGGTTCCAATTTCAGCAACAAGATCGACCGCCATACGGCGATCGGCCAAAAGATTTTTACCCTGTTGAACGAGATTGAAGACGAGTACAACAACCAGGCCCACGGCTTCCAGTTGATGATCAAGGCCAAACTGCTGGCCATCTTCACCTACCTGGTCCGCTATTACCAGGACGAAGCCAAGTCCAGCCTCACGCCGGCCCAGAAAAACAAACGCCTCGAACAGCTGCAGATTGTCTTTGAGCACATCAGCCAGAACCTCGACCAGCCGCTCTTGCTCGATGACCTGGCGGCCCTCGTCTACATGACACCCAGCTATTTCTGCACGTTCTTCAAGCGGGCCACCGGCCAGACCCCGATCCAGTACATTCACAAGGTCCGGGTCGCCCGGGCGATCGACTTGCTGCGCACAACCGGCCAAGGTATCTACGAGATTGCGATCGAGAGTGGTTTTGCCAATCTGGCCAATTTCAACCGGATTTTCAAGCGCGTAACTGGCCAGACCCCGAGCGCCGTCCGGAGCAGCTGATTGTAATACAATCACAGAAAAACAACCGGTCCTTCGTTTATGCTGCACTCAGTGAAAAATATCCCGGCACACGCGTGCTGACAAATCAGGAGTGATTCCATGTTTGGATTGTTTGGCAAAAAGACCCCTTCCTTGTCGATGAAAGATGCACAGGCCGAACTGGCCAAGGACCGTTCCATCGTCCTGCTCGATGTTCGGACCAAAGATGAGCATAAAAATGGCCACATCAAAGGCAGCGTCAATGTCCCGCTCGACCGCCTGCCAGTCTCGATCGCCCAGAAAGTGCCCAGCAAACAAGCCAAGCTTTTCGTCTACTGCCTGAGCGGCAGCCGTTCCAGCCAGGCCTGCAGCTGGCTGATGAAAAACGGCTACGAGAACGTCACCAACCTCGGTGGCATCACCGCCTGGCCGGGTGTCGTCGTCCGCGGCTGATCGAAACGGTTTCTAGTCAAACAGCCAATGAAATAATGGGAAGAGCGCGAGCAGGAGGATCTCCAGCCGAAGCAGCCAATTCTCAGTCAACCTGCTCCTGGATACGATGGTTTTACTGATCAGCGTATCCAGGAGTTTTGCTTTATCCGTCAGACGATCATGGCTGAGCTGCAGTTCATGTTCACCTGCCAGTTTCTGGTATCGTTGCTGCAACTGCGCTGAAGATCGGCAGATTTTGGGCATCTCCAGTAATTCAATCAAGCGCAGGTTCTGGAACTGGATCCGCACGACGCGGGTCAGGAGCCGGATATTCCGCTGCGACCGAATGAACAAGCGCCGCTGACCAAGCTCGGTCACCACACGTTCGACCGCATCGAGAACTTCATCGAGATTTGATTCGGCTGCGGCAAAAGCGCGCGAACGTGCTACGACAACTGCCAGCACCGGGTCATCTGCGCCCATGTGTGCCTCAGCACCTGATCCTTCTATCACCGGCCCCCTCGAGGGATTTTCGCCTTCCATCGCCAATTACCTCAGCAAATCGAGCAACATCAGGATGACTTCGACCACGATCAGCAAGACGATCACCCATTCGACGAAAAGACCCCGGATTGAGTGGCTGATCGACATGAAGCCATCGAGGATCCGCTCGAGGATGGCTGTTTTGTGCTTGATCACCTCATAGCGGTCGGTCAGCTCGAAGAAATCGGCCATTTTCTCATAGAAATCGGTGGCGTCGCTGCTGGCCCAGGTGATGTCAGGCTTATCGAGAATCATGATGTAGGCGATGGTGTTATATTCATGCCGGACGACGCGGGCAATCGTCTGGGCCAGTTCCCTGTTGCCCAGGCCCAGTCGTCCCTTCTCCAGCCGGTCGAGTTTGGTTTCGATGGTATCCAGGATCGGCTCCAGCTGGACTTCGATCCGCTCGAGGGCTGCTGATTTGGCCATGACGGTGGACACCAGCTCGGGATAATATGGCAACAGGACTGGCACTCGCACAAAATGATCGGTGCATTCGACCGTCAGGCCTGGTTCGACATGCAAGGCATAGTCTTCCCGGTACACTCGATAATTGACCGCGTCGATTCCCGGCACCCATTTTTTCAGGAACGCCAGGAATTGCTCCATATGTTCACGGCTGGAGTTGATAAAGACAAGACTGCCAAAAGAAAAAAGCAGGATTTGCTCGCCAGCACGGCTTTGCCAGCCAGTCATCTGGCCCAGGACCTGCTCAGGCAGGACAAGCGCTTCTTCCCACGTGTATTTCTTGCGGATCCCGAACGCATCCGCGACCCGGTTCAGATCGATTTCCTGGGCGATCGCAAAGGTGGTGAAACGCAATTCGGGCACGGGCGACCTCCTTTGTCTGGATCGATCCAGCAAACCTCAGCCAATTGTTCTATCTATCTCCATCATAGCCCGGTTCCGTGGACCAGGCCAGCCCAGGCCTGATGCAACAGATCTGCGGCCGCGACTAGTTCCTCTGGAGTCAGATGGGCATAACCCAGGATCAGGGTAGGCAATAATTTGTCTGATGTTTGCCCCAGGCGGTATTCGGAAAGGCCATGGACGCTGATTCCAACCTCGGAAGCTGTAGTCACCAGAGCATCTTCAACAACATAAGCATGGAAAACCACAACCAGATGAAGTCCCGTTTCGATGCCGTTGATCTCGATTTTTGACCGGAATTGCCAATTGTCGATGGCTGCAAGCAAAGCATCCCGGCGTTCACGGTAGATCCTGCGCATCTTGTTGAGGTGATGCTCAAAATAGCCGCCGTCAATAAAACGGGCCAATGTCATTTGTTCCAGGCGTGAAACTGTCGAAGCGTAGAACATCAGTTCCTGCCGGTATCGCATCAAGAGTTGGGGTGGCAGGATCAGGTAGCTGATTCGCAGAGATGGGGCAAGACTCTTGGAAAAAGTGCCCATGTAAATCACTTGACCCTGTTGGTCAAGGCTATGCAGGGTTGGGATGGGTCGCCCGGAAAAACGGAATTCACTGTCATAGTCGTCTTCGATGATGTAATGATCAAAGAAGCCATTGACGCGGTGCAGCATGTTTTCCCGTCGCTTCAAAGGCATGACCACCCCCGTCGGAAACTGGTGTGAGGGTGTCAAGTAAATAACATCTGGTTTTGCAAGCTCCAGCGGGTGGATGAACATGCCGTGGCGATCGACCTCGAAGCGCAGGATTTGTGCTTTGTGTTTCTCAAGGATCCGGCTGACTTTGACATAACCTGGGTCTTCAATGGCATAGCGCCTGCCAGGTCCGAGCAGCTGGATGATGAGGCTGAACAGGTATTCGCTCCCAGCACCAATGATGATTTGTTCTGGATCACAGGCCATGCCGCGGTACGCCTGCAAATGCCTGGCGATACTGGCCCGGAGCCGTTCATCCCCTTGCGGCGGGCTGATCTCCAGAAGGTCGCGGCCTTCTTCCTGCAGGACTTGGCGCGATAGGCGGGCCCAGATGGTAAAAGGAAATGACGCCGTATCCACTTTGTTGGTTGAAAAATCATAGGCCAACCCTGGCTTGTTCACTTCCCGTTCTCGTTGCCAAGCCGCTTTATACCGGTTTATGAGTGGACCTGATTTTTCAAGTTTGGCTTGTTTTTTCAAAAAGGACCGGTCGAATGGTTCGAAAGAATTGCGGACAAAATAGCCACGCCGTGGCAACGTTTCAACTTGTCCTTCCGCCACCAGTTGGCTATACGCATTTTCCACGGTGATGGAGCTCACTCCCAAATGGGCCGCCAGAACTCGTTTGGAAGGCAGCCGCTTGCCCGGAACCAGAACATGGGTCTGGATTTCCCGGCGCAACAACTGGCAAAGCTGCTCATACATGGGAACCTGAGAGCGTGGATCCAGCGTCCACGTCAGGAGCTTGATCTGCCTTCTTTCACGAATATTCATAACTGTTCCGATCCTTGAACAAGTGCTCATTGGACTGGTTTTGCACGCCAGTTCCTATGCAAACTGGTCATATCAAATTAGCACAAACTGGCACTTTTGATAAGGCCAGTTTCCGTATAGAGTTGGGACAGGCCACCCGCCACAGTTCAATCATAATCGAGGCCAGCCAATGGCTCGCGCCACTGATTCATGAAAAAGGAGTCCCAAACTATGTCAGACCAACTTACACTCAACAAGAACCTGGCCCAGATGCTCAAAGGCGGTGTCATCATGGATGTCACCAATGTCGCGGAGGCCGTCATTGCCCAGGAAGCCGGAGCCGTCGCCGTCATGGCGCTCGAACGCGTACCTTCGGACATCCGGAAACAAGGCGGTGTCGCCCGGATGAGCGATCCGCGCATGATTCGCGAAATCCAGGCCGCCGTTACCATACCGGTGATGGCCAAAGTCCGGATCGGCCATTTCGTTGAAGCCCAGATCCTCGAAGCCCTGAAAATCGACTTTATTGATGAAAGTGAAGTCCTGACGCCGGCTGATGAAACCTTCCACATCGACAAGCGTGTCTTCAAAGCCCCTTTTGTCTGCGGGGCCAGAAATCTTGGCGAGGCCTTGCGCCGGATCGGTGAGGGGGCAGCCATGATCCGCACCAAAGGCGAAGCTGGCACCGGCAATGTCGTCGAAGCCGTCCGCCATATGCGCACCATGATGAGCGAAATCCGCACCTTGAGCCACTTGCCAGCCGGGGAACGGATGAATGTTGCCAAGGAAATCGGCGCTCCCTACGATCTGGTCGTCTGGACCGCTGAAAATGGTCGCCTGCCGGTCGTCAATTTTGCTGCCGGCGGCATTGCCACACCCGCCGATGCAGCTCTGATGATGCAACTTGGCAGCGAAGGCGTCTTTGTTGGCTCGGGAATTTTCAAATCAGCCGATCCAGCCACCCGGGCCAAAGCGATTGTCCGTGCCACCGCCTTCTACAACGATCCGGAAATCCTGGCCGAAGTCAGCGAAAACCTCGGCGAGCCGATGTCCGGCCTCGATATTCGCGAATTGCCAGCCAGCCAGCTGATCGCCACCCGTGGCTGGTAAATCTGTGATCTGCACGATTGGAGTCCTGGCCTTGCAAGGATCCGTGGCGGAGCACATGGCTCATCTTGCGGTCCTGTCCAATGTCTTGCCTCGCGAAGTCAAAAAGCCCGCAGACCTGGACGGGATCGACGGCCTGATCCTGCCCGGCGGCGAGAGCACCACGCTGTCCCGGCTGATCAAAACTTTTGGACTGTTCGAACCACTGCACCAGAAAATCCAGGCTGGTCTTCCCGTCTGGGGGACCTGTGCCGGACTGATCCTGCTGGCCCGTGAGATCGTCGGCGAGCCATGTCACCTCGGTGTCTTGAATATAGCCGTCCGGCGCAATGCCTTCGGCCGCCAGGTGGACAGTTTCCGCCAGACTGAGCTCATCCCGGTCGTATCCAAAGAGCCGACTGAACTGGTTTTCATCCGTGCCCCCTGGATCGAACAGGCAGGGCCAGACGTCGAGATCCTTCATGCCATCGAGGGCAAGGTTGTCGCAGTCCGGCAGCAATACTTGCTGGCGACCGCCTTCCATCCGGAATTGGCCGCCAGCTCAGACTGGCACAGCTATTTTGCCGATCTGGTCGCACAAAGCCTGATATAATTGAATCAGTGAACAAATGGCTGTTTGGAGAGTCACTCGCCACAGGCAAAGGAGGCCGCCATGCACTTTTCACTGGCCACCTATCAACCGCCAGATTTTTTCGCACCAGAACTGGACAGCGCCCCGCCAGCCAGGCTCGAGCCAGCGCCACAGGATGGTGTCGCACCGGAACACTACCATGCCACCAGCATTTTCCCGGAGTATTTCAAAATCGATGACCAGTGGCTGCTGGCCAGGGAAAGCCGCATGGACTGTGTCGCCATCTACGAACAGGGCCAGATCGAAGTCCGTGAATTCCGGAATATTCGTCGCGGCGATCGTGTGGTGGTCGGGCGTTCCGAAGATGGCCGGGACGGCATTTTTGTCCACACCAGCGGTTTCCCCCGGCGATCATCAGCCAATGGAGACACGTTCATTTTCCGCCAGGGGCGCTCACGGGAAACGGCTTTTTCGATGGATTATGATTTCATTTATGAGCTGCTGCGCCATGAGCAAAAGCACGGCCTGATCACCTGGGTGCTCGGGCCAGCCTGCTCCTTCGATGCCGATGCGCGCGAGGCTTTTTCCGGGCTGATCCGGCATGGTTATGTGGATGCTCTGCTGGCGGGCAATGCCCTGGCTGTGCACGATCTCGAAGCCGCCTGGTTCCAGACGGCGCTCGGCCAGGACATTTACACCCAGGAATCGAGAAAGCATGGCCATTACCATCATCTCGACACAATCAACCGAGTGCGTGAACACGGCTCGATCGAGCAGTTCATTGCCAATGAAAAGATGACGGATGGCATCATCTGCCAGTGTGTCAAAAACCACGTGCCGATGGTCCTGGTTGGCTCGGTTCGTGACGATGGACCATTGCCGGAAGTCTATGCCGATGTCTACCTCGGCCAGGCCGCCATGCGCGCCCTGACAAGCCAGGCGACAACGGTCATCTGCCTGGCCACGACGCTGCACGCCATCGCCACCGGCAATATGACCCCTTCATACCGCGTCCTGCCCGACGGCACCATCCGCGAAGTCTACTTCTACATCGTCGATATTTCCGAGTTCACTATCAACAAACTGTCCGACCGGGGCAGCCTGTCCTCGCGCGGGATTGTCACCAATGTCCAGGATTTCCTGGTCAACCTCGCCAACGGACTGCATGCATTGCCCTGATCCCATAGGTCTCGGGCATCGGTACAGCCTGCCAGTCGAGGAACTGGTAAATTTCCAGCGTGATGCGCTGGCCCGAAGGGTCATCCTGGCTGAACATGCCGCAGAGGATCCGGCCTTCGGTCGCATTCCAGTTTTCGACCGGATCGAAGTCCGGAGTAAAACCCTGCTGGCTGAACGCATGGACGGCGACGGCAAAGTCCGCCGACGGCAGGCCGAGATGGTCGAGGCCGCAAATCACAGGGTCCTGACAGGGTGACGGCTCGGACAGGCGCTGGCTGACCTCAAAGATCACACCAAACGGGCTGATGATGTTGAAAAAATACTCACCCTCGCCATAGACCTTGGGATTGAAAAAGCGCCGGCCGTGGTCGAGCTGCAACTCAAGCGAACGGCTCTGGCACCAGGTGATGGCTTCCTCAATGTCACGTGTCCGCAGGGCGATGTGCGCCAGACCGGCATAGTAAGTTCCCGCTGCCGGATCTGGCAGGGATTCGCAAGTGCCAGTCTGGAGCTCGATCAGGCAATTGCCGTTGGCGGCCAGAAAGCCTGCTTCATGATCGGCGACCGAAAAAAACAGGTTTTCCTCGAGCCACTGGGCGGCCAGTTCCGGAGCTGGAACAGTCAGATGGACACCCCAGCGTGTTTTCAGCTGCTCAAGCATGCCAAATCCCCCCTTTGTCCTATTCTTTGACGACACCTTTTTTCAAAATGATGTTCGCATACAGGGCCTTCTCCCCAGTTGCCACCACGGCAAAGGTCGTTTTGGCCCGGTCATAGAAAGCAAAGCGCTCGATGTTCGTGATCTTTTCAGCCGCAGCCGGATCGTGCCTGGCAACGATGGCACGATAGTCGTCCCAGATCGGCGTTGCCACAGGATCGCCAGGGGTAACTTGCATCAGCATGACCGGACTGTCGACATAGGTATCGAGAGGCATCAGCTGGAGGATGGCATCCAGAAGTTCGGGGATGCCATGGCCGTCGCAGCGGATGACGCGGCTGTTCATGCTGGCATGGGGGAAATTGCCATCGCCGAGGCAGATTTCATCGCTGTGACCCATGGTCATCAGGGTGGCGAGCAATTCCGGAGAGAGGATGGATGGAATGCCTTTGAGCATGGTTTGATTCCTTTCCGGCTTTTCCAGGGAGACAAAGCCAAGGGAACAGCCGTTGCCTTGATGTCCGGCAGGCCAGACAACGGCAACGGCTGTTCGCGTTTTCAAGTTCTATTCTTGATGGTAGCAGATGATCTCAATCAGTCATAGAGCAGCTGGGCAATATCTGGCTGGGTCATGTTGTCTTTGGTGTAGAACTTGGCACCGGTGTCGATGTCGGCAACGGATTCGCCCTTGTAGGCCTTGAAGGCCAGTTCAACAGCTTTGTAACCGATGTTGAAGGGGTCCTGGGTGATCGAGCCCATGAAGACACCGGATGAGACAGCAGCCTTCTGGCGTTTGCCGGCGTCAAATCCGACGGCCAGGATGCCTTTGCCACCGAGGTCAACACCTTCGTTGGAGGAGTCGAGGATGCCATTGGCGGCAGCTTCATTGGAACCGAAGATGGCGACCACATTGTCCTTGGAGAGGAGGGCGGTGCCGGCAGAGGCGATGTCCGTGGCACTGGTGCTGGCAGCAACGCCAACGTCAATCACAACTTTGGCGGTCTTTTCGTCGCCGTTTTTGAATTTGTCATGACCAACCGAGGCAACTTCGGCAATGCCGCCAGCCTTGACCAGTTCAGTCATTTTTTCGACAAAACCAGCTGTGCGATTGGTAACGGATTCGCCTACGGCATCCTGGGACAGGACCGCAATGATCACTGGATTGCCAGCTGCGCCAGCAGCCAGTTTGTCTTTGATCGCCGGGTAGACATTCTCAGCAGCCAGGGCACCGGCAGCTTTGTTGTCAGTCGACGCGTTGGCATAGACAGAGCCAGCCGGAGCATTCGGGACACCCGAGTCAAAACCAATGACCGGGATCTTGGAGGTCAGGGCTTTGTTGAGCTGGTCGGTGACGGATTCGGTGGAGAGAGCGGCCAGGGCGATCGCAACTGGCTTCTTGGCCAGGGCGGAGTCGAGCATCTGGACCTGGGCCTGGATGTCGGATTCGGATGGCGGGCCTTCAAAGGTGATGGTTACGCCGAGTTCGTCAGCGGCAGCCTGGGCGCCTTTGTAGACGGTCTGCCAGAACTGGTGCTGGAAGCCCTTGGAAACGACGGCGATGTAGACGTCTTCGGCCGGGGCAGCGGTGGTGGCAGCAGGTGCGGCCGTGGTCTCACCGGCAGCTGGGGCAGCAGTGGTGGTGGCAGTTGTCTGGCCGCACGCGGTCATGGACAAGAGCAGGGCGAAGGACAGCATGAGCAGGGCGAAAGTCTTGAGCGTTCGATGGTTCATTTTTTCCTCCTTTTTTGTCCAGGGAAATTTGGAACTTGGGTTTGTATTCGAAGCTGCCGGGTGGCAGGTCTTCGCAGGGCAACGGGGGTGAGTCAGGGCAAGGAATTCAACGATATCCAATTGTGGGAGTGTGGATGGACAGGCACCACTTAGCGTTTTTTCTGTTGGCTGATGTCCATCAGGACGGCGATGATGACGACAATGCCGGTGAAGAGTTTCTGGTAATGGGGCTGCAAGTCCATGGACGGCAGGCCGATGCGCAGGATGCTCATGATCATGACACCGATCAGAGTGCCAAAGACGGATCCGACACCACCAGAAAGCGACGTGCCACCGATGACAACACCGGCAATTGCATCGAGTTCAAAGCCCTGGCCAGCACCCGGCACGACCGTTGTGTAGGTCGAGGCATAGGCGATGCCAGCCATGCCGGCACACAGGCCGCTGATGATGTAAGGAATGGTCTTCCAGAAAACGACGTTGACACCAGACAGGCGGACGGCTTCTTCATTGCTGCCGATGGCAAAGGTGTAGCGGCCGACTTTGGTTTTGTTGAGTACGACGAAGGCAATCAGGAGCACGGCCAGGAGCAGGATCGCTCCAGTTGGCAACATGGCCCCGCTGGGCAGCTGGACTTTGGAAAAGACCGATTTGAACCAGCCTTCTTCCGAGGTGCGGCTGGGAAAGTTGACCGTCTGGACCTTGGAGACAATCGAGCTGATGCCCAGGGAAATCATCATGGTGCCCAGGGTGGCGATGAAGGGCGGCAGTTTCAGGCGGGAGACCAGGACGCCGTTCAAAAGGCCGAACAGGGCGCCCGAAACCAGGATGATGACCAGGCCGGCGGTAAAGGGCAAGCCCCACTTATCCCAGGCGACGCCGCCAATCATGGCTGAACACATGGCGACCGTACCGATCGAAAGGTCAATCCCGCCTGTGATGATGACAAACGTGACACCAATCGCCAGAAAGCCGATGTAGTACGAGGCATCGAGGATGTTGACCGCCGTTTCAAAACTGAAGAAATTGCGGCCAAAAATGGCAAACAAGGCATAAATCAGAATCATCGCGACCAGGGCATAGAGACGCTGGTTGCCGGTAAGGAAGTGCTTGCCAGTCTCTTCCCCGGTAGCGGGTTTTTTCGTCAGGACATTCATGCGTTCTTCTCCTCCATCTTTTCAAACCGCCGGCTGTTCTTGCCGCTGGTGGGCAAAGGACATGATCGTTTCCTGAGAGGCTCCGGCATCTGCTTCACCAGTTATCCGGCCTTCACACATGACCAGGACACGGTCTGCCAGGCGCAAGACCTCCGGCAGTTCCGACGAAATGACAATGATCGACTTGCCTTCATCCACCAGTTCGTGGATCAGTTTGTAGATTTCACTCTTGGCGCCAACATCGATGCCACGAGTTGGTTCATCGAAAATCAGGATGTCCGAATTGCGGATCAGCCATTTGGCGATGACGACCTTCTGCTGGTTGCCGCCGGACAGATTCCGGACGAGCTGGCGGATCGAAGGTGTCCTGGTGTTGAGTTTGTCGACATACTGGCTGGCGACCTGGTTGATCTCACGCTGGCGAATAAACAGGCGTCCGGAATACGCTTCGAGGTTGGAAAGGACAGAATTGTCGGCCACGGAAAGTCCCAAAGCCACACCATAGCGCTTGCGGTCTTCTGATAGATAACCAATTCCGGCATTGACGGCGTCCTGGGGACCATTGATCTGCACCGGCTGGCCTTTGACCCGGATCGTGCCGGAGGTCTTGGGATCGGCACCGAACAAAGCCCGGGCGACTTCAGTGCGTCCAGCACCCATCAGGCCGGCAAAACAGAGGATTTCACCTTTTTTCAGCTTGAATGAGACGTTCTGAACCATGCGCCCGGCATTGAGGTTCTCGACCTCGAGGACAACTGGTGCATCCGGTGGACAGGTGCTTTTCTGCTTCGGTTCTTCGAAAATCGTCCGCCCGACCATCATGCGGACGATCTGGTCGTGGGTAGAATCCTTGGTGACCAAAGTGCCGACGTATTCACCATCACGCAGGACCGTAACCCGGTCCGTGATCCGGGCGATTTCGTCCATGCGATGGGAAATGTAGATCATGCCGACGCCTTGTTCCTTGAGGTCCCGCATGACTTTGAACAGATGCTCGATTTCGACATCGGTCAGGGCAGCGGTCGGTTCGTCAAGGACCAACAGGCGCGAATTGAGGGAGATCGCCTTGGCAATTTCCACCATCTGCTGTTTGCCGACGGTGAGGTGCCCCATGATTTCTTTGGGATTGATCGCGATACCCAGCTTGGCCAGGATCTTGATCGCCTCATCATTGATTGCCCGGTCATCCAGGAACAGGCCTTTGGATTTTTCGCGGCCGATAAACATGTTCTGCGCCACGGTCAGGTGGTTCATCATGTTCAGTTCCTGGTGAATGATGCAGATGCCCTTGTCCTGGGCTTCCCGTGTGTTCTTGAAATGGACCGGCTGCCCAAAGCAGGTGATTTCACCTTCATCTCGCTGGTAAATCCCGGTCAACACTTTCATCAAGGTTGACTTGCCAGCGCCATTTTCACCCATCAGGGCATGGACTTCCCCGGCAAACAAATCAAAATGGACATCCTTGAGTGCCTTGACACCGGGAAAGCTCTTGCTGACTCCGGTCATGTTCAGGATCTGTTCAGGCAATCGATCACCCCCACTTGCTAGTTTCTAGAGTCATCCTAGCAAATGCGGTCCCGACATTATTTTGATTTTCTCCGCTAAACTTTCGAAATTCTACACAGAACGGCAAACTGGCATCAATCCTCGAAAGGGAACAGCAGCTTCTGGTTCTCCTCGGTGTAGATATTGTCCTTGGTGATCACGATGGACCCGGTGTCGTAAAATGGCTCGACCTTGCGGCCATTCAGCAGATCGATGGTCCTGGTTACCGAGAGGTAGCCCATGTTGAAGGGACGCTGGATGACCACAGCACTCAAGAGCCCTTCCTCCAGGTAGTTGATCAGCTCTTCCGAGCTGTCAAATCCGACCAAGGTCACTTCACCGGTCAGGCTGGCCCCGCGAATGGCCCGGGCTGCACCGGCCGTGGTGTACTCATTGAGGCAGACGATCGCTTCGACATCGGGATGGTCGATCAAAGCCTGGCTGACCTGGTGGTAGATTTCATCACTGAGCTGACCGCCCGTGTCCAAGGTTGGCAGGACATTGAACGCATCTTGGATGACAGCGCGCACGCCTGTTTCCCGGCCGATCAAGGAATCGCCGCGGGTCGAGGGCGAGATCACGAGGATCTTGGCGCCTGGACGGACACGCTGGACGACCAGTTCGCCCAATTGCTGGCCAGCCAGGACATTGTTGGTGGCAATGAAGCTCTGCTGAGGGCTCTTCTCCACATCAGCCAAGGCAGAATCGACCATGACAACGGTGATTCCGGCTGCGCGTGCAGCCCGGGCTGGCTCGACCAGGCGGTCGGCATCCAGTGCGGCCAGGATGATCGCATCCGGTTTTTCTGCAATGGCCTGGTTAACGATGGCAATCTGGCGGCCCACCTCGGATTCATCAACCGTGGAGCGATAGTCTACAGACACTTGGAATTCAATGGCGGCAGCGGCCATGCCTTCGGCCATGCTATACCAGAAGGCAGTTCCCTGGGTGGAAGCCTTGCCGATGGCGATGATCCGGTACGGATAGGGCTTGTGCTGCAAGGGAAGGAACAGGCCCGCCACCAAGGCAGACACCGCAAGGCCAATCAAGAGCCAGGGCCAGTAAAATATAAACAGGCGGTTGACCTTTTTATGCATTCGGGCAGTCTCCTATTCGTAAACCAGTGGCAGACGGATCGCAACGACGGTCCTGATTCCGGCCGCAGGATCAAAGCCGCTCTCATCCAGCAAGTCCTGGCCTGGACCGGCCGACCGGACTGTCACGCCGAAAGGCTTGCCAAAAAGCAGTTGGATCCGGTCGTGGACATTGTGAAGGCCAATGCTCTCACCTTCATCGGTGCTTTCTTCTGGAGACAGCATCCAGGCATCCGGGGTAAATCCGACTCCGTTGTCCGCTACTTCCACAAGAAGCTCAGATCCGGCTCGACCGGCCCGAATCAGGATCAGACCGCCATCCCGCAGGGGCTTGATGCCATGGTAGATGGCGTTTTCCACCAGAGGCTGCAAGGTCAGGCGCAGCATGCGTGCCTGTCTGACTTCCGGGTCGATCATGATCTCATACTGCAGTTGATCCTGGTAGCGCAGTTTCTGGATGCGCAGGTAATGGCTGACGTAATCAAACTCCATCTGGACCGTGACCAGCTCCCGGGCTTTGCTCGCGCTAGCCCGCATCAGTTTGGCCAGGGATGAGGTCATCTCGACCACCTTCTCCTGTTCGCCGCTGCTGGCCATCCAGATGATCGATTCGAGCGTATTGTAAAGGAAATGCGGCCGGATCTGAGACTGCAGAGCCTGGATTTCGCTTTTTCGTTTCTGCTCCTCGATCAGGCGTTCATGTTCGACCAGTGTCTTGATCTGCTGGGTCATGGAATTGAACTGCTCCCCGAGTTCGGCAATTTCGTTGGTCACTGTGATTTCCGCTTTGGCGTCAAAGTCGCCCTGCTGGAAATTCTGCATCGAATTTTTCAATTCCAGAATCGGATCGGTCAGCCGTTTGGAGGCCTTGAGCGAAACAACCAGGGCGATCAGGGCGAAAATCAGGGCGATGCCGATGTAGGAGGCAATGACCAGCGGACTGATCTGGACCATCTGGCGCGTATCCGTGACACTGACAATCACCCAGTCGGCAGATTTGATTTGGACACTGGAATAAATGATGCCATCCCGGGTCACCGATTCGATGGCTGCACTGCGCCGGACCAGGTCAAAACGCTCGGACTTGACCGAACTGTAAATCAGGCGTTGCTGAGGGTGGTAGACCAGCTCATCATTGGCACCCTGGATGTAGACATACGCGCCATTCTGGCCGGACAGATTGCTGCAGATGTCCGAAATAGTCTGGAAATTCAGATCGATCAGCAAGACGCCCAGCAAGTGGTCCCGGTCATAGATTGCCTGGCTCAGTGAGACCACCCAGCGATGCTCTCCGGCTATGACATTCTCCACCCGGGATGAGGACAGGCGTGGCAGTCCTCTGGCAGCAATGGTCTCCTTGTACCAGTCAAACTCACGGTAATCCCAGTAAGGCGTCAGACCGACGTGGTCCCGGTTGGAGATGAAATTGCCATCCTCACGAAATAGAATCACATTGACCAGGTCCTGGCGGGTGCCACTGATCGCTTTCAGTTCAGACGCAATCCGGGCCCTCTGCTGGTAGAGGCTGACTGAAGACGGTGCCAGCGGGTTTTCACCTTTCAAGTACACGAGCACATCCGGATGCCCGGCCAGGTAATCGGACACCATGATCATTTCTTCGGTGTAGAATTCGATGCTGTTTTTGATCTGGCCCAGAAGTTGACGGCTGTAATCCAGGGCATTGTCCTCGGTCAGGTCGGTCGTCAGGAAATACGACAACGGGAAAAAGACAGCCATTATACCTGCAATGGTGAACAATGACGTCAGGAAAATGCTGTCTCGAAGGTGCGATTTGCGCCGCATCTGTCAGCTCCTCTTGCCAAATTGCTTGCGGTAGTCGCGCGGACTCAAACCAACCTGTTTTTTAAAAGCCACTGTGAAATAAGCCGGATTATCATAGCCGACGCGTTCGGCAATGTCATACAGCATCCGGTCCGTATTGCGCAGCAGTTCCTTGGCCTTCTCCATCCGCACTTCAGTCAGGAACTCGACAAAGGTCTTGCCGGTTTCTTCTTTGAAGATCTGGCTGAAATAGGACAAGCTGATGTTGGCATGGTTGCTGACCGCCATCAAAGACAGCTGGCTGTCGGCATAATGGTCCTTGATGTAGGTCTGGGCCAGTAGGCCCAGGCGTTGGTTTTCCCGGTTGCGCTGGCCACCCAGGCAAGCCATGCATTGCAGACACAGGGTCTGCAGGCGGCGGTCAAAGACAACCAGGGAATCCTGGGCATCGGTCGGGGGCCAGGACGCATCCGGGAGCTGGCTGATGATACCTTCGGTTGGGATCAGCCCGAGCAGGCGATTGGCCAAACGGTTCCATTCAAAACGGATTTCAGCCTGGGACAGGGCAGCAGACTGGATGGCCCGGGACAAATCAGCGATGGCCGGCACCAGTTCCTTTTCTTCCTGAAGGCGAACCTTGAGAATCACCTGCTCCTCATAAACGGACAGATCGACCGGATTGGCCGGAATTTCCAGATCACCAGCAAACAAGATGGCCTGTCCTGGTATCCGGTAGATCTGGTCCAGAGCTTGCTGGGCAGACAGGAAGGAGGCCTGGATCTGGGCTGGAGCTTGCACCGGATGACCGCCCCCGACCGTGATATCCGCCTTGAGAACTTGGCGAATCGTGACCCAGATCCTTTGGGCCAGGCTGCGCAGGGCCTGGTCCAGATTCATGGCCTCAGGCATGGCGCCGATCAGGCAAGCCCGGCCGTCCGGCAGCTGAAAGGCGGTGATCTGTTGCACCCCTCCGGCCAGTTCCTGCGTGATATTGAAAACCATGTACTGCAGCAACTGGCTGTTGACTCCTAACCGCTGGGCGTCTGCTTGCAAGTGCTGGGGCAAGACCAGGGCAACCTGGTAGATGCCGGCCGAAAAATCCAAGCCGGTCTCCTGGCCGATTTCGCCCAGCTCGACCGGATCGAAGGTGCCCTGGACCAGGCGGCTCAAGATCTGGTCGCGCACCAGCGGACTGGTCCGGTGCAATTGGCGCTGGGCTTTCTGGACTGCCAACGTCTGGGTCTGGCGCTCGTCCAGCTTTTTTCTGGCTTCTGTGAGAACGTCCCTGAATTCACTGGGGGTCACTGGTTTGAGAATGTAGTTGGCCACCTGAGTCTTGATCGCCTGCCTGGCATAATTGAAATCATCAAAGCCCGTGATGATGATCACAGGCGTTCCCCGGCCAGATTCGTGGATCAGGCCTGCCAGCTGCAGTCCACTCATGCGCGGCATGCAAATATCGGTGATGACCAAGTCCGGGTTGTGGTCGAAATACGCCTCGGCAGCTTCATGGCCGTCCGCACAGACCGCCACGACCTCAAAGCCATGCTGGGCAAAATCGATCATTTTCAGGATGGCGTCCCTGGCCAGTGCTTCGTCTTCAACGATCATCAGCTTATACATCAGTTTATGTGACCTCGCGATCTAATCCTATCCGGGCGTTGAGTGGCGGAGAACCGCATTGATCCGCCGGTATTCGCGCGGGCTGTACTCCATTTTCTGTTTGAAGAACCGGGAAAAATAGAATTCATCCGCAAACCCTAGCTGGCCGGCAATCTGCTGGACCGTGTCCTTGGTCAAAAGCAGCCCCAGTGATGCGCGCTGGATCAGTCGGTCGGCGATGAACTGGTGCAACGTGATCCCGTTATCCCGGCGAAACTTGCGGCGAAACGTTTCATAGGGCAGATCCAGATCTTCGCAAATCTGCTGGGTCGACAACCTGGCTGACAAATTTTGCTCGATATAAGCATAGACCAGCTTGTATTCGTTGGCTAGGGCCAGGCGATCACTGATGTCCGGCAGACAATCGCGGAAAAAGCTGGCCAACGTCTGGTAGACCAATCCCTTGATTGCCAGCAGGTCCGGCAACTGGCCGCCCGAGTAGGCAGACAACAGCTGATGAAGCAGGTCCGGCCGCAAAGGCAAGGCGAAGCAGCGATTGATGTTGTCCAGAATATCCATGTCACCATACCGGCAGGTGACGTGGAAGTAGAACTTCTCGATCCGGCCATCCGTCCGGAGGTCGACCCGGGTCCGCGGCGGGATCAGGTACATGGTGCCGGGAATCAGCTCGATCCGCCCCTGGGCCGTGTCGAGCCAGCCCCGGTCGGCCACCATATAGTAAATCCGGGCAAAAGGAGAATGGACGCCATACTGGTTCCATTGCAAATTGCCAATAAAATAGCCATGGTCCAGCAGCTCGACCGACAGCTGGTTGAGATGGCTCATCAGCAGGTTATTCCGCGTGATTCCGCGCGAATCGGTTGTGAACTGAGCCCGGTTCTCGATCGGCTCATGCCGGGACGTCTTCATCACAATAGCCTCCACCCCGTTCCTGTTGCTTCATTATTTTACCAGATTATCCATGTTTTTAATTTTAAGCTGCCATAGAATGAAGTTACAAGCTCTAAATTTGCTGCCACTCGCATTTCGCTCCACGGAGGTAACCCTGATGCCGCAAGTCAAGAATCCCCCTGTCAACAGAAACGTCGGTCGCATGCCGAAGATTGGCATCCGCCCCACCATCGACGGTCGCCGGATGGGCGTCCGTGAATCCCTCGAAGAACGCACCATGGCGATGGCCCGCCAGGCTGCCGACCTGATCACGAAAAACCTGCGCCACGCCAATGGCCTGCCGATCGAATGTGTCATTGCAGAAACCTGCATCGGCGGCGTTGCCGAAGCAGCGGCCTGTGAGGACCTCTTCGCCCGGGAAAATGTCACCGCGACCCTGACCGTCACACCCTGCTGGTGCTACGGTACCGAAACCATGGACATGAATCCGCTCACCATCAAAGCAGTGTGGGGTTTCAATGGGACCGAGCGTCCAGGTGCCGTCTATCTCGCCGCCGTCATGGCCGCTCATGCCCAGCGCAGGCTGCCCGCTTTTTCCATCTACGGCCATGATGTCCAGGATTCCGATGACACCAGTGTACCGGCCGATGTCTCTGAAAAGATCCTGCTCTGGACCAAAGCTGCCATCGCCGTCGGCACGATGAAAGGCAAATCTTACGTCAACATCGGTGGTCCCTGCATGGGTATCGCTGGATCGGTCGTCGATCCCCAGATGCTGCAGGAGTATTTTGGCCTCAGGACCGAATGGCTCGACCAAGTCGAAATCGAGCGGCGCATCGCCCGTGGCATTTACGACCCGGAAGAGTTTGCCAAGGCCAAAGCCTGGCGCGAGGCCTACTGCAAAGAGGGATTTGACGTCAATGTCGGCAGTCCATTCGCCCACACTGCCGAAGAGAAAGCGTCCGAATGGGATCGCGTCATCCTGCAGACCCTGATCATCCGTGACATCCTGATCGGCAATCCCAAGCTGGCCGCACTGGGCTATGGTGAAGAAGCCCTCGGCCGCAATGCCATTGCCGGCGGCGTCCAGGGCCAGCGCCAGTGGACCGACCATTTCCCGAACCACGACTTTTCCGAAGCCATTCTCGGTTCTTCTTTCGATTGGAACGGCATCCGCGAGCCGATGGTTCTGGCGACAGAAAATGACACCCTGAACGCCATGGCGATGCTGCTCGGCCACCTCGTCAATGATGCTGCCTCCGTCTTTGCCGATGTCCGCACCTACTGGAGCCCGGAAGCCATTGAACGCGTCACCGACTGGAAGCCGGAAGGCAAGGCAGCCCATGGCCTGATCCACCTGATCAATTCCGGCGCCGCCGCCCTCGATGGCAGTGCTGCGATGCGTGATGCCGAAGGCAAAGCCGTCATGAAACCTTTCTGGGAAGTCACCAGCGAAGACGCAGATGCCTGTCTGGCAGCCACTGCCTGGTGCCCGGCTGATGTTGGCTATTTCCGCGGCGGCGGCTTCTCCTCGATGTTCGAAACCAAGGCCGAAATCCCGGTCACCATGGTCAGGGTCAACAAAATCGAAGGCATCGGTCCGGTCCTCCAGATCGCCGAAGGCTATACCGTCGAACTGCCGGAAAAAGCCAGCCAGACCCTGCAGCAACGCACCAATCCGACCTGGCCGACGACCTGGTTCGCCCCCACCCTCACCGGTGAAGGCGCGTTCAGCGATGTCTACAGCGTCATGGCCAACTGGGGTGCCAACCACGGCTCATTCAGCTACGGCCATATCGGTGCCAAGCTGATCACCCTGGCCAGCATGTTGCGCATCCCCGTGTCCATGCACAATGTACCGGCAAACAAGGTTTTCCGTCCCCACGCCTGGGCCGCCTTTGGCACCGTCGACTCGGAAAGCGCCGACTATCGCGCCTGCGAAACCTACGGACCCGTCTACGGCTGATCCCCATTCCTTGATCGACAACAGGTCAGACACTCACCTGTTTACTCGAATTTTCTCCTCAGATGCCAAACGCCGGGTTTGCAGAACCCGGCGTTTTGGCGTCTGCCATAGATTATAAGCAACTCACCCCAGATAGGCGTGCGCATCTTTCAGCTTCTGTATGATCGGGATATGCTGCGGACAGACTTGCTCGCAGGCACCACATTCAACACAGATCGAGGCATCCTCGTGGTTTTTGACCAGCCAGGCGTAGCTGTCCCGACCGGAAGCCAGATCCTCGATCATGAAGGCCTGGTTATAGGCGCGGAAAACGGATGGAATCGCAACCCCTGACGGACAGGGCAGGCAGTATTCACAGCCGGTGCAGTCAACCTGGATTTTGCTCTGATACAAGGCCCGGACTTTTTCCACCCTCGCTTCATCCTCGGCAGTCAGGCAGCCCGGTTTCGTGTCGGCAAAAATCCGGAGATTATCATGGAGCTGGTCCATCGTGCTGACGCCACTGAGGATGACTTTGACCTCTGGCTTGTTGGCCAGCCAGCGGAACGCCCATTCCACGCCCGATCGTTGTTCGGTCGCCTCATCCCATATCGCCTGGATTTCAGCTGGAACATGCGCCGCCAGAGCCCCGCCGCGCAGCGGTTCCATAACGACCACCCCGATTCCTCGTGCTGCCGCATAATCCAGGCCGGCCAAACCAGCCTGGTAGTCGACATCGAGGATATTGAGCTGGATCTGGCACATGTCCCAGGCGTAGCTGTCAACAATCTCCTTGAACAGTGGCAATTGGTCATGAAACGAAAATGCTGCAAACCGGATCCGGCCATCGGCCTTGGCCCGGTCGAGGAAATCCAGGACGCCCAGATCGCGCACCTTGCCCCACGTTCCCTGATGCAAGGCATGCAGCAGATAGAAATCGATCTGGTCTGTCTGCAATTTCTCCAGCTGGCGGTTGAGCAGCCGGTCAAAATCATCCGCTGTCTTAACCTCCCAGACCGGCAGTTTAGTCGCAAGAGACACTCGTTCGCGATAACCACCCTGCAAAGCCTTGCCAACAACGAGTTCGCTGTTGCCACCATGATAGGGATAGGCCGTATCCACATAGGTGACACCACCGTCGATACCAGAGCGGATCATCCGGATCGCCTCCGGCTCATCTATCTTCGTGCCATCAGACTGGCCCGGCAACAGCGGCAGTCGCATGCAGCCAATACCAAAAATTGACGTTTCAAGCCCCAGTTTTTTCCAATGCCTTTTTTCCACGATGAAATTCCTCCTTGAAGCCAGCGACCGAATGGATCAGCCATTCCTTGCCAGCCGAATTTTGCTGGTCTACAATGACATCATACGACTAAAAGTCAACTTCAAGTCAAGCTCAGGCAGCAGATTCTTCGGACGATCGGCGGAAATTATGCGCGGAAAACTTTTCTACGAAACCGGCCAGCTCAAGTACGAGGGCGAATACAAAATGGGAGCATCCGGTGCCATCCCTAATGGTCGTGGCATCAGCTACTACCCCGATGGCCAGTGCCACTTCGATGGTATCTTCAACGACTGGTCGGTTGACATCGGCGTCGAACACTATCCCAATGGACAGATCAAATTTGAAGGAATTTTCAACAAGCGTCCACGCGCCTACATCGGCCCCCGCTACTACGCCAGCGGCATCCTCTACCGCGATGACGGCAGCAAATGGTTCATCGGCACCTTCAATGTTTTAAAGCGCGGCCCGATCGAATCCCCCGTTGTCAAATTTCCCGACTGCTTTTACGACGGCATCGAATACACCGAGAACGGACAGCTGATTTTCCATGTCCCGTCGGATTTTATCAACTACGTGTATTGAAAACGGCCTATTCCCAATTCTTGCAGACATCCACCCAGCCCATTGCATTGGCGTAGTGTTCCAGTTCAACCAACGTCAGCTCGATCGCGCTGTTGCTGCTGCCACATGCGGGAAATACTGTTGTGAATCGCTGCAGCGACACATCGAGATGCACCGGCACACCGTCCGGGATGGCGAAAGGGCAGACGCCGCCAACCGCATGGCCTGTCGCGGCAAGGACGTGCTCGACATCGAGCATTTTCGGTTTGGCACCAAACCGAGTTTTGAATTTGGCGTTATCGACTCTGGCATCACCGGCAGCGACCACCAGGACGGCGGATCCATCGACCAGGAATGACAAGGTCTTGGCGATCCGTTTGGCCTCGCATCCCAGAGCTTGGGCCGCCAGCTCGACAGTCGCACTCGATACCGGAAATTCGAGAATCCGGTTCGCAATACCTTGATCGTAAAAAAAAGCACGTACAATTTCGATAGCCATGATGATAGTTTAAAGCAAAGACAGTCGTTTTTCAGCATCGGGCATTAAAAAGCCTCGGGGGTTACCGATTCCGATCTTAGAAACCCACTAGAATAATAGCTAACAACTCCCTCAGCAGAACGCTCGAACCGAGCCAGGAGGTTCTATGACATCCTTATCGATGAGAATCCGGTCTTATTTCCAGCTAACCTGGGCCCTTTTGCTTCTCACAGCTCTGATCGCTGGCTGCAGCAGTCCTTCCACTTCAACTTCAGCAACTTCAGGTGTCAATGACCCCACAACGGCAGCATCCAGCATCCAGGCCTTCACATTGGAAGAGCTGGCCTCCTTCGATGGCCAGGATGGCCGCAAAGCCTACATTGCCGTCGATGGGATTGTCTACGATGTCACGCTGCTCGCTGAATGGGGGAACAAGATGCACGCCGGTCGTTTCTCAGCCGGCAAAAACTACAGTGAAGAGATCAAGAATGCACCCCATGGCTTGGACAAATTACTCAAGGCGGTCCAGGTGGGTGTCCTGTCTGAATAGCATCATCCGTTCATCGTTACAGTAATTACAACAGATCACACCAGAGGAGGACTTCATGTACACATTGGGCAGGTTCCTTGGCTACGTCATCACCTTCGGTTATCTCTTAACGATCCTCAACTATTTCGTCAAATGGCTGAATCGGACAGTCATGGCCAAGCGGCCCAAAGACGACTCCGCCCGCATGGCTTATACCCGTTTCATGCGGTTTATTGTCAGCAATCATCGCGTGTTTGCCATCATCACCTCAACCGCCCTGATTGCCCATTTCCTGATCCAGTCGCAAAGCTGGGGCCTTTATCCAACAGGGATCATAGCCGGGTCACTCTTGCTGGTCCAGGGGAGTCTGGGGGGATTTGGCACCTACGTGAAAAAGAAAAAGCCTGGCGTGTGGCTAATGGTTCATCGTGTTGTGGCTATTCTGCTCGGCTTGGCGATTGTTCTGCATGTGTTGACCGCTCGCTTCAGCTGAATCGTTTCTTCACAGATCCACGACAAAACTCCGCTGTATGACCAATTGGCCATCAGCGGAGTTTTCGACTTTCTTGTAACAGTCCTGTGTCATCTACTAGAGCGCAACGCCGTCTCAACAAAGGCGTCTTTTTTAGCGACCGCGACCGCCTGCTCCACGACTGGCAGCACGAGAAGTTTGATTGCCACGTGAGTTGCTGTCATCACCATTCTGGGCCTTGGCACCTGTTCTGGAACCGGTTCCTGCAGACAAGCCCAGGCCGACTCGTTCATCGAGTCGTTCAAAAGCGGCCAGGTGGTTTTCCGAACCTTTCATCAGGTTTTCGAAGACGATCCGGATATCATCTGGCAGGTCCTGCGCGAGGAACTTTTCATACATACCAATGTTCAGGACTTCTGCGGTCACTCCGATGGCATAGGTTTCGGCAAGCGTAGCCGGCAATTCATAACTGTCCGGATCCGGCTGGGCCGGGACGGCGACATCATAGGCATCAAGCAAGGGCATCAGAGCCGCGATGTGCTTGTCTTCCGCTTTTTCAATGTTGCTGTAGACTCGCACCGTGCCAAATTCATCCTGGATCGCAGCGTATTCGGCTTTGGCATTGAATTCGTCCTGGATGGCATAGGTCAGCATGTCTTCAATCGTATAGGAGGTATCTGCGTCAGCTGCAGCGGCGCCGGTCAATTCTGCGGCAGAAACCGCCATGCCGAAGGCACCGGTCAGGGCAAGGCTCAGGGACAAAGCAGTGGTTATCTTGGCAAACTGTTTCATTGTTATTGCTCCTTTCAAGGCTGGTCTGGAATCCAGATCTGCCCGATCCGTACACGTGTTGTGAGAGATCTTATGGTCTCAGCATAGACCTCAATTGTCAGAACTTTGTGTGGGAATTAGCAAATTTTTGTGAAGGAAAAAGTGCGCGATTGCTGCTTTCTTAAGGATTCGACCAAAGCCGTGCAGGCCGCAAGGCTATCTTTCGTGCTACACTTGAAGCAGGCAGGACCATGCGCCATAGGGTGGCCAGGTCCGTCAGAAATGGATTTCCGGAGGATTTGCGTGCGGCACGAGGCATGGTACAGGCTGGACAATGTGGCCAAGATATACCCGGTTCTGGCGCGCTCGCGCCACCTGACCATGTTCCGGTTGTCTGCCACCCTGACCATCCCCGTTGATCCTGCCATTTTGCAGCAGGCCCTGGCCCAGACACTGGAACGTCTGCCTTTTTTCGCCGTCCGCTTGCGCCGCGGCCTGTTCTGGTATTATTTCGAAGCCAATCCACACCCGGCCCGGATCGAAGAAGATGTCCGCCAGCCTCTGCGGCCCCTGATCAAAGGTGAGCAGTCCGGGTTCCTGTTCAAAGTCCGCTACACCGACCGCCGGATCGCCGTTGACTTCTTCCATGCCCTGACTGACGGCACCGGAGGCAATATTTTCTTGAAAACACTGGTTGCCTGCTATTTGAACCTGGCCGGTCATCCCGTCAAGCCGGATCCTGCCCATGGGATCCTGGATTGCCATGCTGCATTCGACCCGGCAGAGATGGAGGATGCCTACAAGCGTCATGCCCGGTTCCGCAAAGCCCATCGGCCGAGCTCTTCGCGCGCTTTCCAGCTCCAGGGCACCCTGAAGCCGGGCCATCACTTCCAGATCATCAGCGGGACGATGCCAGTCGAAGCCCTGAGCCGAGTTGCCAAGGCCCACAAAGTCTCCGTCACGGAGTTGCTGGTTGGCGTTGCGATGTTCCAGATCTACCGGCTCCAGCAAAAAGGCGGATTCAAAATCGACACACCCGTCCGGATTTCGGTGCCCATCAACATGCGGCGTTTCTTCCCCAGTCAAACCTTGCGCAATTTCTTTCTCTACGCTTTGCCCGGAATCGAGCCGGCCTATGGCGATTACACGTTTGATGAAGTTCTGCAGGCGGTTCACCATTTCATGCGCTACACGGTCAACGAAAAATATCTCAATGCCATGATGGCAGCCAATGTCATGCCGGAAAACAACTGGCTGATCCGGATCAGTCCGCTGGTCCTGAAAAACGCCATCTTGCGACTGATCTATACCGCAACCGGAGAAGCCAGCTTTTCAGCCACCTTTTCCAACTTGGGTGTCCAGAATCTGCCACCAGACTTGGCCAAATGGATCGAACACCTGGATTTCCTGCTCGGACCTTCCCGTTGCACGCCGGTCAATGGAGCTGTGGTCAGCTGCAATGGCCAGGTCGTGGTCAATCTGACCAGCACGATTGTCGAGACTGATTTCCAGCGCGAATTTTTCCGCCAGCTGGTCCGACTGGGCGTTCCGGTCCGGGTCGCCAGCAACCTCAATTAATCGTTTCGGGGATCACTCAGGAGGAACCTTTTTTATGTCTTATTGTGTCAATTGCGGGGTCGAACTGGCGCCATCTGAAAAGCAGTGCCCCCTCTGCGGTGCGGAGGTCATGAACCCTGCCCAACCAGCGCCGGAAAACCCCTGGCAGCCCTATCCGCACCGCGATGATCCCCTGATCGCCCAGATCAACCGGCGTTTCATTGCCGCGATGATCACCATTGCACTGACGTTCCCGATGGCCATTTGCCTGGCCATCGACTATTCCTATTCAGGCCAGTTGAGCTGGAGTCTTTATGTTGCCGGTGCGCTGGCGATGCTCTGGTGCTGGCTGGCCCCGGGTTTTCTTTACAAAAAAGCTCGATTTTTGCCGGTGATGTTACCGATCAGCTGCAGCTTGCTCGGATTTCTCTATCTGGTCGAGTATCTGACAGCTCCGGCAACGCGCTGGTTTGTCCCCCTGGCCATGCCCTTGGTCTTGCTTCTGACAGTTCTGGCTGGTACGGTCACCATCCTGGCCCGGCGCTCAGTCATTCGCGGTTTTGCCATACCTGCAGCCATCCTGATCGGTTCCGGCCTGATGGCTGCCGGCACCGATCTCCTGATCACCCAGTTGCGCGAGCAGCACTGGATAGTATCGTGGTCCTGGTTTGTGCTTCTGCCCTCTCTGGCAGGGGCAGCCATTTTCCTGGTCATCGCCCGCCGGCAGAAAATGCGGACCGAAATTCTGAAGCGACTACATATCTGACAAGGAGTCTGTGATGCCTAAACGCTTCCCCCTCTTTCCGCTTGCCCAAGCGGCCCATTTCCGGATCGGAGGCAGCCTGGCCGAAGGTTTGCAAGCTTTGTTGAAAAGCAGGATCGAAGGATCTTACCAGGTTTTATCCGTCTGGAGTCCAGTGGAAATCTTGCAGCAACCAGCCCGCGATCGTGTCAAGCTGTACTATTTTCCGGCTGATGCAAAGAAGCCTTTCGCGCTGGTCTGCCCAGGTGGTGCTTACGCCAGTGTCGCTCGTGTCCGTGAAGGGTTCCCGACGGCAGCAGCCCTGAACCAGGCCGGGCATCCAGCTTTCGTCCTGGTCTACCGGACTGGCCTTGCAGCCCGCCACCCAGCGCCGTTGGAAGACGTCGCCCAAGCCATTCGCCTGATCATGGCGCAAGCTGGCAAGCTGGGCCTGGAAAATCTTCGCTATTCTGTCTGGGGCTACTCAGCCGGTGGCCATCTGGTCCTGAGCTGGGGGACATCGCACCTGGGCGCGCCTGCCTGGCAGCTGCCAAAGCCCACGGCCATTGTGGCCGCTTATCCGGTCGTCAACATGGGTGAGCACGCCCATGCTTTAAGCCGCGGACTCCTTCTTGGCCGCAATCCCAGCGACGAAACAATCGTGGCCCATTCGATCGAGCAGCAAATCACGCCTGACTATCCCCCCACTTACGTCTGGCATTGTACAGCAGACCCTGTGGTGTCCATCACCAACAGCGACCGCCTCGTCGAAGCTCTCGACCAGGCCGGGGTCCCCTGCCAATACAAAGTCGTTCCCGGAGTGGCCCACGGCTGGGGCATCGGCCACGGCACCGCCGCAGAAGGCTGGTTCGAGGAAGCGCTCGAGTTTTGGCACAAAAGAGACGGGGTCTTGAATTGAAAAACCGATATCGGTTTTCGATATCGGTTTTTACAATCAAGGCTGTGTTTGAATTATTTTGAGCTGTCAATCGCTGACTTGAGCGCAGCTTCAACTTCGCTCGCAACATCAACCAAACTTGAGTTTTCAATCAAGCCGATGAGCGCACTCGGTCTGGGCAATGCCAGATGGACCTCGCCGGCCTTTTCAAAAACGACCAATTTGCATGGCAGGAAGGCACCCACCTCGATCTGAGTCTCCAAAGCCTTTTTCGCCTGTTTTGGATTGCAAACCTCCAGAATCTGGATATTGTCCGCAAAATCCAGCCCTTTTTCATGTAACTTGTCCCGAAAATTGAGCTCCCACAAAACACCAAAGCTGACCGCACCCAGGCTCGCCTTGAGATCCGCCACAGCCTGCTCGAACGATTTATCAGTCACCACATCAAAGAGAATATTCATCCTGAACCTCCTAAAAAAGTTCAATGACCATCCCAGTCAGCATGATTAGCTAACTACGATAACCCGATGGTTATACCTAGACTCTACCACGCCCAGAAATTGCTGCTGTCACCAGCGGCACTGGTGTGCCGATTTTGAGACGGGGTCTTGATATTGCAAACCGATATCGGTTTTCGATATCAAGACCCCGTCTCTTTTCATTCACCGGTTACCGCCTTGCAGCTTGTGCCGTGATAAAATCGATTCTGCAAAGGGGGTGTCTCCATGAAACCCATCGTTCCGTATCTGTGGTTTGAACATGAGGCTGAGGCAGCTGTGGATTTATATACGCATACGTTCCTTCATTCGCATGTTGTGTCGAACAGTTTGTATAGCCGGTCTGGCGCCGAAATCTCTGGCCAGCCGGAAGGTTCGCTGCTTTCCATCGAGTTTGTGATCGCAGGGCAGCCAATGGTCGCGCTCAATGGCGGTCCTGTTTACTCCTTCACGCCGGCCAACTCGTTCTACGTTCATTGTGCCTTCCCCGAGGAAGTCGACCGGATCTACGAGAAACTGTCTGCCGGAGGCGAGGTCCTGATGGAATTGGGCGCATACCCCTTTAGTCCGCGCTACGCCTGGATCAAAGATCCGTTTGGTGTCAATTGGCAGATCATGCAGTCGGACCACAAAGCGCAAATTGTGCCGGGCTTTTTATTCACCGGGCCACACATCGGCCAGGCCGAATCCGCCATCCAGCATTACATCACCACGATTCCCAATTCAGGCCTTCAGACGCTGGAAAAAGGCCCGGACGGATTCGTCCAGTATGCGCAATTCACACTCAATGGTCAGGCATTTGCTGCCACGGAGAGCAGTTTTGACCATGGCTTCGACTTTTCGCCTGCCATTTCCTACCTGCTCAGCTGCGAAACTCAAGACGAATTCGAGTCGATCTGGACTGCCTTGGCCGATGAAACGACAAAGCCTCAATGTGGCTGGGTCACAGACCGGTTCGGCATCACCTGGCAAATCGTACCCGAGGCTTTACTCGCCCTGATCGACTGCGATGACGAGATTCGCCGCGAACGGGTACTCAAGGCCATGTATCCGATGAAAAAAATCAACTTGGCTGTCTTGAAACAAGCCTTTCACGGAGAGGTATTCTAATGGGCAAATCAACTGGGACCGATCCTTCTATCATCACCGAGCCCAAGACAATTCGCTGGGGCATCATCGGTTGTGGAGCCGTCACCGAGGTCAAGAGTGGCCCCGGATTCCAGAAAGCGGACCACTCCGAGTTGGTTGCTGTCATGCGCAGAAATGGCGACCTGGCACGCGACTATGCCGAACGCCATGGCGTGCCGCGCTGGTACGACCAGGCCGAAGCCCTGATCCTCGACCCGGATGTCGACGCCATCTACATCGCAACCCCGCCGGCTTTCCACAAACCTTATGTATTGCAGGCTAGCGCAACCGGCAAGCCCGTCTATGTCGAAAAACCGATGGCCCTGAACGGATCTGAATGCGACGACATGATTGCGTCCTGTGAATCTGCCGGCGTGCCCCTGTTCGTGGCTTATTACCGGCGCGCATTGCCCCGGTTCCTCAAAATCAAGGAGCTGCTTGATCATGGAACAATCGGCGACATCCGGCTGGTCACCACGCAATACTTGCGCCCGGCGCTGAAGGGTAGCCAGCGTGATCCCCAGCACAATTGGCGGGTTGATCCTGCCCAGGCTGGTGGTGGTTTACTGCTGGATGTTGGTAGCCACACCTTAGACATTCTGGATTTTTTGCTCGGCCCGGTGAAAAGCGTGCAAGGTCACGCCAGCAGCCTTGGGCATCTTTATCCAGCCGAAGATACAGTCACTGGTATCTTTACGTATGAAAGCGGCGTCCACGGTATTGCCAGCTGGTGTTTTTCAGCCTCAACCGCAGAGGACCGCAACGAGATGATCGGCAGTCTCGGCAAAATCAGCTTTTCGACCTTTGGTGATGACCCCATCGAACTGGTGACAGCGGGCACCCGTCAGGTGTTTGAAATTGCAAATCCCTTGCACATTCAGTTGCCCCTGATCCAGAGCATTGTCAACGAACTGAATGGCGGCCCACCTTGCCCCAGCACGGGACTTTCAGCCGCAAGAACCAGCCGGGTTATGGACAGTCTGCTCAAGGATTATTACGCCAGGCATTAAAAAAAACGGGCCGCTGATCAAGCGGCCCGTCTGGGCTTGGTGGCGTACCAGATAGAGAAAAGAACGAGTCGTGTTTTCATTTCGATCAGGTATCGGTTCGGTATCGATTCAAATATTTACCACCAACCCGGAGCTTGGAATAAATAGAGCTCCAGCGAACCTGTCAGATTTCTCATTTCACGTCGTGTACCCTTTGTGCGAGCATTGGCCTGATGTTTGTTGTACGTCGTTTTGATTGACTCAGTTACCCATCTGGTTTCTTTTTAATCATTACTGTCCGTATTGTTTAGATCAGGTTGTGACTTGTAAATACTTTCGTATTCCCTGAATCACTTTTCGCTTTCCAAATCTTTCGATCTGGCGGTACTCCGTTGGGTGAGAGTCTTCTTTGGAATTCCCTGGAGCTTGATTTAATTATAGCACTCTACGACAAATAGTCAAACCTCTTTTATGAATATTGCGTAAATTCGCCATGAATAATCTGCGGTAAACGGATCTGCATCCAATGGCCTTTCTGGTCCTGCATCGGATGATGAGGGATGCTCCTGAATCCTTGATGCAGGCCCATTTTGGCGCAGACAGCGAGGGCCAGGGCATCCAGCACATCTGTGTGCAGATGGCTGAGGCGAGGATTGGCCCCAGCCCGGGCTAGTATTTCACGGGTTCGCGGTTCATAGGCCGACAATAGATGAGTCCGTTCCTGGCGGCCGCCTGCCGTATGTTTGCTTGCCAGAGGCATGAAAGACCGTCCATGGCCATTGAGGAAAGCAAAACACAACTCCGGGTGACTTTCCCACATTTTTTCGCGGGCTTCCGGCTCATGCTCGAGAAAGCCGTCCACTTCACGGATGGCGGCGCACAAGGCGTAGGACTGGCGGCTCAATCCCCGGCCCAGGGTTTCACGATTGACCGCATTGGCCGCCGTGTAATCATGAGCGTAGGCGGCTTGCCGGCAGGGCACGGGGAACAAAGTCGCAGCCCGGCCGGGCAAGAGTGGACGCGCCTGGGGTTCGGGACGAATGTCATCCAGACCAGATGGCAAGCCCACTGGCATGTCCAGAAGAAGGCAGTCGGCCTGATGGCCGCGCGCCCAGACTTCGGCAATCGACTGTGACCAGCTGACATCAGCTAACCGGTCGGTCAGGCAGACTGACACCCAGCCGCTCCGGCAGCCATCCACACCGACCACATGCCAGGCCGGGCTTGCCAGTTCCAGGTCCAAAAACAAGTCCAAAAATTCCATCTCAACGGATGCAAAATCGCGCTGGGAAAAGTCGTGATCCCGCTCGACGATGGGTGGATCAGCGAAAAACAAGATCCCGCGCAAGGCGGCAAATTCATGGTGCAGCAAGGCATCGTCGATCGCCCGGACTTGTTCTTTCTCCTGCTCACTAAGATCTGCAAGGCCATATTTGGCATAGATCAAACCCTGCAGGGCAGCCTCGACAGCTGCATAGCCGCCGAGCTGTTTTTTCACAGGCCGGGTCAGGTCCGACAGATAACTCTCGCTGGCATCATGAAGCAGGCAAGCCAGCTGGACCCGCTGGGAATAATCTCTGGCGCGTGCCTCAAGGCAGCAATTGACCGAATGCTGTGCGATCGAATAAAACGTGCGGATGTGTCCATTGGCGCGTGTCATCAAAGACAAGGCATGGGCAATGTCCGAGATCTGGATATCGGAAAAGGTCGCCTGGAACGGATTGAAACGGATCCCAGAGAGGGTCAGAATTTCATTGGCCATTAGCGTAACCGCGCCTCGCCAGACAGACGACTGGTCTCGCGAATCACGAGTTCCACCGGCAGGATCCTGGCCTTTTGCAGTTGGGTCTGCCCCTCGACCAAGTCGGCCACAATGGCAGCAGCCACCGTACCGATCTCGGTGATGGGCTGGCCGATCGTGGTCAAAGCCGGGGTCATCAACTGGCTCAGATAGATATTGTCAAACCCGACCACCTGGACTTGGTCCGGGATCCGGATTTTTTTTGCTGCCAGGACCTTGACCACCGAAAGAGCGACGACATCGTTGGCAGCCAGGATGCCATCCACATCAGGAAACCGATCGAGAAGCTGCTGGGTTTTCAAAAGTCCGTCGGCAAAATCAAAATCGCAATCGACTTCATGAGGCTTTAGACCCTGTTCGCGGCAGACATCGCGATAGCCATGCAAGCGCATGGCTGCTGAGGTGTATTTTTGTGGTCCGGTCATCATCACAATCCGCCGGCAGCCGCACTGCACGAGGTGTTCGGTCGCCAGCCGACCGCCCTGGTAATGGTCAGCCCGCACGCTGTAGGCGGTTGTCTCCTGGCTGGGTGCCCGGTCCAGGATCACCATCGGCACAGGGCAGGCTTTGATCAGGGCATCCATCTCTTCATGCGTGGTCGTGATGATGATGCCATCGGCATTCATCCGCTCCAGCATATCGATGTATGCTTCTTCCTTGGCCGGGTCTTCATCCGAGTTGCACAGGATCAGCTTATACCCGCGCCGGAATGATTCATCTTCGATCGCCCGGGCCAGTTCAGTGAAAAAAGGGTTGGCGATCGTCGGCACGATGCAGCCGATGATGCGCGAAGACCGTTTGCTCAGGGAGCGGGCGACTTCATTGGGCTTGTAGCCAGTTTCCCGGATCACCTTGAGCACGCGTTCCTCTGTCTGTGGATCAACCGCTGCCGTACCGTTGAGCACGCGTGAGACAGTTGCGGGTGAAACATTGGCCTGGCGGGCTATTTCCCTGATGGTTGCCATGGGGTGTCGTGCTCCTTCTTTTGGGACGGCCTGAAACCGATTTCAATTTCCATTGTGTCTGGCCAGACAGCCAACTGTCAATTCAATGTTCAAATAAATTTCCAGTCTGGCAAGAAAAGGGCGCCCGGTTGTGCCGGACGCCCTCGATCTGCTTGGCTATGAAAGTCAACGGACTCCCTGCGGTTGCTTATTTGGTCACCAGTTCAACCGGAACCGGAATGCTGGCTTCGATGGTTTCTCCGGACAGGTGCTTGATCGCAGATTCGACGGCCATCTCACCCATCAGGCCGGGCTGCTGGGCCACGGTCGCAGCCATTTTGCCTTCGGCAACTGCTTTGAGGGCATCGTCGGTAGCGTCAAAGCCGATCACAACCATCTCGGTTTTGCGGTTTTCGGCAGCGACCACGGCGCCGAGGGCCATTTCATCGTTGTGGGCGAAAACGCCTTTGAGGTCAGGGGTGGCCTGGAGCATGTTTTCCATGACGGTCACACCTTCCGCACGGTTGAAATTGGCGGTCTGCTTGGCTGCGACATCGAGCTTGCCGTCGACGGCCAGATGGAAACCAGCACCACGGTCATTGGTCGCCGAAGCACCGGGAACGCCTTCCAGTTCAGCAACTTTGGCGCCTTCTCCGACCAGGCTGATCAGGTACTCGCCCGCCAGCTTGGCTCCCAGGACATTGTCGGAAGCAATATGGGAGATCACGGTGGCGCCATCGACGCTGCGGTCAACGGAGATGACCGGGATCCCTGCATCGCTGGCGGTCTTGACCGATGCAGCGGCGGCTTTGGAGTCAACAGGGTTGATGATGATCAGGTCAACACCCTGGACGAGGAAGTTTTCAATGGTCGAAGCCTGCTTGGCGGTGTCGTCACTGGCGTCGACGACCAGCAGTTCAGCCCCCAGGGCTGTTGCTTTGGCAGTCGCAGCTTCTGTCATGGTGACAAAGAAAGGATTGTTCAATGTCGAGACTGAAAAGCCGATTTTGAACGACTGGGCAGCAGGTGCGGTGGTTTCTGCGGCCGAGCTGGCAGCAGTGGTCGGAGCCTGGGTCGGAGCAACGGTGGTCTGGCTGGTGGCACAGGCACCGAGGCCGATAACGAGGGTAAGCATGAGAACGATTGCGAGCATTTTTTTCATGGGACTCTCTCCTTTTTGATTTGGAATGATGGATTGCTGGGTTGGGACGGGCATTTGCTTACGGCGGATGCGGCTGGGATCGGGTGGTGAGGAAGGGCATTTGCATGCAGCGGGCTGTCTGATTAGAAAATGACACCGGCATGGAGAATGATGTTGGCGTAGGGGGTGGCTTCACCTGTCCGGATGATCGCCCGGCAGGATCGCGTCTGTTGCTTGAACTGATCATGGCTGGTCCATTCGACCGGAACATCCGGCAGCAGCTGGCGGATCTGGCTCAGGACCACCGGATTAGCGGATTCAATCTCCTGGGCCAGGGTTATTTTTTCAATCACCATGTCAAATTGTACGACAGCCAAGGTTTCAAGAAACGAAGGACTGCCCAGCTTGAGGGCCAGATCGATCGTTTCGACACCCGCTGGTGATGGCAGACCGCAGTCGGCGATGCAGAGGGTGTCCGTATGGCGAAGTTCACCCAGGACACGATTGATGGAACTGTTCAAGGGACCGGATTTTTTCACAGCAGCAACTCCTCAGATTGGAAAAGGACTTGGATGGTCTGGGATAGATGGATCATAAGCATGGCTTGATTTGAGGGCGGTCAAGGATCAGGTCAACCGCGCGGTGAC
This sequence comes from Clostridia bacterium, assembly GCA_009928985.1. Lineage (GTDB taxonomy): Bacteria > Bacillota > Clostridia > Saccharofermentanales > UBA5734 > UBA5734. Next base: position 51,757 of record SABL01000004.1, read on the forward strand.
TTGTGCCAGTGTGGGCATGCCTCCCTGGGCGCCAAATTTTTCCGTGCTCAACCCTGCGGCACAATTGGCAAAGAGCAGAACTTTGTCCAGTGAGAGGTTCTGCGACCAGGCATAGGCGAGGGCGGCATTGAAGGTGTCTCCCGCTCCAGTCGTATCGACAACGGTCGCTGGGCTGGCAGGAATCTGGTGGACCTCGCCGTTTTTGCCGGCAAAACTGGCCCCTGCAGAGCCCTGAGTAATGATCAGTTTTTCCGGGTAGCGGCGCAAAAGCTCACGATAATCACCCTGATCATCGAAGACAATGGCTGCTTCATGTTCATTGGGCGTGACAAAGGTGATTTTTTCAATCAAATCCGCAGATAATTTGAGCGCAGGCGCAGGATTCAACAGAACTGCCACACCTGCCTGATGACAGAGGTCTACCACGTAGGTGGCTGTGTCGAGCGGGATTTCCAGCTGCAAAATGACCAGCTGGTTCTGGAGCAGTTCTTCCTTGATCGAATCGATGTAGGCGCGACCGACCTGGCCATTGGCACCAGGCACCACGACAATCGAATTGTCACCGTCTCCAACGGTGATCATGGCGACCCCTGTTGTCACGCCCTGAAGGGTGCGGACCCGGGCAGCCTTGACTGAGTTAGCAGCCAGATTTTCAATCAGCTGGCGGCCAAAATCATCATCACCGACACAGCCAAACATGGTCACATCCGCACCGAGCCGGCCCAGCGCGACTGCCTGGTTGGCCCCCTTGCCGCCGGGCACAAAATGCAACGCCTGGCCCGTAATGGTCTCACCCTTGAGCGGAATCCGCGGGGCGGTCACAACCATGTCCATGTTCAGGCTGCCAACAACTGCAATGTTCATAAGTGTCTCCTAGTCTAGCTGGGGTGTATAAGCTGAGCAAGTTATTTACGAGTGTTGTGAAACCGGTTTCATCAACGTTAAAAAAATAGAGGTGGACGAGGTCTACGAGTCTGAAACCGGTGAAAACCAAATGCTGGGTGACTTTTTGATGACAGTGAAGTTAGTCTTGAAACCGGTTTCATGCTTTCATCATAGCTGGTGATTCCACCATTGTCAAGAGCCATTTTTCGAAATCATTTGGTGATTTTGCATATTTGGCCTGATCAGTGAATGTCAGCGTTGGTCTTGCACAAAACAGATCTGTGTGATATTCTGGCTATATAATCATTTGCTTATAGAATAAGCTTTTATAAAGGAGTCGGCCATGACCAATCGCGAAGAAGAATTGCTTGCGCTCATCCGCAGGAATCCCGCGATCTCCCAGAACGAACTTGCGGCTGCTCTTGGCATTACTCGTTCGTCGGTTGCTGTCCATATCACCAACCTCATGAAGAAGGGGCTGATCCTGGGCAAAGGCTATTTGCTAAGGCAAGAGGACTACGTCTGCGTGCTGGGCGGATCCAATATCGACATCAGCGGTTTTCCCAACCAGAAACTCGTCCTTCACGACTCCAATCCCGGCAAGGTCAAGATCAGCCTGGGCGGGGTTGGTCGCAACATTGCCGATAATCTCGTTCATCTTGGAGTCCCGACCAAGCTGATCAGCGCAACGGGCGAGGATGTCTACGGCAAAAAATTGATCGGCCATGCCAATGACATCGGACTGGATGTCCGGCATTCCCTGATCTTGAGCAATCGCGCCACGTCGACCTACCTGGCCATTCTTGATGAAACCGGCGACATGAAAGTCGCCATATCGCATATGGACATTTTTGAAGACCTGTCGATCGATTTCATTCAAACCAGACGCCAGGTGATAGAAGATTCGAAAATCTGCGTCATCGATACCAATATCCCGACCGAGACAATCAGTTATGTCGTGGATAATTTCAAAAACACGGAATTTTTCCTGGATACGGTATCAACCACGAAAGCCCTGAAAATCAAGGACAAAATCGGAGCCTTCCACACGATCAAGCCCAACAAGATCGAAGCCGAACTGCTTTCCGGTCTGGAAATCAGGAGCGAAAGGGATCTGGTCCACGTATCCGAATATTTTCTGGACAAAGGCGTTCAGAGAGTGTTCATCACGCTGGCTGAGTCAGGTGTCTTCTACCATGATGGCACCGAACATGCCTTGATTCCCAGCCCCAAGGTCAACGTCGTGAATGCGACCGGTGCCGGTGATGCCTTTGTGTCTGCCCTGGTATTTGCCCGTTTCAACCAGTATGAAATGCCTGAAACGGCCAGATTTGCCATGGCCGCCTCTGTCCTGGCCTTGAGGCACGAAGAAACCATCAATCCCAGCATGTCCAGGGACAATGTCCTGCTTACCATGAAAGAGCTGGGACTGGACCAGTAAAGAACCAGATCAAAAGCCTGAATACAACTGTTCAACATCAAAAAACATAGAAG
>SABL01000005.1 GCA_009928985.1 Clostridia bacterium
AAAAGGAAAAACCTGCATCACACAGGTTTGAATCAAAACTGCTTTCAACTACCGGGAGCGGGACGGCCAACTGAATATCCCGGACCATTGGGTTGATCAGGCTAGCATCCAGGGCGACATTGGCTGCCCGTTCGATTTCGGTTGTGGCCAGCAGATACTTGCTTCGGACAATCATCCCGGTATAGATCAAGACCGAGAAAGAGATCAGGACGGCAGCAATGAAGAAGGTCCACAACGAAGCGCTGCCACGACGCCTTCGGAATCCAATACGTCTGATTTTCATTTGTAGTAGACCTCCGAAATGCCTGAAGCGGATGCAGAGACTTCAATCTTGATCACCAGTGGCTCGCCGAATAGAGGCCCAATGATCTGAAGTGGAACCAGCTTCTTTGCCGTGACTGTAAATGGTGTTTTCAGCTGGATCGTCTTGGCGCTTGGATCTTTCCAGGTTGTGTTCCAGGTCAAAGAATCTGGTTTGACGCTGCTTATGTTTTCCAACAAAGTATCAATCTCAATGCCAGCGTTGCCTGTGATTTCTGCCGTGCGTGCGATGTGACGGACCGTGTTGTTCAGCGACTGCTGTACAGTGAAGATCGGATACACTGACAGTAGCATCGCCATGAGGACGAAGATGACCAGCACGACAATGGCCAGATCGACATAGCCCTCGCCGGACTGATCGCGTGAGAAATGGATGAGTTTTGGCATGTTGGGGACCTCCTTGAATTAGATCGATTAGTTGCAAAGAACGCACGGAAACGCACGCGTGCGTTTATCAAATGCAATTTAATGCACGCGTGTGTTTAGCAAGGGCAAATGAAAATTATTGGGAAATTATCAAAGCATCCGCTTGTCTATCAGTATAGGTACACTTTAATATTGATTACATGTTCGATTTCTGATAGAATATTATTAAAACATCCGCATGGTCTATAAATATGATTAATTTTTGTAACAGGACTACAGTTATGAAACCAATTGAAGAAATACGGAAGATTTTTTCTAGCCATGGAGGGATGCTGCGGACATCGGAGCTTTCTCGTGCTCGAATCTATTACAAAGACATTCAACTGCTCATTGAACAGGGCGTTATTGAGAAAATCAGAACTGGCTATTATCAATGGATGGATCAGGATAATTTGAGTGAAATCATTGTGCTCCAACGTCTGTTTCCGGATGCGATTCTTTGTCTGGAATCGGCACTTCATTATTATGGCTATAGTGATCGTATACCCCTACGTTGGACACTTGCAGTCAGTAAAGATTCACCCAAGTCACGATTTAAAATCGATTTCCCCTTTGTTAAAACCTATTATGTTGAACCATCACTCCTGGAACTCGGCCTGACCACCGGTGTGATTGATGGTCAAGTGGTCAGAATCTACGATCGGGAAAGAACGATCTGCGATTGCTTGAGATATCTGAACAAGATGGATAAAGAAATCTTCAACAAGGCCATACGAGCTTACGTCGATGATTCAAAAAAAGACATCACTCACCTGATCGAATATGCGAAACTACTACGGGTCCAATCAAAGGTCAAAAATCTGATTGGAGTGTGGATTTAGATGGACAGGGGAGCATCCATTCTCAGCAAGCTCAAGAATAAAGCCAAAACGGAGGCTATCAGCTATCAGCACTGTCTTCAACTCTTTTTCCAAGAAGAGTTTCTTCGGCGGTTGTCAAAATCCCACTATATGGGAAACTTTGTTTTGAAGGGCGGTCTATTTATCTATACCCTGACCGGCTTTGAAAGTCGGGCGACAGTTGACATTGATTTTTTACTTCGCCAAATGGACAGTGATCCACGATATATGGATGGTGTGATTGCTGAAATCCTAACCACCCCAACAGGTAATAATGATGTCGTTATCCTTGAAGCTAAGAAATTTGAGCAAATTACGCCGCATCGAGAATATCCAGGTGTCAGTACGCAGATCATCGGTCGAATTAAAAATGTTCGGGTACCTTTCAATGTTGACATCGGTGTTGGCGATGTCATTGTACCAGCCGCTGAAAAACGTCAGGTGAATACTCAATTGGCTGATTTTGAATCGCCGGTCATTATGACGTACTCAATTGAAAGTGTCATCGCCGAGAAATTAGATGCGATCTTGCAGCGTCTTGAACTGACAGGTCGCATGAAGGATTTCTACGATCTCTATTATCTGGCGCGAAAATTTAATTTTTCAGGAGAAAAGTTGCAAAAAGCCATTGCTGAGACTTTGCGGACCCGTAAGACAGTACATGACGAAAAGAGTTTTGATCGAATTATTGAGTTAAAGTTCAATCCGGACATGCATACGAAATGGCGGTACTTTCTTAAGACAATAGGTGATGAGCATCTTCAATTTGAAATGGTGATCAGTCAAATTGAACAATTACTCTCACCTATCTATTCGGCGATGGTAAAGGGTGAAAGATTGAATCGGAATTGGGATTCACAAAGAAATTCGTGGGTTTCGAATTAAGATAATAAGATTCAAGAACCTCAATGCGCAAGAACGACATATTTACGTTCGGATAATATGTAGATTTTCATTTGAATATGTAGTTCTGATCGGGGCCGATTCTTCCGGCAATCAGCGGCCCCGCAATAAATAAGCAGCCTTATGACCGCTCAGGATCAGGCGACGATATTGATGCCGGTGAGTTCAGTCGAGATTTTATCGATCAGACCCTGAAAGAGGTTGGGCATGGCGGTGTTCATGATTGCCAGAATGGCAGCGCCGATGACCACGACGATCAAGATCTTCATGGCCACATCGAGGAAGCCTTCACCAGACTGGTTTTTCAGGAAACGGTTGAGGATCGATTTTGCTTTCATCATGGGTTGAGGTTTTCCTTTGAATTGCAATAATATTGATTTTGGGCTCTATGAAAAATCCGCCCCCGAAAGGCGGATGATTCACCGTTAAAAATATGGGAAGACGTGTTTAGAATCCGACTGACTGCAGGTTCTTAATGATCATCAAGACGATCGGAACCATGAACATCAGGATGAATGAAGCAACTTTAATCGGGCCAGGACGTTTTTCCATCTCGCGGCGGATTCGCTCGCGCTGGAATACCCGAATGTCCTGCTCAAGGATCATCAGACTGGTACGCTGATCGATCCCCTGATAGACCCCGCAGAGGATGGAGACCAACGCCGATACATGGGATATTGCCAACCAGGGCAGACCAAGTGGAATGAACACAACACCGAACAAAGCAATCAAAAAGGCTTTGGCCATGGATAATCTTGCGGGGAGTCCGTTTTGCCCAGTCGATCCAGGTCGCTTTGCAGTTGCCTGGCCCGATGCTCACTGATTGGCAGGACTTCACTGATGATTTTTGCGATCGGCCGAATCATCAACGTACTCTATCTTGTTTTGAAGGAATTAATCGACAGCCCCATTTTGTATTTGAGTCGTTACATCATTGAAAACAAATCAGAATGCTACCGCTTGTTGCAGGCTGTTCGTGAGACGGACGAATGGGAAGATTGGATTGTCCATGTCTTGAATGGCATTGCACAGACTGCTGAAAATGCGCTCCAACTGATCAAACGAATCCATGAAGCCATCGACCAGTTGACCGGTGAAATTCGTGCCGCTCTGCCCAAGATCTATTCCAAGGAATTGATCGAACTGCTTTTTTTTGAGTTCTATACCAAAATACGAGTTTTTATAGAAGTTCAGCTTGCTGAGCATATTAGTTCTGGTATTCTTGGGACACTAAAAAAGACGACGATTACGACAGCGTGCATATTGGTTCTCAAAACTGGTTGAAAACCAGAATGAATTTTGGCTGAAACAACCTAGACTCGGTTCTTCCATTCACACGGGCATGACAGGTCTTTGCCCATGCATCTCGTCCCATTGATGAGCAGGTTCCGGTAATCAATGCGTTTGAACCAAGCCAGCAGTCGATCAAGCATTTTAATGTGTACCATTCTGAACCCCTCCACATTTGTTAAATTTTATTGATGGCATCTATTTATCATTGTATCGCTTGACTCGATTATTTCTGGTACTTAGGTCACGTTGGAGAAACATTTTATGTCCTGAATGTATCGATGTCTCGATTGAAGCTTCGGCTCAGGGCAGTGGCCCGCTTTTGGGGTAGCCATAGGATCGGCAGTAGGATGCCCGTGAGGACCACTGCTACACCCAGAATCTGCAGCGGCTCAAGCAGGTCCTTGAAGACCAGGGCTCCGAAAAGAGTAGCCAGAACTGGTTCGATGGTGGCCGCCAGGCTGGCGATGCCGCCGTCCAGACCGGTTGACAGTCCCTTGAGATACAAAGCATACGCGAGTACACTGCCCAGAATGGCCAGGGCCAGGTAATTGAGCCATAAAGTCGGGGTGGGCAACGGGATTTGCCAGGGTGGCTTGATCGGCAGGAAAACCACGGCGCCGAAAGCAAGCATCAGGCCCGCATTGACGCTTGGGGGATTTTTGTGCCGGGCAAGCCGGCCGACCACGGTTGTCATCGAATAACACAGACCGGAAGCCAGGCCGATCAGGATTCCTGTCCAATCAGCAGACAACGCAAGCGGATCATAGGCGCGAACCACGAGGCTGCTGCCGGCCAAGGTACAGGCCAGGGCTAACGCCTTCGCCCGCGTGATTGGCTCACCATAGGCCAGGCGTGAGATCAGGATCACGAAAGCAGGGCCGGTGTAAAGCAAGATCACGGCCATGGCGGTTGATATCCGCTCAATGGCCATCATGTAGAACAGGAATGTGCCACCGATGCCGGTAGCCCCATACATCAGGTAGAACGGCACATCGCGCCAAGCGAGCTGACATTTCGCTCTGTGGGCCCAAAGCCAGGCAAGACTCAAGATCGCCGCCAGATAGGCCCGCATGGCGGCGGCTGTCACCGCTGTGCTGCCAGCGGCATAGGCCAGGCGGCTGAATACAGGCAAAGTCCCCCACAGGGAGGCTCCAAACAGGACATAAATCAGGCCATATGATTTTTTCATGGACGCGAACTTCCCTGACATGAATTACTAAACAGCCCTTTCAGTATAGCGCAAAATTGAGAAAGCTTCTCAATCGCCGCCTGCATGCCGATAAAACCTGATACAATATCAGTATCGATGCAGCATCTTTTTAAACATCAGAGGGTCGCCCATGGACAAAGCTGAGATCTTGATTGCTGATGATGAACCGATCAATTTGACCGCCCTGACGCGAGTGTTGAAAGATTTTTACAAAGTGCGGGCTTGCAAATCCGGTGAGGCTGTCTTGCAGGCTGTTCACATCACGCCCCTCCCCGACTTGATCCTGCTCGATATCATGATGCCTGGGATTGATGGCTTCATGACCTTGAAAAGATTGCGTGACCACCCTGCTACGCAAGATATTCCAGTCATTTTCATTTCTTCCCTGGACAGTGATGACGATGAGGGCAGGGGTCTGCGCCTGGGCGCTGTCGACTACATCACCAAGCCTTTCAAACCCAACATCGTTCTGGCCAGGATCAAGACCCAGCTGGAATTGAAAAAAGCCCGGGATCGTCTGCACAACCAGAACCAATGGCTGGAAGCAGAGGTCAGTCGCCGAGTCCAGGAAAACCAGCTGATCCAGGACGTTGCTTTGCTGTCATTGACTCAGCTGGCTGAGACGCGGGATGATAATACCGGCAATCATATTTTGCGCACGTGCAAGTATGTGGATATTCTGGCCAGAAACTTGATGCGGCATCCACGCTATGCTGGCGAACTGACAGCACAGACCATCGGGACCATTGTCAAGGCAGCTCCTTTGCATGACATCGGTAAAATTGGCATTCCCGATGCAATCTTGCTCAAACCTGAAAAACTGACCCCGAACGAGTTCGAAATCATCAAGACGCATTGCCAGATCGGCGCCAAGACCCTGCGTGGTGCGATCAACCAGTCTTTCTTACTTAATCCAAGTTTGAGCAAAGATGCGAAATTGAATTCGCTGGAATTCGTTGAGCAGGCGGAAATCATCGCCAAGTTTCACCACGAAAAGTGGGATGGCAGCGGTTATCCCACAGGCGCCAGCGGCCGGTCTATTCCTTTGCCGGCCCGATTGATGGCTCTGGCAGATGTTTTTGATGCCTTGACCACCGCCAGGCCTTATAAGCAGGCCTGGAGTTTTGACGCTGCTGCCGACCATATCCGCAGGCAAAAAGGGCTGCATTTTGATCCGGATATTGTTGCTGCTTTTGAAGAAGAGCACGAAGCCTTTGCCAATACATTACAGCAGTTGTCTGACCACTGAGATTCAAAGCGATGGACTTTTGGGGTAAACGAATGAGCGAACACAAAGACAGGACCCAGGCTAGCAGGGAAACGCTTGCCAGTCTATCTCAGGAAAACCAGATGCTGAATCTGGCGTGTGAATTAGCCCATGTCGGGAGCTTCTCAATTGACACCCTCTCTGGACAATCTTATTGGAGTGGTGAGATGTTCAAGATCCACGGGCTGGATATCGGACCTGTACCTAATCTGGTCGACATGGATTCTTTTCTGGAACCTGAAGCCTATTCCCGCATGGCCAAGGCAATTCGCCTGGCTTTGGAAAAGGGTCAGGCTTACAACCTTCATCTGGCCATCAGAACTCTGGATGGAACCCGAAAATGGATTCGAAGCATCGGCAGACCTGTGCTGGAAAATGGCCGAGTCATCCGGGTGGATGGGGCCGTCCAGGATATCACGGAGCAATACTTGGTCGAAGAAGCTTCGCGCAAAGCCAATCAGATTTTCATGTCTTTTTTTGAAGTGACACCCGATCTGTTTTTTGTCCTGGACGAATCAGGCCGCATCCGGGATTTCCGTAGCAAGGGTACAGAAAAACTCTACTTCAAACCGGAGCAGTTCATCGATAAGCTCGTGACTAAGATCATGCCGCCGGATGTCGCCGCGAGCTTCCAGCAAGCGATGACGACCGCTTTCTCAACTAAGGAAACCACACGGTTTGAGTACGATCTCGACATGCCGGGGGGCCCTTTGCATTATGAATGCCGCATCATCTGCATGCCAGAAAGCAAGCAATGCATCGCTGTGGTGAGGGATGTGACCGAGCAGTTCAAAACCAGCGAGGCCCTGGCCATGAGTGAAGTCCGCTTCCGCAGCCTGCTCGAGCATGCGCCATTTCCGATCATCATCGTCAGAATCAAAGATGGCACCATGAGGTATGGCAATCTACGGGCCCAGGACCAACTTGGCTTTGCCAGAGAACAAGGTATCGGGCTGCTGTCCAGCGAGTTTTACAAATATCCGGCAGACAGGACTGTCTTTTTGGATTTGTTCAAACGCCAAGGCCATGTTTATGACTATGAATTACAGCTGCTCGACTGGGCACGAAAGCCCTATTGGGCCTTGATGTCAGCTTCAGCAGTCGATTTCGAAGGTGAGCCTTCGATTATGGTGTCGATCAATGACATATCGCTCCGTAAGCAGGCGGAGATAGAACTGCAACAGGAACATTGGATGTTGACTGAACGATTGAAGGAACGAACGTGCTGGGAAACGATCGTATCAGTCTCTGCGGATGAGCGGCTTGCTCTGGACCAAATGATGACCTCTCTGGTTCCGGTCATTGAATCTGGCTGGCAATTTCCCGAGATCACACAAGTGCAAATCCAGTTCGGCGCCCGGATCTATCAGAGTGAACGGTATCAGGAAACGCCTTGGTTCCATAAGGCTGAGAAGCAATGCGAACAAGGTGATTGGATCCGGCTGACTGTATCTTACGCACAGGAGCTACAGCTCAATGATGAGGGTCCATTTCTGGAAGACGAGATCAGGTTAGCTGGCAGCATTGTCAGCAGGCTCGTTGAGGTCGTCAATCACCGCCGCAATGTCGAATCTGCCGGGGAAAAGGACGAGCTTTTCAAGCTGATGTTTGAGCAGACACAGGAGGCGGTCGCTCTGGTCGATGTACAAACTGGCCGTTTTGTCGAATTCAACGACCCGGCGCATGAGGGACTTGGTTATACTCGTGCGGAATTTTCCCAGTTAACGACTGTCGATTTCCAGTTGGAGCATTCACCGGAATTGATCCAGCACAACATCTCCGAGGCGGCGGCTGGTCGGTCTGTCCAGTTTGAAACTTTGCATCGGCGTAAAAACGGCACAATCCAGAACGCGGATGTCCGGCTGACGCCCGTTTCCTATAACAGCAGACCTTTCATCTGCGTGGTCTGGCAAGATACCACCGAGCAAAAGAAATTTGAGCAAGAGCAGAAAAATTTGGCAGAGAGACTGAAGGCCAAGGCTGTGGCGATTCGAAAAATCAGTTCTCTCGAATCAGGCATCAATGGTGAATTGGCGCTATTTGCTCAGGAAATGTCTGATTATTTGAGTCTTGAGATGGCCATTGACGAAGTGTCGGTCTGGATGCTGGATGCGAGTGAAACCACTCTGAAATGTGAAGCATCATGCAATCGCGTGGATCATTCCTCCCGGGTGGAAATGACCTTGGGTCAGGATCTGTTTACAATCATGACTCAATTGTTCAATGACAAGCATTACATCCAAATAGACGCCAGTACCAAGGATCCTGACATGTGCAGCTTCATAGAAAATTACTTGAAGCCAGCAGGGTTTGAAGCCTTTCTTGCCTGCGTGATCCAATCCAAAGGGCATCACAAAGGATTTCTGGCCTTTGGTATGCATCCGCCATTCCCGGGCTGGAATCCAGACGACACCCTGTTTTGTGGCCAGTGTGCTGACCAGATCGGCGTGTCTATCATCAACCAGGAACGGTTCAAGATTGCCTTGGAACTGGATACCTATCGCAAACATCTGGAGGAAATGGTCATTTCCCGGACCTCACAGCTGGAGACTGCCAAGGCTTTGGCTGAAACAGCCAGCAAAGCTAAAAGCACTTTCCTGTCTAATATGAGCCATGAGATCCGGACGCCAATGAATGCGATCATCGGTTATTCTCATCTCATCCGGCGTGACCCCCTGACGCTGCGCCAACTAGACCAGATCCAGAAGCTGACCCTGGCGGCCGACCATTTGATGACGATTATCAATGGCATCCTTGATTTGTCCAAGATCGAGGCTGGACAGATGAAACTCGATGTCCAGGACTTTGAACCGTCTCGAATCATCGACCAGATTTGCGGCGTGATCGCCAATGATATTGAAGCCAAACAACTACGCTTGTTGGTTGATCTGGATCATATTCCCCGGGTCATCCGCGGTGACAGCAATCGACTGCGCCAGATCTTGCTCAATATTGCCAGCAATGCGGTTAAATTTACCCAGAAAGGTTTCATTGCCATCCGCGGCCGAGTCCTGCACACGACGACGGATCGTTTGCGCTTGCGTTTTGAAATCGAAGACACCGGGATTGGCATGAAAGCCGAACATCTGAAGCGGCTTTTCAATGAATTCGAACAAGGTGATGCCTCAACGACCCGTCTGTATGGCGGCACGGGTCTGGGCATGGCGATCAGCAAGAAATTGGCTGAGCTGATGAACGGCACGATTGGTGTGGATAGTCAATCAGGCTGTGGCAGCACCTTCTGGGTGGAACTGCCATTTGAAATCAGCTCCAGGAGCCCGGAAAACGCCCAGTATCTGCTCTCCATTGCTGGAGCGAGAGTCCTGATTGTCGATGACCTTGAAGATGCCAGGACGCTTGTCGCTGCCCTGGCCAATCAGCTTGGTCTGAGGACCAAACAGTGCGCCAGTGGTAGTGAAGGGCTAGACCTGATTAAAGAGGCTGACCAGGGAGGCGATCCCTACCAGGTTGTGATCGTCGATCTGAAGATGCCGGGCTTAGATGGCCTTGAGACGGCTCATCTGCTCAAATCGTCAAACCTCGCCACCCAGCCGAAAGTCATTCTGATGACCTCCTATTCTGCAGAGTCGTCCATGATTGACCAGGAACAGGAGGGGATTGCCCGCATCCTGACCAAACCATTGACCATTTCAATGCTCAATGATGTTTTGACCGAGTTATTGATGCCCCATCCGGTCAGTCTGCTGTCCAGTACCCATGCTCTTGAACAGGTGCTCCGGACGCGACAGGGCGCCAGAATCCTGCTGGCTGAGGACAATCGGATCAACCAGGAGGTGACTTGCCAGCTTCTCGACTCCATCGGAATCACAGTCGATGTCGCAGAACATGGCCAGGAAGCCCTGGAAATGGTCAAAAAACGCCGGTATGACCTGATCCTGATGGATGTCCAGATGCCCGTCATGGATGGTCTCCAGGCCACGATTGCAATCCGCCAGCTGCCAGGCAATAAGTCCATGCCGATCATCGCCATGACTGCCAACGCTTATGAAGAAGACCGGCAAAGATGTCTCAATGCCGGAATGAACGATCACTTGGCTAAACCCATCTCACCAGATTTGCTTTATGGGATGCTCGTCAACTGGCTCGAGCCTGTCCCCCAAGGTTTGAAGGATACATCAGGAGACAAGATTGAGGCCAGGGATGTCAGTTCCGGCCAAGTAACTGCTCAGGCACCGTCTACAGCCATTGTGGAAGAACTTTCCGCTATCTTGGGCCTGGATGTAACGGCCGGCCTTCTGATGCTGCAAGGCGACAAGGATCTCTATATCCGGATCTTGGGCCAGTTTATCGATCTGCATGTGGATGCAGCGACTAAGTTTTTGCAGGCCTTCCAGCAAAATGACCTCAAAAATGTCCAGCACCTGGCTCATGCCTTGAGAGGTTCAGCCGGCACATTGGGTGCCACGGCCATTATGGAAACAGCTTATGAGCTGGAACAGATGGCCAAAACGGATCCGTCCTCTGTGAATCTGGCCTATGTCCAGCAGATTGAGCTGCTGGACACGGCCATCTCGAGATTGACTCAGGGCTACCGCCGGGCGTTGGCTAAATCAGGTGAAAGCACACCATTAGCCGATACGAAGATAAATGACCCCAACCGCGTACGGCAGGTTCTGCAGGAACTCCATCGGCTTCTTACGGACAGAGATGTCACGGCCAATGATCAGATTGAATTTGAAAAGGAACTGATCGGTTCTGCCCTGGGCGTCGATGCCAGGCGATTGGAGAAGCAAATCCTCAATTTCGACTATGAAGATGCTTTGCAGACCTTGGAACCCTATCTGAAAGCCTGAATCAAAGGACTTGCCGGTGCAAATGATTTGCCGGCAAGTTTTTTTACCTGAAGCAGATTGACGATTGTCTATATAGGTGTTATTTTTATATAGAAAAATCTCTATGCAGAGATGGAAAGTAGGTCATACCCATGCTTTCATGCAGTGATTCGGCCTTGATTTTCAAGGCCCTGTCCGATGAGACCCGGCTCAAGATCATCGACATGCTGTCGTGCGACGAGCTGTGCGCCTGCACCATCCTGGAGTCGTTCAACATCACCCAGCCGACTCTGTCCTACCACATGAAAATCCTCACCGAATGTGGTCTGGTGAAGTCCAGAAAAGAGGGTCTCTGGACGCGCTACGCCCTCAATACCGAGTTGATTGACCAGGTGAAAGCCTTTATAAACCAAATCACGTCTGAAAAAGAAAATTGCATTTGCAGAAAGTAGGATTTATGGATTTGATCGTGACGATTTTCAGCTGGCTCAATAACCAGCTGCTCAAGATGAACTGGCTCTCCGATCTGGTCCGCCTGCTGGTGGAAAAGGTTTTTGGCCTTCCAGTCACCGATCGGATCGGTGGCAGCATCCATTTTTACATCTATGACACGATCAAGATTTTCATCCTTTTATCTGTCCTGATTTTCACGATCTCCTACATCCAGAGCTTCTTCCCACCCGAGCGAACCCGGGCGATCCTGGGCCGTTTCAATGGGATCTGGGCTAACGTCCTCGGAGCCTTGCTGGGAACGATCACGCCATTTTGCTCTTGTTCCTCGATTCCTTTATTCATTGGCTTTACCAGCGCAGGCCTGCCGATTGGGGTCACGTTTTCATTTCTGATTTCCTCGCCGCTGGTCGATCTGGCCTCGGTACTGCTGCTGGCGAGCATTTTCAATTGGCGGATCGCGATAGCCTATGTCATTGTCGGCCTGATCCTGGCAGTCATCGGTGGTTCATTGATCAGCCGGCTCAAACTGGAAAAGTATGTCGAGAGCTATGTTTTCAAGATCCAGGGGAGTGCCGGGATCGACCTGCCAGAACAAACTGTCAAGGATCGCCTGATCTATGCCCGTGACCAGGTCCAAGAGATCATCCACAAGGTCTGGCTTTACATCCTGATTGGCGTCGGCATCGGCGCAGCCATCCACAACTGGATCCCGGAAAACATCATCTCTGCCATCCTCGGCCAACAAAATGCCTTTTCCGTGCCACTGGCGACCGTCGTTGGCGCCCCGATGTACGCGGATATCTTTGGCACCTTGCCAATTGCAGAAGCGCTGGTGGGCAAAGGCGTCGGGATTGGCACCGTCCTGGCTTTCATGATGGCTGTTACAGCTCTGTCGCTACCTTCCATGATCCTCCTGAAAAAAGTGGTCAAAACACCACTGCTTGTCATTTTTGCCAGCATTGTCCTGGTCGGGATCCTGATCATCGGCTATGCGTTCAATGCCTTCAGTTACTTGCTGCTGTAATGAAAAAAGGAGAAATTGCATGCTTTTGAAGAAAAAAGAATCATCGTGTTGCTCTGGAGCCGGTTGCTGTGGCGAAACAGCGACACAAGCCACGGCTCCGGCCACATCTGTCTCTGAGGGTGTGAGTGCTTCGATCCGGAGCCTTGTGATCGATTTCCTCTATCTGGATTTGGAGGTTTGCACCCGTTGCCAGGGTACTGACGACACGCTTGACCAGGCGGTCGCTGACGTATCCTCGATTTTGCAATCAGCAGGGATTGAAGTTGTGATCAACAAGGTCAATGTCAACACGGAAGAACTGGCCATCTTGTACCAATTCGCCAGTTCGCCAACCATCCGGATCGATGGTCATGATATCGCGGTTGACGTCAAGGAAAACCAGTGCGATTCCTGCGGCGATTTGTGTGGGGATACAGTCGATTGCCGGATCTGGACCTGGCACGGTGTCGACTACACCGAGCCACCCAAGGCAATGATCATCGATGCCATTCTCAAAACGGTGTACGGTGGTTGTGCATCGCCTTCTGCGGAAGCTCTCAAGCCCTATGAAGTGCCAGAGAATTTGCACAAATTCTATGACGCCATGAAACAGAAAAATGCACCTGCTTCAACCTGCTGCACTTGAAAATTTGAGCGAACTTGAGGTTCTATCATGACCAAACCACAAAAAGCACCAACTGGCATCAGTTTCTTTGAAAAATACTTGACTCTCTGGGTGGCGCTCTGCATGATTGCCGGCATTCTGATTGGCCGCTTCCTGCCGGCGGTCCCGCAGTTTCTTGGCCGCTTCGAATATGCCCAGGTTTCGATTCCGATCGCGATCCTGATCTGGCTGATGATCTACCCGATGATGATGAAAGTCGATTTTGCCAGCATCAAATACATCGGCAAAAATCCCAAAGGATTGTTTGTCACTTGGGTGACCAACTGGCTGATCAAGCCTTTCACCATGTACGGGATAGCCTGGCTGTTCTTCTACGTCATATTCAAACAGCTGATCCCGGCCGATCTGGCCCGGGACTATCTGGCCGGGGCGATCCTGCTCGGAGCTGCGCCCTGCACGGCGATGGTTTTCGTCTGGAGCTATCTGACCAAAGGCAATGCAGCTTATACCGTGGTCCAGGTTGCGACCAATGACCTGATCATCCTTCTGGCCTTCACCCCGATCGTCGCACTCCTCCTGGGTATCGGCGGCATCAAAATCCCGTGGGCCACCCTGATCCTCTCGGTTGTCCTTTTCGTTGTGATTCCGCTGGTTGCCGGTGTTTTGACCCGGGTCCATGTCATCAACCACAGAGGGATCGAGTATTTCAACCAGTCTTTCATACCCAAATTCAATGACGTGACCATTGGCGGCCTGCTTTTGACCCTGGTCATCATCTTCTCATTCCAAGGCGATGTCATCCTCAACAATCCCCTGCACATCCTGCTGATCGCCATCCCCTTGACGCTCCAGACCTTCCTGATCTTTTTCATTGCCTACCTGGCCAGCAAAGGGCTGAAGCTGGACCATTCCATCGCAGCCCCGGCCGGCATGATCGGCGCCTCCAATTTCTTCGAACTGGCAGTCGCGGTGGCGATTGCACTCTTTGGACCGACCTCACCGGTGGCTCTGGCGACAATTGTGGGCGTTTTGGTCGAGGTCCCAGTCATGCTGACCCTGGTCAAGATCGCCAACAAAACCAGTCATTGGTTTCCCAGGGCAAAGGAGCTTGAAGCATGAACAAGGTTAATCGTCCGAAACGAATCGTGATCATTGGTGCCGTCGCTGCAGGAACATCTGCGGCAGCGAAAGCTCGTCGCAACGATGAAGAAGCAGAGATTGTGATCTATGAAATGGACGAGCACATCTCGTATTCCGGATGTGGCTTGCCCTATTACATCGGCGGCAAAGTGGCCAATCTCGAAGCCCTGACGCCGCGTGATCCGAAATTTTTCCGCGACAAATACGAGGTCGACATCCTGATCCGGCACAAGGTCCTGTCAGTGGATCCTGCAGCCAAGACGCTGGTGATACAAAACCTGGCCACCGGTGAGACTTTCGCGGATCGCTATGATGTGCTGGTCCTGTCCACTGGCGCGACTTCGATGATACCGCCGATCCCGGGAGTCGATCTGCCGCATGTCTTCACTCTCAGGAATCCGCTCTCAGCCCGGACGATCCGCACCTTTATCGAGGAACACCAGCCTAAAACCGCAGCCGTCGTCGGCAGTGGCTTTATTGGCCTCGAAATGGTTGAGAACTTGGTTGACGCGGGCATCCTGGTGTCTGTGGTGGAAAAATTGCCTCAGGTCTGCCCCTTTGTCGATCCGGATCTGGCTCCTTACGTCGAAGAAACCCTGGTCAAGAAAAATGTCACAGTCCTGACTGGCGTTGCTGCGACCGAGATCTGGCCTGGGTCGGTCAATCTCGACGACGGCTCGACCGTCGATGCGGACCTGGTGATCCTGGCAGTCGGGGTCCGGCCCAACACAACCTTGGCCCGTGACATGGGCGTTGTCGTCGGATCCACCGGAGCCATTGCTGTCAACACCCGGATGCAGACGAATCTACCAGATGTCTATGCCTGCGGTGATTGCGCCGAGACCTTCTCGATCATCGATGGCCGGCCGCTCTATCGCCCGCTCGGCTCGACCGCCAATAAAATGGGCCGCATCGCTGGCGACATTCTGACCGGTGGCAGCCTCGCGTTCCGCGGCATTGCAGGGACAGGCATTTTCAAGCTTTTCGACCACACCATCGCCGCCAGCGGACTCACTGAGAAACAGGCACGTGACAGTGGCTACGACATCGTGATCAGCCACAACATCAAGCCCGACAAGCCGGAGTATTTCGGTGGCAGGGAGATGGTCATCAAGGCGATCGCCGATCGCAAGACTGAAAAACTGCTCGGAGTCCAGATCGTCGGTTATGAGGGTGTTGACAAGCGAATGGATGTCTTCGTCACCGCCATGACCGCTGGCCTGGGTGTCTCTGATCTGTTCCATCTCGACCTGGCCTACGCACCACCATTTGCCACCACCAAGGACCCGATCCTCTACACCGGCATGATTTTGGACAACGCGTTGCATCGCGGACGCGACATCATCACCGCCGATGACCTGATGGCCACCGATCCAGCCGAAATCCAGGTTGTCGATGCCCGGGTGGCCAAGCAGTACCAGGAGCACCATGTCGACCATGCCGTCAGCATGCCCCACGGCAGCCTGCGTGAACAGATGGCCGCCCTTGACAAAGACAAACCCGTCGTCACCTACTGCAACAAAGGCACCACCGGCAACGCCGCCCAGAACATCCTGATCAACCACGGCTTCCGCAAAGTCTACAACCTGTCCGGCGGCCACAAGCAATACAAAGCCTGCAAGAAATGCCACGAGAAAAAGCAATAATGCCGAAAAAGGGCATAGCCAAAAGGGGCTAGCCCCGTTGGCTTTGTCCCATTTTCGGCACATCCTTTGAAATACCTGCCATCAAATAACAAGGAGAGATTTACATGGAAATTAAAGTTGTTGGATCTGGATGCACGAATTGCAAGAATGTCCTCGCGCGGACGCAACAGGCTGTCAAGGAAATGGGCGTTGAGGCCGAGATTCTCTACATCACGGACATGGAACAGATCATTGCCACTGGCATCCTGCAGACGCCTGGCCTGATGATCAATGGCAAAGTCAAATCGGCTGGACGCGTGCCGTCGGTCAAGGACATTAAAAAGTTGATTGAAAGCGAGATCTGAAAAACTGCAGCTGCAACTGCAACAAGATCAGAAAGAATTCTTGACAAGATCGTTCGTCCTGTGATAAAAAATTCTTGAAAAGCCATTTGTGAAGATTTCCTGGTGACAACGCCTTGAAATAAACACACAGAAATAGATTGGAAGACCAACCCGTACAGTCATTTCACTGGACGTTCGCGTAAGCCAATAATCCCAAAACCGCAAGGTTTCCGGATATTGGCTTTTTTATTGTTCAAATAAAGGAGAAATCAATGAAACCAATCGAAACCACACGTCCAAAAACAACCGCAAGCCTGGGAACAGATGTGCTCAGCAACCGAGAATTCTATTTCCTGCTGGAAAAATTTTGCCTGGAGCAAATCAGGGAAACCGCAGGATATGACCGTTTCCTGAACCAGTATTTCAATGACGAAGGCTATGTCGATCTATGGCGGATCCCGAACCTGATGCTGGATGTGATCCAGCAGAATGTCAAATTCCAGGCCAATATGGCTAAGCCAGAATTCCGGACAACTCTCCAGTCTTTCGTGGCTGACTTGTACACATTCTGTCTGAAAGCAATTCCGACTTTTCCCGCTTCAACCACCGAAAAAAGCGATGTGCCTGTATCCGTTTCTTTGCAGAACCTGAAAGCGCAACAGCATTTCGTCCAGTCTCTGATGGCAACGTTCATCCAGGTTCTGGAACAACTCAGTGCCGAGGGGCAGTCAGAAGACGCAGCATGAACCAGATCATTCCACCTCCAGCAAAAATCGGCATCATTGGTGGCGGCCAGCTCGGAAAAATGCTGGCCAGCGCAGCCAAGCGCATGGGCTATCATGTGATTGTGCTGGACCCCAATCCCTCGGCCCCAGCGGGACAAGTATCGGATGAGCAAATTGTCGCTGATTTTTCAGATACCGAAGCGATCCGCAAACTGGCTGCGGAGGTGGCTGTCACAACTTTCGAATTCGAACACATCGATGCAGGAATTCTAATCGAACTGGAACGGGAGGGGCATCGCATCGTCCCTTCCGGATCCAGCTTGCAGATCATCCAGGACAAATTTGTCCAAAAAACATTTCTCAGCTCCGCAGGAATCCCAGTTCCGGCTTTTACTGCCGTGACAACTCTCAAAGGATTGCGTGAGTTTGTTTCAGCTCACGGTTTTCCGCTGGTGATCAAAAGCCGAAAGGGTGGCTATGATGGCAAAGGCACAGCGATCATTGAGGATGAAGAACAGCTCAAACGCGTCATTAAACAGACGCCTGATACATCCTGCATGGTTGAACAGCATGTGACATTCAAACGAGAATTGTCTGTCCTGGCCGCCCGCAATGCCAGTGGGCAGGTCCAACTCTACCCGGTCGCCGAAAACATGCATGAGCAGAGCATTTTACAGATGTCGCGCGTTCCAGCCCTGATCAGCATGGAGGTCGAAAAAGCAGCTCTGCAAATCAGTGAACGCGTGCTGGCCGCTTTTCAAGACGAGGGTGTTTTTTGCATCGAGCTGTTCCAGACTCAGGATAATCGGATTCTGGTCAATGAGGTGGCACCTCGCCCCCACAACACTGGACATTATTCCATAGAGGCCTGTGTGACTTCCCAGTTCGAACAACTGGTCCGGATCATGACCGGCCTGCCATTGGGATCCACACGCCTGAGATCACCATGTGTCATGGCCAATGTACTTGGTCATCCTGCCTATCAAGGCCCCTACACCATCCAGGGACTGGAGAAAGTCCTGTCGGCTGAAGACATCCATGTGCACCTTTATGGCAAAAAGCAGACCGCCCATTTGAAAAAACTGGGCCATTTGACAGCACTCGGCGGCAACGTCCTGCTGGCAGAACGGAAATGTCTCCAAGCCCTGGACCGACTCAACGTAATGCCATCGACAAAACAAGATTGAAAGAAATAGAAACTGCCGGATCTCCATGGCACTGGAAATCCGGCAGTTTTGTTGTGAAGGATCAGGGTTTCTAGCGGTCAATGCCCGGGGTGGATCCGGTGGGTGTGCTTGGCGTTCTGGATCTGCCGGTGGGTCAGGACAACCAGAAGGTAGATCAAGGTGCTCAGGATGATGATGCTGACACCGGAAGGGACGTTGGCGTAATAGGCGATCACCAGCCCCGCCAGGGCAAAGCCAAAGGAAAAGACCATCGAAAACAAGATCACATTGCGGATGGACTTGAAAAGGACCTTGGCGATTGAGACAGGCACGGTGAGCAAGGCGATGGCCAGGATGATGCCGACAACTTTGATCAGGACAATAATACCGACTGGCAAGATCACATAGACGAGCAGCTGCAGGTTGTTGACATTGATGCCGCGGGCTGCAGCGTATTCTTCGTCGAACAAGTACAAGACCAGATGGTTGTAAAACATCACGAACAAGATCCCGATCACGCCTGAAAAGGCGGCCATATAGATCAGGGCACTGTTACCGACCGCGAGAATGTCGCCAAACAGATAGCTGGTCATGTCAGGCATGTAGCCAGGTGCCATGGAGATGAACAAAATACCCAGCGCCATGCCGAAGGCCCACAGGACGCCAGTCATGGTGTCGGCTTTCATTTTGGACTTTTCCGGCATTTTGCTGATCAGCAGAGAGGATGCCACCGCAAAGGCGATCCCGCTCAGGATCGGTTCAATGCCAATCAGGTAGCCCAGGCCGATCCCGCCGAATGACGCGTGGGCAATGCCGCCAGACATGCTGATCAGCCGCTTTTCGATGGCGACGGTGCCGACGATTCCGACCACGATACTGGCCAGCAAGGCTGCCAGCAGGGCGTTGCGCATGAAAGCATAATTCAGGATTGCATCAATCATCGGATCAGACCATCCTTGAGAAGTTCCAGCAAAGCCCGGGGATCCGGGTAAGTGGTGACCGTTTTGTTGACATAGAGGGCGACATCCGCGATTGGCAGCACCTCATCCAGGTGATGGCTGGCCAGGATGATCGTTTTCTCTTTTTTCAGACGTCCCAAGACTTGGTACAAATCACGATTAGCGTCGATGTCCAGATTGGCATCCGGTTCATCCAGGGCTATGATCGATGTATCTGCCGCCAGGGCCCGGGCAATCATGGCCCGGCGCAACTGGCCGCCCGAGAGCTGGCTGATGCCGCGAGCAGCAAGCCCGGAAAGCCCCAACCATTCGAGGGCATCGGACGCTTTCTGGTGGTCTTTTCGGGAATAGCGGTAAAAGGGGCGAATTCGCTTGTCGAGCGTGCCCATAATGACAAAGTCCCCAACCGTCAAAGGAAACGAGCTATCGAACGAAGGCGTTTGTGGAACATAGGCGACGGTACCATAGCGGTCGATCTGGCCGCTTTCTGGCTTGAGCTGGCCAGTCATCAATCGCATCAGGGTGCTCTTGCCGCCACCATTCGGCCCAACAAGCACGGTCAATGTCGCAGGCTGGATGCCCAGGGAAACATCACCCACTGCACAGACCTCTGCATAGCAGAAACGGACGTCATGGAAAGCCAGGAGGTCTGGCGTGTCAGGTCTGGTCACATCGGGCTGGATTGGCTGGGCCCGGCGCTCATCCATTGGCCAGGACCAGAGTCTGGGCGATATTGGCTATGGCTTCCAGGTAATTGCCGGACAGCGGTTCGACCTTTGCCGTCACGCCATTGATTTCCTGGGCCACAATCGTGGCTTGAGTATCGTCGAATTCGGCTTGGTAAAAGACCACCCGGATCGACTCCTGCCTGGCATAATCGATGATCGCTTTAAGCTCGGCAGCGGTGGCTTCCTTTCCGGCCAGTTCGATCGAGATCATGTTGAGTTCATAATCCTCGGCAAAGTAGGCGTATGACCCGTGGTAAATCAAAAAATCGCGGGATTTCAGTTTTGCAAAGGAATCCCGGATGGACTGGTCGAGGGCTTGAAGCTTGGCAATGTAAGCCTGGGCATTGGCTTGGAAAGCGGCCGCATGAGCTGGGTCCAAAGCCGTCAGTTCAGCTTCGATCCGCTCGATAATAACGATGGCTCGCCTGGGCGATAGCCAGACATGGTGATCAATCGCTTGAGACGTGCCAGATGCCTCAGTTTCGTCAGCATCAGACTTGCTTAGCTGGATGGACTGGCTGACCGGACGTAAAGGATAGACGTCACCAACCGCCTGCTGCATATCAACCAATTTGATGTCGGGATTGAAATCTTTCAGCTTGGGCAGGATATTGGCTTTTTCTGTCGGCGTCTGCAAGCTCAGGTAAAGGACAGCATCCGACAGCTCCTGCATCTCAAGGTTACTCGGCTGATAGTTGGCTGGGCTGTTGCCTGGCGGGATCATGGTCACGACCTTGACCTGGTCGCCACCCACCGTGGTGACAAATGAAGCCAGTGGAACGATGCCAACTGCAACCGTGAGTGGCTGATCCATGACATCTCCTGACGACTGTGCCGGTCTGGCGGTACAGCCCGTTAATACCAGACTAAAAGAAAGGGACATGGTGATTAGGAACAAGAAGGGTTGAAAAAGCATTTTAAGATTCACACGTGACCTGCCTGACTCAATTTTTCCAGGGAACAGGTCAAGTGTAGCCTTTGTAATGGGCATATGTCAATTTTCATATGTTACAGATAGGGGCGGATTGGGATGGCGAAGGGATCTGGTCTTTCATCCGGCCGGGTCTCTTTTCGTTTATAATGAGAATTAACCGTGAGTTGATTCCAGCTAAAATCAGGAGGCTTACACGATGAGCAGGAAAATTGTAGTCATAGGCAGCAGCATTGCCGGAATAACCGCCGCCGAAGCGGCCCGCAAGCAAGATCCCGCGGCCGAAATCGTCATTCTGTCCCATGAAGCGTTCATGCCCTATTACCGGCTCCGGATCTGTGAAATCCTCAACGAGCCAGCACTGGCCGAAAAGCTTTTCCTGCATCCTGCCAGCTGGTATGAGGAGCGTCGCCTGGAAGTCCGTCTGAGTCAGACGGTTGTCGCTTTAGACCCGATCGAGAAGAAGCTGCGCCTCGACAATGGCCTGACGGAATCATTTGACAGTCTGGTCATCGCCTCGGGTAGCCAGAGTTTTATCCCGCCCGTGCAGGGGATCGCCCGGCCAGGCGTCCATTCTCTCTGGACGCTGCAGGATGCATTGACGGTCGCCGAAGAGCTGCGCAAGGCAAAAAAAGTCGTTGTAATCGGTGGTGGGCTGCTCGGCCTGGAAGCCGCTTATTTTGCCCGTAAAGCTGGCTGCGCTGTCGATATCATCGAGAAAAACTCGCGCCTGCTGGGCAATCAACTCGACGATGCCGGCTCACAAGTCTTTCTCGACCGGGTCCGCAATTTAGACATCGAGGTCCATCTATCGGCTGAGCTCAAGCAGATCCATGGTCAGTCCGCGGAAAATACCAGCCCAGTTTCGCATGTCCATCTGGCCGATGGCCGATTGCTGGAGTCTGACCTGGTCCTGGTCTGTATCGGTGTCCGGGCCAACATCGGGTTTCTCGATTATTCCAACCTGGCCGTGCAGCGCCGGATCAGCGTCGATGACAAAATGGAAACCAGCACGACTGGGATCTATGCCTGCGGTGACGCCGCAGAGCCAGGCGGATACTGGTTTGGCCTCTGGTCGGTGGCCAAAGCCCAGGGCCTCGTCGCTGGCACCAACGCTGCCGGAGGTGACTTGTCCTTTGACAAGGTGATCCCGCCTTATGTGATCAACACCATGGAAACCAAAATCGTTGTCCAGGGCGACAAAGGCATCATGGGCGAGGCCCACTACGACCTCGATGCCCTGCTCAATGAAGAAAACGGCACCTATCGCAAGCTGATCTATCGCGATGGTATTTTCAGTGGGTTCATCCTGATTGGCGACACTTCAGAATTCACCAAATTGCAGAAGTCTTTGGGAAAGCAGGGAAAAGAATAGCATGCTTCAAAGCCTGTCCTTGATCATCTTGCTGGGATTCGCCCTGAAGGGGGTCTTCCAGAAGCTGCAGTTGCCTGGCTTGCTGGGAATGTTGCTGTCGGGCATCGTGCTGGGCCCGTATGTCCTGGACTTGATTTCTCCCAATATCCTCACCATCTCGACTGACCTGAGGGAGATCGCCCTGATCGTGATCCTGGTCCGGGCCGGTTTGTCTTTGGACCTCAAGGATCTCAAGAAAGTGGGTCGGCCAGCGCTCCTGATGTGCTTTGTCCCGGCAACTTTCGAGATTGTCGGTGTGGTTGTGCTGGCTCCGCTTCTGCTGGGCATCAGCTATCTGGAGGCAGCGATCCTGGGTACCATCCTCGGGGCTGTTTCACCTGCTGTCGTCGTGCCCAAAATGATCCATCTGATCGAGTCGGGCTATGGCAGGAAACACAGCATCCCGCAGCTGATCATGGCTGGTGCATCAGCCGATGACATTTACAACATAGTTTTGTTCACGTCCTTCATGGGGATCTATGCTGGCCAGGGATTCAGCCCGGCGGCCATGCTGGAAATTCCGGTCTCGATCCTGACAGGCGTAGCGGTCGGAATGGGTGCGGGGCTTGTGCTGGTCCGGATTTTCCGCCGGCTGCATGTCCGGGATACGATCAAAGTACTGATCATCCTCGGGGTATCGTTCCTGATGGTTGGCCTGCAAGACCTTGTCAGCCAATTTGTGCCGTTTTCTGGCTTGCTGGCGGTCATGACCCTGGGGGGAACGATTCTCAAAACCTACGAAGGACTGGCCCGGCGGATTTCTGGCAAATTTTCCAAGATCTGGGTCGCAGCTGAGCTCGTCTTGTTCGTCCTGGTTGGTGCAGAAGTCGATGTCCGATACGCAGCCGGAGCCGGACTCGCTGTCGTTGCCCTGATCCTGGGTGGCCTGGTCTTCCGGGCGATCGGAACGTGGCTCAGTATCAGTGGGGCGGGATTGTCAGGCAAGGAGAAGCTGTTTATCGTGATCGCCTACCTGCCCAAAGCGACCGTCCAGGCTGCCATCGGTGCCCTGCCACTGGCAGCGGGCGTGACAGCCGGTCACATCATTCTGGCCGCGGCCGTCGTCGCGATCCTGATTGCAGCACCGCTCGGGGCGATTGGGATCGAAAAGACTTACCAGCGATTGTTGGAACGTGCCTGACACCAGTCAGAATTGGTGTGCCCTTAAGCTTTGGCAGGATAGATAGATTCCAGCTGATCGAGCACCAAAAGCAGCCTCGCCGCCTCGGCGGCGTGGCTGACATCGGTTTCAAAGCTCCGCGTTTTTTCATCAATGACCTGCAAGATATCCGGGGGCAGCTTACTTTCGGCAAACGGATAGACAGCAGTGTCCTCACGAACGATGTGACCGCGGATCAGATCCACATAGGCCATCATATGGGACAGGATCTTCAGTTTGCTGAGGGTGTCCTGTTGCTGATCATAGTGGTCCAGCGCCGCTTCAAGGCTGCCGACCTGATAACGGGCGAGGTTGTGCTCAGAGAGCATACCGTGCTTGATCAGTTTCTCAGCCACAGGTCCGAGCCGGCTGGCCATTTCGTTGAACAGAAACTGCTCTTCCTTGCCGTGATGATGCCTGTCGGCATATCCGCGAATAAAATCAATCCCAGCCCGGAAATCAGCTGTGACCAGCTGCTCGCCGTCGAGGATGTCGACACAGGCCTGTTCCATCGTGTTGGCCAGACGCAGGATCTGGCGGTGTTCGGCAACCATGGTTTCTATGGCGTACATAAGATAACCTCGATTCATTTTTTTCACTTGGATTGATTTATCTTGAAATAGAAGGTTGGTTTTTAGAATATCTGCTTTTTAGATCACAAGCAGTCGCCTGAGATACCAGACTGTGATAAAAAGAGTATAATGAAAACACTTCCTAATAAACAGGATAACTTCTGTTATGATCGCGCAAGGTTAGCAAACTGAGATGAGATTCGGCGGATGAGACTATTTTTTGAAAGTGCACCTGGCTTGTCCAGGGAAGAGATCCTGAATCGCAGCCTGGAGACGATGGTTGACGTGATTGACCTGACCCAGGCGCTTGCGGCAGCCCATGACATGAATGCAATCATGGATATTGTCCGCCATGGGGCCCGCGACCTGACAGGT
This sequence comes from Clostridia bacterium, assembly GCA_009928985.1. GTDB lineage: Bacteria > Bacillota > Clostridia > Saccharofermentanales > UBA5734 > UBA5734. The sequence continues at coordinate 24,272 of SABL01000005.1, forward strand.
GCAGATGGAGCAACATTTGTCCTGCGGGAGGGTGAATACTGCTATTACGCGGATGAGGACGCTATTCAGCCCCTTTGGAAAGGCAGCCGGTTCCCGATGTCCGACTGTGTCAGCGGCTGGGCGATGAGTCATCACCAGCCCGTGGTCATCCCTGACATTTATAAAGATCGGCGGGTTCCTCAGGCAGTATATGAACCGACATTTGTGCGTGGCCTGGCGGTTGTGCCGATCCGATCGGATAACCCATTGGGTGCCATCGGCTGTTATTGGTCGTCACGCTATGAAGCCACGCCATTCCAAGTCCGTCTGATTCAGATTCTGGCCAATACAGCTGCCATTGCCATGGAGAACGTCCATTACGAATTGGAGCTGTCCAGCAAGGCTGGCCTACTGGAGAAGGCTTTTGAAAGCACGCTGCTGTCTATTTCCCGCATGATTGATTTGCGCGATGCCTATACATCGGGCCATCAGCGGTGCGTGGGCATCATCGCCAAACGGATTGCCGAGTTTCTGGGTTATCCGTCAGACCATTGCCAGGCTCTTTACTGGGCGGGCATTGTTCATGATGTGGGGAAAATAGCAATCCCGGCCGAGATTTTGTCCAAGCCGGCCCGGCTGACTGCGATTGAATTCAAACTGATCCAGAGCCACGCCCAGACCGGATATGAAATTTTACGCGACGTTGACATGCCGTTTCCGATCGCAGACAGTGTCCGTCAACACCATGAGAGACTGGATGGCTCGGGCTACCCTCAGGGACTGTCAGGTGAAGCCATCCTGAACGAGGCACGGATCCTTGCAGTTGCCGATGTTTTCGAAGCTATGGTTTCACACCGTCCTTACCGCCCCGCACTGGGTTATGAGGCAGCTCTGGCGGAGCTTCTGGAGTGGCGGGGAGTCTGGTTTGACCCGGCCGTCGTTGATGCATTGGTCCATTTGATCGAGGTAGACGGATTCAGGGTTCCCCATTAACGGATTCCGGAAAGTTCCACAGTCTTCGTGGCCAGGTGATCACAAAACAGGCGATCATGCTCGACAAACAGGATGGTTGGCTGGAACGTCAGAAGCAGTTCCTCGATCTGGATCCGAGACAGGATGTCGATGTCATTCAAAGGTTCATCCCAGACATAAAGATGGGCTTGCTCGCACAAACTGGCCGCCAGCAGGACTTTTTTCTTCTGCCCGGAACTGTAGCTTTCGAGCGGCTTTTCAAATTGTTCCTTTGCAAAATCGAGTTTGTTGAGGATGGCTTTGCACAGACTTTCATCGATGCCTCGTTCCTGACAGAATACGCGCAAGTGGCCGGATAATCCTGAGGCGTCCTGTGGCACATAGGACAGTATGAGCTGACTGGCACGCAGCAGCGTGCCGGAGAAAAGGATGTCCTCACCCAGGATCAATTTCAGAAGGCTCGACTTGCCAGATCCATTGGGACCGTTCAGAGCGACCCGGTCACCTGGATGGATCGTAAATTGGATGTCGTGGCAGACTGTCCTCGATCCGTATACGATGCTGACCCCCTCGAGCTGGATCAGTTGGCGGGCATGATGCTGGAGTGGATGGATTTTCAAGGGATGCTGAGCTTCGACATCGCGCAGCAAGCGTGATTTCTCCTGGATGGCTTTGTGCTGACGGGCTTCAATCACCTTGGCTTGCTTCATCATTTTGGCCGCTTTGTGACCGATATAGCCGCGGTCGACCATGCTATTGTCAGGCCTGCCGCCGTATTTGGTCTGCTCCAGTTTGTCAGACCAGTGCGAAGTCCGCCGGGCTGCAGTCGAGAGATGATCGATGCCCTGTTGTAATCGCTCATTGGCAGTCCGCTCAGCTTTTTCCAGGCGCTGGCGATTCTCCCACCAGGATGAGAAAGTGCCTGTCTGGAGCTCCATGCTGGTCCGGTTGATCGACAGCACGTGGTCGATGCAATCATCGAGAAAAGCGCGGTCATGTGAAACAACAATGAAGCCCTTTTTCCTGGCCAGATAGGTGCTGACCTTTTCCCGCGCCAGTTGATCCAGGTGATTGGTCGGTTCGTCGATGAGCAGAAAGTGATTGTCTTTCAGGAAAAGGCAGGCGAGCAGGATTTTCGTCTGTTCACCCTTGCTGAGCTGGACAAATGGCCGATCCAGGACAGACAAGTCCACGGCCAGCAGATTGAGCTCACGTTCGAACTGCCAGCCGGCAGCGTCAGGAGATAGTTCCGAGATGATTTCGCGGGTCAAATGGCCCGGCTGCCGGATTTCGAACGGGAAATAGTCGAATTGGACACTGGCAGTGATCTGACCTGTGAATTCCAGTTCACCAAGCAGCAGGCGCAGGAAAGTCGTCTTGCCACGCCCATTGCGCCCGATGAATCCGAGCTTCCAATTCGTATCGATCTGGAGATTGACTGATTCAAAGACCGGCGTCAGGCTGCCACCGTAGGCAAAATTCAAATTCTGGATCTGGATCAGGGACATGGGTCATTCTTTCTTGCCTGCGCAGTCGCGGCAGAGGCCGTAGAGTTTGACGCGGTGATCCTGGACAATAAATCCATATTGCTCCAGGACGCGAATTTCCAGCTCGTCGAGCATGTCATCCGGGAAATCCTCGACTTTGCCACAGCGCTGGCAGATCATGTGGTGGTGTTCGTGCTTATGGTCATCCTCATGAACCTGGTAACGGGTGCAGCCATCATCGAGGTTGATCCGGCGGATGAGCTTGAGCTTTTCCAGCAAGGCCAGGGTCCGGTAAACGGTGGCAATCCCGATCGAGTTGCCCTTTTCCCCCAGGCGCTTGTGCACCTCGTCAGCGCTTAAATGCTGGCCGCTGTTGGCCAGGAGAATATCCAGGACTGCCTGGCGTTGTCCGGTCAGTTTGTAGCTGCCATCTGACAGTTTGGATTTCAGATCCATAAATAAGCTCCCTGCCGCATCATCGATAGGTATCATGATACAACAGGGAGCCTGGAAAATAAAATGGCTTGTGTCCTGGTCAGTGCTTGCAGCGAGTGCGTTCCTCGAGTGAACAGCCGCCGGAGCAGCCAGCGCAGGTATTGTTTTTTGCACTTTTGAAAAACCGGTAAGCTCCATAGACAACAAGTGTGGCCACAATCAGGCCAACAATGAGATCGGCTAGCATCAGGATTCTCCTTTCAGTTCTGCTGCGTTGGTCAGATTGGTGGACATCGCATGGTTGCGCAGCAGGAGTGTGACAAAGACGATGATCGCAATCAAGATCACGATCGCGGGGACCAGCCCGGGGGCTGGCTGGCCGGTGACAAGCAACGTTCCAACTTGTGTGATCAGCATGGCAACGGTGTAGCCGGTTGTCAACTGAAAGACCAGGGCACGGGACAGCCATTTGCGGTTGCCAAGCTCGGCGTTCATGGCACCAATGGCGGCAAAGCAGGGCGGGGCAAACAAGTTGAAGGACAGGAATGCAAAAGCGGTGATGGGTGTGAAAATGCTGGCCAGCGGTCCGGCCGGGGTGAAGAGCAAGTCCTCCGATGCAGCAAGGACGATGGCAAACGTGGAGACGACATTTTCCTTGGCGACAAATCCGGTCAGGACGGCAACGGCAGCCTGCCAGCCGATGAATCCGAGCGGAATGAGCAGGGGAGCGATGACCGCACCGGCAGCAGCGAGCATGCTCTGGCTGGGATCATCGACCACACGCAGACTCCAGCTATAGGTCTGGGTGAACCAGACCAGAGTATTCATGACCAAGATAATGGTCGATGCTTTGATAACAAAAGATTTGGCCTGCTTGTACATCTGGGTCAAAGCATGGCGGAGGCTAGGCAGACGATATTCTGGCAATTCGATGATAAATGACGAGCTGCCTTCATAATGGAAGATTTTTTTCAGAAGCAAGCCACCGATGATGATCAGAACCCCGGCAATCAGGTACATGGCTGGGAACACCCAGGTCGCTCCCGGGAAAAAGACCGCACCAAACAGGGCAATAACAGGCAGCTTGGCACTGCAGGGGACGAAGGGGGTCAGCATGGTCGTGACCCGGCGTTCGTTTTCATCTTCAATGGTGCGTGAGGCCATGACACCCGGAATCGAGCAGCCGGAGCCGACGATCATCGGGATGATCGACTTGCCGGACAGGCCGATGCGTTTAAAATACCGATCCATGACCACAGCGATCCGGGCCATGTAGCCGCTGTCTTCGACCAAGGCCAGGAGGAAGAACAGGACCATGATCAGGGGCAGGAAGCCGAGAACCGCACCGACACCGCCCAGGATGCCATCGATGACCAGGGATTGGAGCAATTCGTTGAGTCCGATGGCGGCAAACAACTGGTATGCCGCAGCCGGAACGATCTCGCCAAAAAACGTGTCGTTCAGATACCCGGAGGCCCAGCCGCCCAGGCCGTTGATCGACAAGGAATAGATAGCCCACATGACCAGGGCGAAAATCGGCAGCCCCCAGAACGCATGGGCAACGATCCGGTCGACTCGGTCTGACAAGGTAACCACAGCGGCGTCACGACCCCGGCTGAGGACTTTTGCCACGATCTCATGTACAAAATGATGACGACTCTGGTCTTCGTCTGGCGTTCCTTGTCCGGCAAAAACTGGCGCAGGCTGGTCTGATCCGGTCAGTGACAAAGCCTGGCTGGTCAATTCCTGCAAGCCTTCCCCGGCATTGGCTGCAACGGGGATGACTGGACAGCCCAGGATCTGTGCCAGTTTTTCATGGTCGATCCTGCTGCCCTGGCGCCGGACGAGGTCCTGCTTATTGAGCGCAACGACAATCGGAAGGCCCAATTCGAGCAGCTGTGTGGTGAAAAAGAGGCTGCGCTCCAGACTGGTGGCATCGACAATGTTGATGATGACATCGGGTGATTCACCCGTGATGAAATCGCGAGTGATGGTTTCTTCCTGGGTATAAGGAGTCAACGAGTAGGCTCCGGGCAGATCGACGACCGAGACCTTGTTTTTATGGTCTCCGTCTCCGCCTTTGCCATGAAGGCCTTGTCCCAGTGATCCTTTGTAGGCTCGCCTGAGGTTGGCGACTTTTTTTTCGACGGTGACGCCAGGCCAGTTGCCGACGTATTCTGTTTTACCGGTAATCACGTTGAACAGCGTGGTTTTTCCCGAGTTGGGGTTTCCTGCTAAAGCAAGTTTCATGGTCATTCTCCCGTGGTTTTTTGAAGAGCTATGATCATGATAATCGTTATCATATAATTGGGTGAAAAAAAGCAGGCCTGCTGCTTTCATTCAAACAAATAGATGAAACCTTATCCGATCAATTGAATCGCCTGGGCCATTTTGCGGTCGATGGCATATCGGCTGTCCTTGACTGAGATGATGTAATTGCCAGCCAGAATCGAAATCAAAGTGATCCGCTCCCCGGCATGACAGCCGAGTGAAAACAGGAATTTCTGGACCTTTTCTGTCCCGGTCACTTGCTGGATCTCCATTTGGCGACCGACTTTTGCTTCTGACAAAGCCATACTCACATCCTCCAGAGACGATCTTCATTGAGCCGAATATGATAATGATTATCAATTCCCAGTCATTTTATCGGAAATCAGAGGGCGTGTCAATTGTTTTGTTGCAGAACCCTGGACGCGTTGAGGACAGCAATCAGGGCTACGCCGACATCTCCAAAGACTGCTGCCCACATCGAGGCGTATCCCAGGGCACCGAGCAGCAAGATGACAGCTTTGACACCCAAGGCAAAAACGATGTTCTGCCAGACGATGGCCCGGGTTTTGCGGGCGATTTCGATGGCGGTAGCCAGTTTCATGGGTTCGTCCGTCATCAAGACAATGTCTGCAGCCTCAATCGCGGCATCAGAACCGATGCCGCCCATGGCGATGCCAACATCCGAGCGAGCCAGGACAGGTGCATCATTGATGCCATCTCCAACGAAGACAATCTTCCCCTCAGTCGTCCGCGCTGCTGCCAAGGACTCGAATGCCTCCACTTTCTGATGCGGGAGCAGTTCTGAGAGCACGGTGTCCAGTCCCAGCTGGCTGCCGGTGGCCTGGCCGACTGACTGGCTGTCACCAGTCAGCAACGCGATCGAACGGATGCCCAGCTTGCGCAGTCGCTGCACAGCTGCCTTGCTGTCTGGCTTGAGTTGGTCCGAGATGACCAGGTGTCCGGTGTATTGGCCATCGACAGCCAGATAGACAACCGTGCCGACGGTCAGGACTTGAGCATGAAGGACGCCCTGACTTAATAGAAAACGGGAATTGCCAGCCAGAACGGATCGACCATTGATCGTGGCTGACAAGCCTTGCCCGGACTCCTCATGGTAATCCTGGATCAAGCTGGGATCGGGCACTTTACCATAGGCCTTCCGGATCGATGCTGCGATCGGATGGTTGGAGAATTGTTCAATCTGGGCGGTAAGCTCGAGCACACTCGCCTCAGGCAGGGCTCCTGCCGTAACGATTTCCGTCACTGTAAAGACCCCGCGGGTCAGGGTTCCGGTCTTGTCAAACACTACTGTGTCGATTGAATTCAATGCCTCCAGGTAGTTGCTGCCCTTAACCAGGATACCCTGGCGCGAGGCGCTGCCGATTCCGCCAAAAAAGGTGAGCGGGATGGAAACAACCAGCGCACATGGGCAGGAGACAACGAGGAAGATCAAGGCCCGGTGCAGCCATTCACTGAAGCTGGCGCCGGGGATTAAGAGTGGCGGCAAAACAGCTAAAGCTGCTGCAGCAAAAACAACGGCAGGTGTGTAGTAGCGTGCGAATTTGGTGATGAATTGTTCGGTCGGGGCTTTGCGACTGCTGGCATTCTGAACCAGTTCCAGAATCCGCGCCACCGTCGATTCACCATAAGGCTTGCTGACCTGGATGCGCAAGACACCGCTTTGATTAATCGATCCAGAATACACGGTGCTCCCTGGCTCGACATCGCGCGGGAGTGATTCACCGGTCAAAGCGGACGTATCAAGAGCAGAACGCCCTTGTATAACGGAGCCATCCAGCGGGACTCGTTCGCCTGGTTTGACCAGAATGATGTCATCGATGCCAACTTGCTCAGGCGGGACCGTTTCGATCCCGTCATCGGTCACCCGGTTGGCAAATTCTGGCCGGATATCCATCAGGGCGGCGATTGAACGACGTGAACGATTGACCGCGAGATCCTGGAAAAACTCACCAATCTGGTAGAAAAGCATGACGGAAACAGCTTCGGGATAATCACCGATGGCAAAGGCCCCGACGGTGGCCAGGCTCATCAGGAAGTTTTCATCAAACAGTTGACCACGAGCGATGTTGCGCACCGCCGCCAGAACGACCTCTGCTCCGATTAAAAGGTAGCTCGCGATAAACATCATAAGGCTCAGCGCTGTTGGCAAAGGCGCAAATTGGGCCAGCAGCAGCAAGGCAAAACCAATACCGAACAAGACCAGGCGCAGGGTCCGGGCAGGGGCATTCTTGACTTCAACTGGAGCAGAACCGGTGTTCTCACCGATGACAACTGCTGCTCCCGGTTCGATCCGGGCTGCAATCTCGCCGGCTTGCTGTGTAATCTGGCGCATGGCCTTTGGATCGAGTGCCTCGATGATCAGGCGCTGAGAAACAAAGTCCAGCCGGGCGCTGTGCACACCCTCCAGTTGATTGATCTCAGCTTCGATCTTGGCCGCGCACGTGGCGCAGCCCAGGCCAGTCATCTGGAAAACCCGCTGGTTTGTCAGATTATCCTGTGTGGTTTGAACAGGCGTCAGGGAGCTTGGTTCGGACATGGAAAACCTCCGGTTCGGGATGAATCAACGATTGGCAAAATGGCGCAGTTCTTCGGTCAGATGGTGATGTCCTTGGGCCAGAATCGTGCCAACATGAGCGTCATCGAGTGAGTAATAAACGATTTTGCCAGCTTTCCTGTATTTGACCAGGCGGGCTTGCTTGAGCAGGCGCAATTGATGGGACACGGCTGACTGGGTCATGTTCAGGAGCACGGCCAAGTCACAGACGCAGAGCTCGGATGATGACAGTGCGGACAAAATTTTAATCCTGGTCGTGTCGCCGAACACTTTGAAAAACTCTGCCAGCTCGAACAGATCCTCATCTTCGGGCATCTGAGACCTAACAATCTGGACCGTATCCTCATGGATCACGGTGCAATCACAGCGGATCAGATCTGTTTGAGTATCTTTCATCGTCTACCTCGCAGCATGGACAAGTTTCAAACTTAAAAGGGGTTTCAACCACATTTTAGCACAAACATATGAACAGTTGTTCAACTGTAGGTGTAAAACTTTTCCTGATCTGTCGCACCAAATTTGGTTGATTGGCCAGATCCGGTACGACCCTTTCTCCATCGATTCTTCACATCGCGCTTCTAGAATGCGAGTACGACATCACCAGACCAATCAGAAATCCCTGTCTTGTCCAGTCACGATTTACCTTGAGGAGGTTCTTCCATGAAAAAAATCATGATCCCGATTCTGCTATTGACCTTGCTAATAAGCTTGGCCGGATGTACCCAAACGGACGTCGTTGGAAAAGCATCGGTTCAATCCTTCGCCGCTATCGTCGAGGTTGCTGATGTCGAAGCTGATGAATCGTTCGGTGGCTTTGCTATAACCGCACCAGACGGCAGTGCTCGTTTTCTCTTGAGCCGCAACTTCGCAGTGACCGGTTCATATGATGTTGCTTTGAAATTTACTGCGGCACCATTTCTGGCTGCGGGCCTTGATGTCAGCCAGCTCCCAGTTGGGATGCTTGATGCTGATACACTCGTTGTCGGCACCGACTTAGGTTCACAGGATTTCAAAGCTGAAGCACAGAGCAATGTGGCAACTACCTATGAAGAGCTGGTCCGCCAGAAAGGCCAGGCAATCGGTTACCATAAGGCGCTTGATCACTATGGTATCGACCTTGGAGACGGAAACGTGTTTGAATGGGCCAAAGACATGAAAACCAATGACAAGGATATCGTTTTCGTGCTCGATCCAACGCCTTTCATCGCAGCCGGTGTGGACCCTGCTGCTGTCGAGGGTTGGGTCTTTGCCAAAGTCGAAACCATGGACAAAAATGGCAATATGGTAGAAGTTGACAAATTATTGAAGCCGTATGATTTGAAATAAAAGTCGCCGGCTCAGGGATTAACCTGGCCGGCGTTTTTTGAAAGGGTGGTTTACTATTGAAATCGGGCTGGTTCCTTGCTTGTGGATCAGCCTTTTTTCTCTTTTTTAAAGCAGAGGAACCAGTCGAGGCAATAGACATCGTCGGGGTGCTGTTCGACACGTTCCTTGGCGGTACCGCAGGAGCCCGGGGGCGGCAGAATGACATCATCGCCGGGCTGCCAGTTGGCCGGGGTGGCGATGGAATCGGCGTCAGCCTTCTGCAAAGCAACGACGGCACGCTTGATTTCCTGCATGTTGCGGCCAACGGCTGCCGGGTAGTACATGATCAGGCGGACAATGCCTTTCGGATCGATGATGAAGACAGCACGAACAGCCTGGGTGGTCGAAGAGTTGGGCTGGACCATGCCAAAGAGCTTGGCCACGTTCATGCTGATGTCTTCGATGACCGGGAATTTGATTTCCAGATCTTTGATGCCGTTGTATTCGATCTTTTCCTTGATTGTGCGCAGCCAGGCAATATGTGAGTACATGCTGTCGATCGAAAGCCCGACCAGCTCGGTGTTGATGGACCGGAACTCCTCCTGCATGCTGCCAAAGGTCATGAATTCCGTGGTGCAGACAGGTGTAAAGTCAGCCGGATGGCTGAAAAGGATCACCCATTTGCCGTTGTAATCAGCCGGGAAATTGATATCGCCCTGGGTGGTCTTGGCGCTAAATGCTGGAGCCGGATCACCGATCAGAGGCAGCCGGAAATTGTTTGTGTTTTCGTCCATGTTCGTAAATCCTCCCTGATTTTTTGTGCTGGCTTGTGGCTGGTTATTGTCATAAGCCCATTATAACCTTCATTTGTGTCTGAAGATTTGAAGGCGTGCTTTTATTATTAATAATAATTATTGATAAGTAAAGTGATGGAATCACATAAGGAAAAATTGGTCAAAGAGGTGTATCCTAGGTGAGAAATGACTGTTGAGGTGAATGAATCATGGCAAGACCGGTCAAATGGCGCAAAATAGGACAAATGCCGCAGGTTTTTAATTTTATTCCTGCCGAGCAACATCAAGTGCCAGGAACCAATACCCTGAAACTGGAAGAGCTCGAAGCAATACGGCTCAAAGATCTCGAGGGTCTTGATCAGGTTGATTGTGCCCGCGAAATGGGGGTTTCGCGACCGACTTTCCAGCGGATCTTGCTTCTGGCCCGGGAGAAAATTGCGGACAGCCTGGTGAATGGCAAGGCCATTCAGATCGAAGGCGGCCATTACACTCGCAACATTTGCCCGATCCGCTGTCTGGAATGTGGACGCGAATGGCAGGAGAGTTATGAAAAAATCGAACAAGCCAATCAGCTGGACCCGGAGTGCCCCAAATGCCATTCAAAGGTACTGGCCTGTTGCCCTGAGGACAGCAGCGAAGAAGGTGCCTGTTGCCGGCATCTATTTCGCCGGGGTAGACCATGAAAACTCGTGCAGATCGTGCAGAAGCTTTATTCAAATCAGGGTATAACTGTGCCCAATCCTTGATAGGTGCCTTTGAGGGCGAAATCGGGATCGATTTTGAGACTTCCACGAGACTTGCATCCTCGTTTGGCGGCGGCATGGGCCGCCTGCGAGAGGTCTGTGGGGCCCTGACCGGGCTTTTCATGGTGGTTGGACTGCAATCTGGTTACAGCGACCCACAAGACTACGAAGCAAAAACCCGCCATTATCAGCTGGTTCAGGATTTGGCCGCCCAATTCAGGGATCGCTACGGCACCATTTTATGCCGCGATTTGCTCGAACTGGAAGAAACCGTCAGTGAACCCGTGCCTGAGATGCGCACAGAGGCCTACTACCAGCGCCGGCCCTGTGCTGAATACATTCGTTTTGCTGCGTCCCTGCTGGATGCCAAACTAAAACTTGAATCACCGTCAGCGCCTGACATAAACAATTAAGTCCACAAAGTCATGTTTAACACCAACAAGAGCCAGTCTCGATAGCTGTCAGGCTATGTGAGACTGGCTCTCTTTGGCAATAAGCAAGCTAATGGAATCATAGCCGCTAACCGCCGGTCAGGGCCATGAGCAGTGGAATAGAGACGCCGATCAGGCCGGCGAAATTGCGCTGACTGGGCAGGTGCTTTCGCAGGCACCACAATCAATGCAGGTTTCCGGATCGATCACGTATTGAGTTTCGCCGGCTGAAATGGCACCAGTCGGGCAGACGGATTCGCAGGCACCGCAGGAAATGCAGGCATCAGAAATTTTATAAGCCATGGGGGACCTCCTATACTCGAAACACTTGATTTGGCCATTTCTTGCACAAGTCGTGACCTGTGTTTCCATGTGATAAAACCATTGTACACATGTATTGACTGTTTGTGTGCAAATTTCCCATTTGAAGAATCATTTTTATTGACATATGCCCAATAAATCTTTTACAATAATTATGAGCAAATGCTAAAAAATGAAAGCAGGTGAATGAAATGCGCGTGATCGTGACCAGTACGGGACCGACGATTGATTCCCAGATGGATCCCCGGTTTGGCCGGGCTGAATACTTTCTGATTATTGACTCTGAGACGATGAATACCACGGCGATAGACAATGCTTCCCGCCATGCTTCCGGAGGAGCTGGCATAGCAGCCGCTCAAGCAGTCATTGATGCCCGGGTGGATGTCCTGGTGACAGGCCATCTGGGACCCAATGCCCTGAACGTCCTGAAAGATACTAAAATCGCCCTCTATGAAGGCGCTCAGGCAACTGTTGCGGAAAACCTCAATCAACTCAAGGCAGGCCAGCTAAAACCTGTTTCCTCGACCGGACCATCCCATCTGGGCCAGGGCGGCGGCATGGGACAGGGGCATCGTGGAGGCCAGCTGTGAGAATTGCTGTCTTGAGCGGCAAGGGCGGGACTGGAAAAACAACGGTCGCTGCCAGCCTTGCTCTGGTGACTGCCAATAGCCAGTACATCGACTGCGACGTGGAGGAACCGAACGGGTTTTTATATTTGAAACCCAAATTTTCCCGGTCTTCTGTCGTCAAAGTCCGTGTGCCTCAGATCGATGAGTCGATCTGCACCCACTGCGGGGCGTGTGCCCGGATCTGCCAGTTCAATGCTCTGGCCGTGACGCCCAAGCGAGTCCTGGCCTTTTCCGAATTGTGCCATCATTGTGGCGCGTGCTCTCTGGTCTGTGAGGCGGGTGCCATTACAGAAGTCGATCGCCGGATCGGTGTGATCGAAGCCGATGCGATTGGATTCGCAGTCCAGGGGCGACTGGATGTTGGTGAGCCGGTGGGGATACCGATCCTGGATGACCTCAAAATCTGGATCGAACCAGGCCGGACTGCCATCCTGGATTGCCCACCAGGCGCTTCCTGTTCCGTCGTCCATTCACTCGAGGATTGTGACTTTGCGATTCTGGTGACTGAGCCGACACCCTTCGGCCTTCATGATTTGAAAATTGCGGCCGAACTGGTCAAAACCATGGGGATTCCGGCTGGGATCGTCCTTAACAAAGCTGGAAAAAACAACTCAATCATCGAAGCCTTTTGTGCCGAAAACAATCTGCCGATTCTGATCAAAATTCCCTATAGCCGCAAAATTGCCGCCGACTATTCCAATGGGATTTTACCTGTCCAGGCGAGTTCAGAATGGGCCTATCTGTTTGGTGAACTGGCAGCCAAGCTGTCCGGACTGGCCCAGGGAGTAAAACCATGAAGCAGATTGTCTTTATCAGTGGCAAGGGCGGTACCGGCAAAAGCACCCTGGTCGCTTCGCTGGGGCATCTGGTCCATAACAAAATGCTGGCCGACTGTGATGTCGATGCCCCGAATCTACACTTGCTTTTGGATGGTACAGAATTGTACCAAGCTGATTATTCCGGTGGCAAGAAAGCTTCGATTGACCTGGATGTTTGCATGAGCTGTGGCAGGTGCCGGGAAGTTTGCCGCTTCAATGCCATCAGTCCTGCCTATCTCGTGTCCAGCATGGCCTGTGAGGGTTGTGCCGCCTGCACCGTGGTTTGCCCGGTCGATGCCATTGCACTAAGCGATGCCAAAACCGGCCAAACATTTGTCCATGAGACCGCTTTAGGTCGTTTTGCCCATGCCCGTCTTGCCATCGGGGCGGATGGCTCTGGCAAGCTGGTGACCCAAGTCCGGCGCAACCTGTCCGATTTCCAGCAGAATGAGGATTATGTTTTGATTGATGGCTCACCCGGTATCGGTTGCTCAGTCATCTCATCCATCACAGGTACCGATGCTGTGGTGGCTGTCGCCGAGCCCACCCCTTCAGGAAGGCATGATCTGGATCGTGTCCTGTCTACGGCAGACCATTTCAAAGTTCCGGCTTATGTCTGCATCAACAAATTCGATCTCAACCCGGCTGTCAGTGAGCAGATCGAGTCAGACTGCCAGGCCAGGAACATTGCCGTCATCGGAAAAATACCGTTTGAACCCTTGGTCGTGGATGCTTTGCAAAATGGTCTGACTCCTGTCCAGGCCAAAATCCGGACTGTCATCGAACCCATGGAAAATTTATGGCAAAACCTGACAGTGTTGCTGGCCAGCCAGAGTCGATAACCAGAAAAAGGGGGGGAATAGCCATGGGCAGACCGATCAAATGGCGCCGTGTCAGTCAAATGCCCGAAGTCCTGGAATTCCGGCCTGTCGGCGCGACTGGTTCCGGTATTCAGGACAATATTCTGTTAATCGAAGAGTTGGAAGCCATCCGGCTCAAGGATTTCGAAGGCCTGGAACAGGAAGCCTGCGCGGATCAAATGCAGGTCTCACGTCCGACTTTCCAGCGCATCTTGATGAATGCACGCCAGAAAATTGCCGACAGCCTGATCCATGGCAAGGGAATCCGGATCGAAGGCGGAACCTTTACACGCAATGCCTGCCCGGTTCATTGTCTTTCCTGCGGCAAGATCTGGGTGGAAAGCATCGAAGTCCTGCGCCAGGAGAAATCACATTATTTTTGTCCAGATTGTGGCTCAGACCGGATTGTATGCGCTCCGGATTTTGAGCAAGGAGGTCCACACAGGCATGGACCAGGTCCAGGTCAGGGACAGGGTCCTGGCTGCAGGAGCAATTGCTGGCGCAAAGCCTTGAATGAGAGGCTCACTCAAGAAGAGAGCGAGGTGCAAGACCATGCTTCAAATCACCATTCTGACGGATGACTGTGTCCGCAAAAGGGGACTTCTGGCAGAACATGGACTTTCTCTGTGGATCGAAAGCGATCAGAACAAGATCTTGTTCGATACAGGTCAAACGGATGTCTTTCTGAAAAACGCTCAGTCACTGGGCTTTGATCTGGACCAGGCTCAGGCGATCGTGATCAGCCATGGCCATTATGATCATGGTGGAGGTCTGGCCTGGTATCCTCTGCGGGAAAAAGGCCCCCGGATCTATCTCCACCCCGAGGCCATGCTGCCCAAATTCGGCCTGGCCAAGCACCTCGAAGAACCGCACCGACCAGTCGGACTACCGTGGCGGATGGAGCAGATCAAGCATCTGGATCAGCTTGTGACCTTCAACACCTCAACGTTGTCGATCGCAGACAATTTGTATCTCTGTGCGGAGATCCCAGCCGTGACTGATTTTGAACCGGTCAACACCAGCCTGCTGGTAGAAAAAAACGACCAGGTCCTGGTTGATGCCATGCACGATGAACAAGTCCTGGTCTGCACCTGTAAAAAGGGCCTGGTGGTGGTGGTCGGCTGCAGTCATCCGGGCATCGTCAACATTCTCAAATATGTCCATCTGTTCTTTTCCGAGCTGCCAATCCTTGCTGTCATCGGAGGCATGCATCTGGAAAGTGCCAGTCCGGTACGTCTGCAACAGACCATCGACTATTTCCGCCAGATGGGAATTGCAAAAATCGTACCGTTGCATTGCACCGGATCACAAGCTGTCTGGACCATGAAACAGCAGCTAGGGGATGCTGTTGTGTCAGCCTGTGCTGGAGATACGATCCTGCTGGGCTGACCGATGGTCCTGCCAGGTTACATGAAACCAAAGAAAGAGAGTACCCTAATGGCCTCAAATGAAAGTCATGCTCACGAGCATCACAACGAGTTCAGTCTGGAAAACAACCCCAACAACACCATTCGCCGGGTCATCGCCGTTGTCAGTGGCAAGGGCGGTGTGGGCAAGTCGATGGTGACCAGCCTGCTGGCCGCAGCCATGAAACGGTCCGGCCGCAAAGTCGGTGTCCTCGATGCTGACATCACAGGACCCTCGATCCCGAAATTGTTCGGTGTGCAGGACCAGCGACCTGTCCCGACTGAAGCCGGTTTGCTGCCTGTTGTTTCACAGCATGGCATGCAAGTCATGTCGATCAATGTCCTGCTCGATGATGCCGAATCCCCAGTCGTCTGGCGTGGTCCGATCCTGGCCAATACCGTCAAGCAATTCTGGACGGATGTTGTCTGGGGCGATCTGGACTTCATGTTCCTCGACATGCCGCCGGGGACCGGTGATGTCCCGCTCACCGTTTTCCAGTCGATCCCGCTGGACGGAATTGTCATTGTCACATCGCCGCAGGATCTGGTGTCCATGATCGTCAAAAAGGCCGTCAACATGGCCAAAAAGATGAACATCCCGATCATCGGGATTGTCGAAAACATGAGCCATGTCATTTGCCCCGGTTGTGGCGAAACAATCAAAATCTTTGGCCAAAGCGTGACTGAAGAACTGGCCTTGGAATGGGGAATCCCTTTCCTGGGCAGCCTGCCGATCGATCCGCGCCTGACTGAGCTGAGCGATCTAGGCCAGATCGAAACCGCATCGATTGACTATCTGGATAAGGCCATCACGGCCATGCAAAAAATCCCGGCCAAAGGTGAACCGGCATCCATACCAGAACCCCCCAATCTTGAAACTGAACCTGCCAGCATGCAGGGACGCACACAGGAGGTACCCATGAAAAAAATCGCTATCGCTGCCGAAGGCCATTATGTCTGTGAACATTTCGGCCATTGCGAAGGATTCAACATCTTCACCACCCAGGAAGGCAAAATCATTGCCCAGGACTTTCTGGCCAATCCCGGCCACAAACCCGGCCTGCTGCCGAATTTGCTCAATGAGCAGGGCGTCCATGTCGTAATCGCAGGCGGCATGGGTGCGGGTGCAATCGATATTTTCAACGAAAAGGGGATCGATGTCATCACGGGCGCCCGTGGCATGGTCGACCAGACGTTGGCTACCTATCTCGACGGTCAATTACTCTCGACTGGTTCAGTCTGCCACGATCATCAGCACGCGGGAGACTGTGGCAGCCACTGAGCAACAGTTCGCCATTGGCCTGAAAAAACGTTCTGATTTTTCGCAAGTTCTTCTGACAATTTCAACACATCTTCTGTTTAAGCTTAGGATTATCCAAAGCGAAACAGAGGATGTGTTTTCATGAAGCGATCAATCAAAATACCCCTGGCTATAAGCCTGACCCTGGCTCTGTTGCTGGCAGGGACAGCTTGCAGCTCAGACGTCGCAAGCGAGGCTCCCAAAATCAGCGTCCAGGCTGTCAAAACGGGAGATCTCCTGATCGGTCAGTACGCTGACGGTCGTGTCGTTATCCCGGCTGCCGAAATCCAGTCACCGATTGCCGGGCGGATTGCCGAAGTGCTGGTACAGCCAGGCCAATCCGTAGCCGCTGGTGAAATCCTGGCTCGCCTTGACCCGGCTGAGCTGAAATCCGAACTTGCAGCTGCTGAACTGATTGTCAAAAAGGCTGAGGAAAGCCTGGCCGAAGCCAGACTCCAGCGGACCTACACCATCACTTCCGAAGAGGTCAAGCTGGTTTCGCTGGAACGCGAGATTTACGATTCGCGCTACAAAGCGATTGAGGACTACAACCAGCAGATCCTCAAGATCGAGTATCTGAAAAATTCTGACCTGGCTGTCACTAATGCAAAAATCGCCCTGGAGCAGGCGGAGGAAGTCTACGACGACAATCCGACCTCGGTCAATGAACTGGCGATCGACAAAGCCAGAACGGCGCTCGACGAAGCGATCCAGACACGCGATTACAACATCGCGCTCGAAGAACAAAGGCTCATCCCGCTTCAACGCACCTATCTCGAAGCCCAGGCTGACATGGCCAATGATCCTGCTATCTACACCGAATACAGCCAGAATTATGACATGCAAAAACTCAAAGTTGATTATCTCAGGCAATCGGACGCAGCGGTGGCAACGGCCCAATTTGCCCTGGAAGACGCCAAAGCACGACTGACCGAAGCCCAGGCGGCATTGGCCCAGGCAGAGATCGAAGCGCCTGTTGCTGGCATTGTGAAGTCAGTTGTCATCGAACCAGGTGATCTGGTTGCAGCCGCCACGGCCAGCAGTACATCCAGCCTTCTGACCATTTCCCAGATGGATGCCGTCCAGGTGACTGCCTACATCACCGAGACTGATATAGCAGGAGTCGAAGTCGGCCAGACCATGCGTATCACCGTCGATGCCCTGAACTTGGAAAATCAGGCTGGCCAGGTCAGCGAAATCAGCCTGACTCCGAAAATTGACAGCACCGGCATCGTGACGTATCTCGTAACCGGTACCTTCACCGATCCCGATGCCCGGATTCTCGACGGCATGACGACTTTTGTCACTTTCATCAAAAAGGAAAAACCCGCTGTCCTTCTGGTCTCCAATAAGGCTGTCTACATCAAGGACGCCCAGCAATATGTCACCGTCCAGAAAGAGGATGGCACCCTTGAAGAGCGGTCTGTGACCTGTGGCTTGACCAATGGTACAGTCAGTGAGGTTCTCGAAGGCCTGGCTGCCGGAGAAAAAGTTGTGACAGGCGGGATTGTGCGATGAGACCCTCGGAAACCTTGCGGTCAGTACTCCTGTCTGTTGCCAGCAACAAGTTTCGGGTCTTCCTGACCTCGCTCGGCATCATCATTGGTACCTTCACGATCATAATGGTCGTTGGCATCGGCAAAGCTGGAGAGGCCCAGGTTGCCGACCAGTATAGTCGCCTGTCAGTCGAGAGCATCACCATCGCCCGGGCTCGCGGCAGTGCCACCAGCAACACCACGGCGATCCTTTCCAGAGACGAGGCCCTCGAAATGGCTGAGGTGCTGCCCCATGTCGAAGCTGTCGGGGTCAGTACCCGGACTTCCTCGGAAATTGCAGCCAATTCGACCTCGACAACGGCAACGGTCATGGGCATCAACGAAGCTTACGCTGGGATCACCCACATCGAACCTATATATGGCAGTCTCTTCACGGACGAAGACTCCCTGATGCGCAGTCGCTATGCAGTCCTGGGCTACAATGTCGCCGATTACCTGTTCGAAGGAGACCTCGAGGCGGCGATCGACCAGAAAATTCTGGTCAAAGGCGCATCTTTCACCGTCGTTGGTGTGCTCGACCGCATCGGCGGCAGTGGTGGTATCACCACTGGGGTCTCAGCTGATTCAACCTCCGCTGATGACCAGGTCTTCATCCCCTATGATGTGGCAGTCAAATACACGTCAGGTACAACTCGATCAGGTGTATCCAGTGCTGCCCAAGTCACCTTCATGGCTCTGGCCAGCGACATCGACAGTGTCCAACTCGCGATCGAAGAGATCAAAGAATATATCGATGACACGATCGGCTCTAGCGATGTCTACACCGTGACCGATGCTGGCAGCGTGCTCGAATCCGCCCAGGCTACGGCCCGGACCATGTCTTCGCTGCTCGTAGCCGTCGCTGCCGTCGTGCTTCTGGTCAGTGGCATCGGCATCATGAACGTCTTGATGGTGGCGGTCCAGGAACGGACCCGGGAAATAGGCATCCTGAAAAGCATTGGTGCTGCCCGTTCGACCATCCTGGTCGAATTCCTCCTCGAGGCTATTTTCATCAGTGCCTTTGGCGGAATGCTCGGCGCCGGCCTCAGCTATCTGGCGCCGGCAGCACTCAAATGGGCAGGGATCAGTTTCCAGGCCTCAGCGGACGGTATCCTGCTCGGCATCGGGTTCTCAGTAGTCACCGGTGTCATCTCTGGTTTCTATCCAGCCGTCAAAGCGTCCGGTCTCAAACCGATCGATGCCTTGAATTATGAATAACAATCTCGCTTCCTGTAACTTAGCGCCCAAATAGAAAGGACTCATCCCATGAAAACTGCCATGAAAAAAACCCTGCTCGTACTTCTGGCCATGTCCCTGCTTATTTCTATTGCTGCCTGTGGGAGCCCGACTGCCACCGCTACGCCCACGACAGTTTCAGCTGGCGAGGCTGCTCCCGCAGAAACCACTGTTTCCGGTGAAACTGCCACAACCGGTTCGAATACGCCCTCGGACCTGAGCGGCGAAATCAGCGAGATCATTGGCAATGAAGTTACATTGCGCCTGTATGCGGTTGACGAAACGATCACGGAAGAGACCACACGGACACCCGGTTCTGGCCGTGGCCAGACTGCAACGACCGAGCCGAAGGAATTTTCCGGTGAAACGGCCACCATCGTCATTCCGGTGGGCACGTTGATTGTCAAACGGGTCCGTTCGACCATGCCCTCGGAATCGACTGGGGAAACCGGTGAAAGCGGAACAGGGCCTGTGGAAGAAGAAATCGGACTCGATGATCTCACGGTCGGCACCCAGCTCAAGATTTACTACAAAGAAGGCACCGAAATCATCGAAAAAGTCCTGGCCGTCCCGCCACGGGCGTGAGACCTTGGACGAATATCTGGAAGGATGACACACATGACTCCAATCATTGAAATGAAAGATATCTACAAATCCTATGGCAAAGGCGAGAGTCGGGTCGAGGTCCTGAAGGGCGTCTCGCTGACGGTCGAACCGGGTGAGTTTGTCGCCATTTTGGGCCCGTCAGGCTCAGGGAAAACGACCCTGATGAACCTGATCGGTTTGATCGACACCATTGACAGTGGCACTTATTCCATCGATGGTGTGGACATCCATCGCCAGTCCGACCATGCTTATGCCCGCATCCGCAACCGCAAAATCGGGTTTGTCTTTCAGAAATTCAACCTGATCGCCAAATACAATGCCCTGCGCAATGTCGAATTGCCCTTGCTTCTGCAGGGCGAAACTAGCCGCGCTGCCAAGAAGCAAGCCCTGGCCACCCTGGAGAGGGTGGGCCTTGGCGAACGCTGGCATCACCGGCCCAACCAGCTCTCCGGTGGCCAGCAGCAGCGCGTCGCCATCGCCCGAGCCCTGGTTGGCAACTGCCCTCTGATCCTGGCTGACGAACCGACCGGAGCCCTCGACAGCAAGACTGGCCAGGAGATCCTGCGCTTTTTCCAGGAGCTCAACGCCGAAGGCAAGACCATTGTGATGATCACCCATGACCCCCACATCGCCGCACAGGCCAAGCGGATTATCCGGGTCGAGGATGGTCTGATCCTGAGTGCGTGAAAGGCAATTTATTTTCAATCATTCAAATTTCGGACTGTCCATGGGATAACGGGATTACCCCGCTTTGCCAGGCGATGTAAAGGGGCTGCCAGCTGGCAGCCCCTTTCATTGGATAAAGAATGAATTTTTTCAGGATTTTCCCCTGCCGGATGGTGAACCACCCGGCAGGGGATTATTTTTGCATGGAAGTGGGCTGAGGGAATACGCTCAGGCGGTGATTTCGGAGATTTTGACGCTGCGGCCTTCTTTGAGAGAGAGCTTGGCTGCCTTGGCGATCAGGACGGGCATCAGGCCATCGATACCAGTGACCGGGACAGCGGTGTCATTGACGATCGCCGAGATGAAGTCTTTGACTTCGGCGATGAAGGCATTGTTGTAGCGCTCGAGGAAGAACCAGGTCGGCTTGGCCACGGACACACCATCGGCCGTGCTGATCATCGCGGTATTGTCGAGATCATTATTGACTTGGACGCAGCCGCCGGCACAATGCACTTCGGTGCGCTGGTCATAGCCGTAACCGGCTTTGCGGCTGTTGTCGATCACGCCAATGGCGCCGTTTTCGAACTTGAGCATGACGATTGCGGTGTCGACATCATCGTATTCTGCGAATTTCTCGTCGACCAGAACGCCGCCATAGGTGGACACTTCGGTGACTTCACTGCCAGAGAGATAGCGGACCATGTCGAAGTCGTGGATCATCATGTCCATGAAAATACCGCCGGATACTTTGACGTATTCCATCGGTGGCGGACCTGGGTCACGAGAAGTGACTTTGACAACATGTGGGGCACCCAGCTTGCCGGAGGCCACAACATCGTGGACGGCCTTGTGGTTGTGGTCGAAGCGGCGGACGAATCCGACCTGGAGCTTGACATTGGCTTTTTCGACCGCAGCAAGGGCTTCCTGGATCCGGGCAATGTCATAGTGGATCGGCTTTTCGCAGAAAATGTGCTTTCCTGCTTTGGCAGCCTGGATGATGTAATCCGCGTGTGTGTCGGTCGAAGAACAAATGAAAACGGCATCGATGGTCGGATCAGCAAAGATCGGGTCCGCTTCTTTGTAACAGTTGGAGACTCCGAGCCCTTTGGCCCACTCGATGATCGAATCATTCAGGAAGGGATCGGCGATGGCAACCAGATCAGCCTCCGGTACAGCATAAGCCAGATTCTCCCCATGCAGTTTGCCGATGCGGCCGGCGCCGAGCATGCCAATACGAATTTTCTTACCCATGATCATAGGCTCCTTTCAGGTTTTGGTCCATGAATGCAGTTTATCACACGTGTGCGTAATTGGCTAGCAGAAAAAGCCCTGCATTTAGCATGATCTGATGAAAATCTCTGTCTAGTCATGAGCAAATTGTGATCAGTTTGCCGATTTTGGGACGGCGTCCCAAAATCGGCAAACCGGGGAGAGATGAATGAGTTGCTGTCTATTCATGCTACAATAAAAGGAGCAATGACCTTTCGCTCTCGCTTGGCTTTTCAGCCGGAAAGGATTCAAATGATGGACATTCAGGCGAAAATCGAAGAAATTGTCAGCAAAATCAAAGCAGATCCATCCATTACGGCCCAGTTTGCCAAAGAACCCGTGAAAACCCTTGAAGGAATTTTGGGAATCAATTTACCTGATGACCAAATCAATGCCTTGGTAGAGGGTATCAAGGCCAAATTGACCTTGGACCAGGCCGGAGACATGCTGGGCAATCTCAAAAATTTATTCTGATTGACGAGGTTAGACAGATGAATAACAGGAAAATCAACTGGGGGGTGCTTGGCTGCGCGGGTATTGCCGAGAAGCACGTCATTCCGGCTTTGCTGCAGGCAGACAATGCCGTGCTCCACGGCATTGCTAGTCGCTCTGACAGCGAGCGACTTCACCAAT
Source organism: Clostridia bacterium (assembly GCA_009928985.1). Classification (GTDB taxonomy): domain Bacteria; phylum Bacillota; class Clostridia; order Saccharofermentanales; family UBA5734; genus UBA5734. Next base: position 46,543 of record SABL01000005.1, read on the forward strand.
TTGCGGAGAAATTCAGGCCATTGCATTCATACTCATCCTACGAGGCCCTGTTGTCCGATCCAGAGATCGATGCAGTCTACATTCCATTGCCTAACAGTTTGCACGCTGAGTGGGTGAAAAAAGCTGCAGCGGCCAAAAAGCATGTCCTGTGTGAAAAGCCGCTCGGGGTCAATACAGAGGAAGTCCGCAGCATGCAGGCAGTATGCGATGCCAACGGTGTCCTGCTCATGGAAGCCTTTGCCTATCGCCACAGCCCCCTGACGCGGACGATTGAGACAATGATCCAGTCTGGCCAGATCGGCGATATCCGTCTGATCGAAGCGTATTTTTGCTACAACTTGCAGGACTTGGACAATGTCCGGCTCAAATCTGACCTCAAAGGTGGCGCAACGTATGATGTCGGTTGCTACAACATCGACCTGATCGGCCATCTGATGGGTTGCCTGCCGGAAAAAGTCCAGGCCAGTGCCTATATCGGACCAGACAGCCAGGTCGATGAAAGCTGTCTGGCGACCTTGACCTTCCCGGGCCTGATGGATGCCATTTCCTATTGTTCTTTCCGCACCGAAGCCCGCAACGAGTGCACGATCATCGGCAGTGAAGGCATCCTCTCGGTCAGCCCCGCCTTCAACTTCCAGGGCACATCGAAAATCAAACTGACGAGCAAAGGCCAGCCAGACACCATCATCGTTGACTGCCCCAATAACTACACGCTCGAAATTGAACAATTCGGCCGCTGCATCACCGACGGCGAACAACCCCTCATAAGCCACGAATCCTCCCTGCGCACCGCAACAATCATGGACAAAGTTCTAGAGCAATTCTACCTGTAACCAAGCACCATAAACCATCTCGTAATTTTGAAAAGCCTGCCCGAAATCGCCGCAAAACGGCCCGGTGCAGGCTTTTCCAGCGTCGGTGCCCAAAAAGGGACGGGGTCCCGATATCGAAACCCGATATCGGGACCCCGTCCCTTCATAAGCAATATCTGCCAGTCCGGCAGCAAGATTCACCGGGGTGGCATGTTGTTTGGATTTTATAATGGAACCAAGGGAAAATTTTACTGATTGCACAAAAATGCAGACAAGGAGATTGGCATGGTCGATTTGAAGGCAAAACCATTTTATCTAAGTGATGAGCAGATCGCATGGGTTGAACAGACAATCGCAGGCATGACGCTGGAGGAAAAGATTGGCCAGCTGTTCATCAATCTTTTTACAGATCTTAGCCCGGACAAGGTTAAAGACCTTCTGTCGAAATACCCTGTGGGCGGGGCTCGCTACATGGGAGCCGATGCCCAGACTGTATATACACTGATCAATGAGCTTCAAACTCAGACCAGGATCCCGATGCTGGTGTCCTGCAATTGCGACTCTGGCGGCAATGGTGCTTGCAAGGATGGCACGTATATCGCGTCTGCGGCAGCAGTCGAAGCATCCGGCAGTGAAAAAGTCGCCTACAACGTTGGCCTGGTCAGCGGCCGGGAAGCTGCAGCCATCGGCTGCAACTGGAACTTTGACCCTTGTGTTGATATCCTTTTCAACTGGCGCAACACCATTGTCAACACACGCGCCTATGGTACCGATGCCGGAACGGTTTACAAATACGCCAGCTCCTACATCAAAGGCATCCAGCAGAGCAACATCGCCACCTGCGTCAAGCATTTCCCGGGTGACGGCACGGAAGAACGCGACCAGCACCTGGTCCTCGGCGTCAATGAACTCAGCGTCGAAGAATGGGACCAGAGCTTTGGCAAAGTCTACCAGCAGGTGATCGACGATGGCGTCATGACCATCATGGCAGGGCACATCGCCCTGCCGGCCTATTCACAGAAGCTGGTTCCGGGTATCACCTACGATGAAATCATGCCAGCCACCCTGGCGCCCGAGCTGATCACCGGCCTCTTGCGCGGCCAGCTGGGCTTCAACGGCCTGGTCGTCACCGATGCCTCGCACATGCTGGGCATGACAGGTGCGATGCGCCGCCGCGACTACATCCCTCTGGCCATCGCAGCCGGATGCGACATGTTCCTGTTCTTCAATGACCACGAAGAAGACTTCAATTACATGCTCGATGGTTATCGCCGTGGTGTCATCACCGAAGAACGCCTCACCGATGCCCTGTACCGCATCCTCGGGATCAAGGCAGCTTTGAACCTGCATCAGCACCAGACGGCTGGCACCCTGATGCCTCCACGTGAAAACTTGTCCATCATCGGCTGCCAGGAACATCTGGATATGGCCAGTGAAGCGGCTGACCTTTCAATCACCCTGGTCAAGAACACTAAAGCTCAGCTGCCGATTTCTCCTAAAACCCACAAACGAGTACGCCTGCACACCTTGTATGGCGAGATGGGCGGTATTCACAGCAGTTCGAACGCATCTGAAAAAATCATCATCGAAGAGCTGGAGAAGGCCGGCTACGAAGTCACTTTGGTCGATGGAACGACCCGCGACAAGGGCAAGGTCGAGCAATACGGCCAAGATTATGACGCTGCCTTTGTTTTTGCTGACATCGTGGGCTATGCCGCAGAAAACAACTACCGCATCCGCTGGAAATGCCCCATGTCCAATGACATCCCCTGGTACGTCTGGGAACTGCCGACTGTGTTTATTTCCTTGAACTACACCACCCACCTGACTGATGTACCGATGGTCAAAACTTACATCAATGCCTATTACAATTCCCGCGAAGTGATCCGCCAGACGATCGCCAAGATCGCCGGAGAATCTGACTTCAAAGGTGCGTACAACGATCTCGTCTGGTGCGAGAAATGGGAGACCAAAAGATAAAGGCGAACTTTCAGCTCTGAAAATCTGCGCAACAAAATCAGATTGCAGGATCATTATTTGTGAGGTCATACCTATGAGCAAACCAAAAAATGTCGTCATTTCACAGTCTGGCGGACCGACTCCGGTCATCAACAACTCCCTGCGCGGTATCATTGAAACCTGCCTGGCCAACCCAGACACATTCGGTACTGTCTACGCCGGCTATCACGGTGTCGAGGGGATCTTGCGCGAAGAACTCCTCGACTTGAGTGCCCAGGACAGGGACGAAATTGCTTTGCTGCGGACCACCCCATCGGCTGGTGCGATCGGAACTTGCCGCTACAAGCTCAAGGCCAACCGGCCACAGGACTTTGAGCGTGTGATCGACGTGCTCAAGGCGCATGATATCGGTTATCTGTTCTACATCGGCGGCAATGACTCGATGGATACCGCACACAAGATCAGCCAGGTGGCTGCCCAGAGCGGCTATGAGCTGATCGCGACCGGAGTGCCCAAGACCATCGACAACGACGTGGGCGACACCGAGTTCTTGCTCATTGACCATACACCCGGCTATGGCAGCGTAGCCCGGTACTGGACCTCGCTGATCCAAAACGCCAACGAAGAGAACCGCGGCTCATCGACTGCAGACCCGATTCTGGTCATGCAGGCGATGGGCCGCAAGATTGGCTATATTCCGGCTGCTGCCCGCCTGGCTGATCCAGATCACGAAATGCCCCTTTTGATCTACATGTCCGAGGCAAACCTGAGCTTGCCGGAAATTGCTGAACAAGTCGATCGCCAGATCCAGAAAACAGGTCGGGCCATGGTTGTGGTCAGTGAAGGCCTGGACGTTGGCGACCTGGGTGAAAGCAAAGATTCCTTTGGACATACGCAATTTAGTGCCAGCCAGACCACGGTCAGCCAGACAGTTGTCAATTACCTGAACGCCCACAAGCTCAAGGCGCGCGGCCAAGTGCCAGGCATCGATCAGCGGGTCCAGATCAACTTGGCCTCACCCGTTGACCTGGATGAAGCGTATCGACTCGGCCAGCAGGCCGTCCAGGTCGCGCTGGAGTCCGGCAATGGCTACATGTCGACGCTGACCCGCCTGCCCGGGCAGGTCTACAACGTCCAGTTCGGCCAGGTCGAACTGGCAAAAGTTGCCAATTCCGAGCGGACATTTCCAGCCGAATGGCTCAACGCCGAGCGAAATGATGTGACGAATGAATTCCTGGCCTATGCGCGCCCTTTGATTGGCGAAGATTTTGTCACCGTGCCGATGGTTAATGGTTTGATGCGGTTTGCCCGTTTCAAGCCCGTGTATGCGGAAAAGAAACTGCAACCATACCAATTCTAATACCAGACTGACCTGCCACGACATCCAGACAAGCGGTCCTTGTAAATGATTCAAGTTGAAAGTGGAGGAATCCGAAATGAGTAATCCTGCCCAAGCCCTGATTGATATGGAAAAGAAACATGATTACATGATCTGTGTCGACTCTGATGGATGCGCCTTTGACGCGATGGAGATCAAGCAGAAAGAGTGCTTTGCACCGAATTTCATCAACGCCTATGATCTCCAGCCCGTTTCAAAATATGCTCGGGAATGCTGGGAATTTGTCAACTTGTATTCGGTCGACCGTGGATGCAACCGATTCATTGCCATCATCAAGGCACTGGATCTGCTGGGCAAGCGCAAGGAAGTCATTGCCCGCGGGTTTAAAGTTCCTGACACGACTGGCCTTAAGGAATGGGTCAAGGTCGAAACCAAATTAGGCAATCCGGCGCTCGAGGCTGCAATTGAAAAAACAGGGGATCCGGCCCTGAAACAGGCCATTCGCTACTCGATTCCGGCCAACAAGAGCGTCGAAGAGATTGTCCATGGGGTCCCGCCCTTTCCGCTGGTGCGCGAGTCCCTGGCCAAGGGCGCTGCGCAGGCTGAAATGGTCGTTGTCTCTGCCACCCCAGCCGAAGCACTCCAGCGCGAATGGACGGAACATGGCCTGATTGAGTACATGACCGTTGTTGCTGGCCAGGAAGTTGGCACCAAGAAAGAACAAATCCGCGCGGCCATGTCTGGCCGCTATGATCCTGCAAAGGTGATCATGGTGGGCGATGCCATGGGCGACCTCGAAGCTGCCAAAGGCAATGGCGTCCTGTTCTACCCAATCAACCCGGGTGCCGAGGATGCCTCCTGGATCCGCTTCTACAACGAAGCCTTCGATAAGTTCATCGATGGTACATTTGCTGGCTCCTATCAGGAAGCCCTGATCGAAGAATTTAAAACCTATCTACCCGTCACTCCACCTTGGGAAAGTTGAAAAAATCCTACCCATTCTCCCCACCGTGGGAAAGTTGAAAACCGTAACATACCGACAGTCATGTTCTGGCAAGTTTGCTAATCTTTTGACAGGCAACTACAAGCAAAGATAGGAGATACTTATGAGCAAGCAACAGATTGGGATGATTGGCCTTGGTGTCATGGGCAAGAACCTGGCCCTCAACATCGAAAATCATGGCTTTACAGTCGCTGTCTATGACCCCTGGACCGATCGCGTGGATGAATACATCAATGGCCTGCAGGGTGAAAAAATCATCGGGACCAAGAGCATCGAAGAATTTGTCAATTCTCTGGAAAAACCGCGCCGGATCATGATGATGATCAAGGACGGCAAGCCGGTCGATGACATGATCACCGCCCTCAAACCGTACCTTGACCAGGGTGACATCCTGATTGAAGGGGGCAACTCCTTTTTCAAGGACACCATTCGCCGCAACCGTGAACTCGAGGCGGATGGTTTCCGCTACATCGGATCGGGTGTGTCCGGAGGCGAGGAAGGTGCCCGCAAGGGGCCAGCCCTGATGCCCGGCGGCCAGAAAGAAGCTTACGAGCTGATTGCACCGATTTTCAATGCCATTGCCGCTAAAGTGGATGGCGAACCGTGCAGCACCTACATCGGTGCCGACGGTGCTGGCCACTACGTTAAAATGGTCCACAATGGCATCGAATACGGCGATATGCAGCTGATCACCGAAGCGTATTTCCTTCTGAAGGAAATCCTCGGCCTGAATGCTGAAGAACTGCACGAGGTCTTTGCTGACTGGAACACAGGTGAGCTCGACAGCTATCTGATTGAAATCACCGCCGATATCTTCACCAAGAAGGATCCGGAAACCGGCAAGCCTGTCGTCGACATCATCCAAGATGCAGCCGGCCAGAAGGGCACCGGCAAATGGACGAGCCAGAACGCCCTGGACCTCGGCGTTGCAGCCCCGACGATCGCTGAAGCTGTCTTTGCCCGCTGTATGTCAGCCTTGAAGCCAGAGCGCATCGCCGCCAGCAGCCAGATCCAGGGCCCGAGCGTGACTTTCCAAGGTGACCGTACCGCTTTCATCGAATCGGTGCGCAAGGCGCTCTATGCCAGCAAGATCTGCTCCTATGCCCAGGGCTTCTCCTTGATGAAGACAGCTTCAGGGGAATATGGCTGGGATCTCAAGCTGGGCAATATCGCCATGATTTTCCGTGGCGGCTGCATCATCCGGGCCCAGTTCCTGCACCAGATCAAGGACGCTTTCGCAGCTGATCCCGATCTCAAGAACCTGATGCTGGCACCTTATTTCAAAAACACACTCGAACAATACCAGAGCGCCTGGCGTGAGGTGGTCGCCACGGCGGCCCTCAACGGTGTCGCGGTTCCGGCATTCTCCAGTGCCTTGTCTTACTTTGACAGCTATCGCACAGCTACTCTGCCGGCCAATCTTCTGCAAGCCCAGCGGGACTACTTTGGCGCCCACACCTATCAGCGCATTGACCAAGAAGGCACATTCCACACCCAGTGGTTCTGATCCATCTTTCGACCCCTGATGCAAGGCGAAAAGACCCAAATCTACAGAGAGAAGGTGACCTCCATGGTCAATATTTCGATCCGTGCCACAAACAAGCGCATCTCCGATGAACAGCTTTTAGAAGCCCTAACCAAGGCAATCGAAGGCCAGAATCTGAAAAGGGTTTTACTCCTGCCGCCGGATATGACCCGCTTGCATTCCTATGCGGGTAAAATCACGGCGCTTTATTACCAGATGCTCAAAGACACTTGCCAGGTCGACATCATGCCAGCTCTGGGTACTCATGACCCAATGAGCGAGGCTGAGTGTCTTGAATTTTTTGGCGCGGACGTTCCTTTTTCGGTCATTCTCCCGCATCGCTGGAAAGAAGACGTCGTCAAAATCGGCACGGTCCCGGCTGAGTACGTCAGCGAGGTCAGCGAGGGTCTGATCGATTTCCCAATCGATGTCGAGGTGAATCAACGCCTTCTCGACCCCAGCTATGACTTGATCATTTCGATAGGCCAAGTTGTCCCCCATGAAGTGGTCGGCATGGCCAACTATAGCAAGAATATTTTTGTCGGTTGTGGCGGCAAGATGATCATCAACCGGTCCCATTTCCTCGGTGCCGTCTATGGCATGGAGCGGGTCATGGGCAAGGATTTCTCACCAGTCCGCAAAGTGTTCGACTATGCCGAAGCCCATTTCATCCCGAAAATGCCTTTG
>SABL01000060.1 GCA_009928985.1 Clostridia bacterium
AGCTTTCCCGCTCGGTCACGTCCTGGCCTTCTGTGTCGACGATGATGTAGGCGGCGTTGCCGTCGAGCATGATTTCATACCACTGGTCGCCGTAAAGGGTTTGCTCACCCGTCATGATCGACAGGATGGTGTATTGTTCGCCGCCGGTCGCCGTTTTGAGAGCTGCTTCACCTACCCCCGGAAAAGGCCGGATGTTGTATCGCTGTCCTTCTTTTATGGTCAGGATCTGGACAGGCGCCGAGGCGGTGGTGGTCGTCACCTGGATGACCGTGGTGGGGGTGGTTTCGGGACTGGTTTCCCGGTCACCGGCGATCAGGCGCTGGATCAAAAGGGCAGCAGCCACCAGAATCACCAGCAACAGGACAGAGAAAACGACCGGTTTGCTCAGGACTGGTTTGCGATGCTGCAGGCGATATTCTCGAAATTGGCGTGGATGCCTGACCGGATCATCGGCGAAATCATCATCCAGATCGGGGGCGCCCGGATTGGGCACATGGCGTGGCTGGATGTTGAAAAATTCCACGGTGTCAGGGCTTTGTGGGTCGCCCTTTGCATCATGCTGGTTTGCCTGGTCCCATTCTCGATGATCCATACGCCCTCCTTGGATGCAAGTTCAATTTCATTATAAGCGAACAAACATGACAGGACAGGACTATCTGTGCTATTATTAATAAAGAATTCACAATCCATCCGCTTGAACTGACCACCTTTCCGTTCTGTGGAACAGGTGGTTTTTTGTGCAAACAAATAGAAATTTGGAGAAACAATGACTTTTACAGAACTGAAAATTGCTCCGCCCATCCTCAAGGCCTTGGATCAGGCCTGTTACAAACATCCGACTCCGATCCAGGTCCAGGCCATCCCGCCTGCTATTCTGGGGCGTGATTTGCTAGGTTGTGCCCAGACGGGCACGGGCAAGACCGCTGCCTTTGCCGTTCCGACGCTGCAGCGCCTGATGCAGACAGGCAGAACCGACAAACGGCGCATTCGCTCCCTGATCCTGACCCCGACCCGTGAACTGGCTTTGCAGATTCACGAAAGCTTGATGACCTATGGCCGGCACACGGGACTTCGGTCCTGCGTCATCTTCGGTGGTGTGTCCCAGAAACAGCAAGAGATTGAGCTGCGCCAGGGTGTCGACATCCTCGTTGCAACACCGGGCCGACTCCTGGATCTGTTGGGGCAAAAGCTGGTCTCCCTGCAGGATGTCGAAATCCTGACGCTAGATGAAGCGGACCGCATGCTCGACATGGGATTCATCCACGATGTGAAGCGGATCATCGCCCAAGTCCCAGTCAAACGCCAGACCTTGTTCTTCTCGGCCACCATGCCGGAAGAAATTGTCAAACTGTCCAACGCGATGCTGATCGAACCGGTCCATGTTTCGATTTCTCCGGAATCTCCGACGGTCGAGAAGATCCAGCAGTCGGTCTATTTTGTCGACAAAATCAACAAGCGGCATTTGCTCAGTCATTTGCTCAGTGACCAGAATCTCGATTCTGTCCTGGTTTTCACCCGCACCAAGCATGGTGCTGACCGGGTAGCCCGTGATCTGGCCAGGGATCACGTTTCCGCCCAGGCCATCCATGGCAACAAATCTCAGAACGCTCGCCAGCGAGCGTTGAATGATTTCAAGAACAAGGCCACCCGCGTTCTGGTGGCCACGGATATTGCAGCCCGTGGCATTGATATTGATGGGCTGAACTATGTCGTCAATTTTGATTTGCCGGAGGTCCCTGAGACCTATGTCCACCGCATTGGTCGTTCCGGACGGGCAGGCAATCATGGCATCTCGCTGTCTTTTTGTGATTTCGAAGAGAAGAAGCTGCTCAAGGATATCGAAAAATTGATCGTCAAGTCCATCCCTGTGGTCGATGATCATCCATACCCCTTGACGATCACTACGATCGAACCCAAGCAAGCGCCAGTCGGCCGCCAGTCCAGACAGCCCAGGACTCCCAGGCAGCCCAGGCCATCAAAGCAGTCAGCCGAACAGGCGTCCTATACAGCCGGAGCAGAGCGGCCATCCCGGCCCACTCCACAGCACCGGAACGAGCGATCGTCCGTGCCAGTGCAACCAGTCCAAACCGAGCGCAGGCCGCAGCCGTCAGCAAGATCCAACGCCAACCGGCCCCAGGAGCGGCAGCCCTACGCGCCGGCTCGGCAACGTCCGGGCCGCTGACAAATAGCAAAAAACGTTAGAGACATCAATATTCATAAAACATTTGCATTATTTTTCTATCTGTGATATGATGCATTGAGGTCAACAAGACCAGCCGGTTTTCAAGTCATTTCGCCATCCTGAATAATTGGGATTGAGTCGCATTGATTCATTGTTTATCGATTGATCACGTAAGTCCTGATTATTTTTAAGGAGGCATCACATATGCCAGAAAAGAACCTTGTTTGTAAAGATTGCGGAGCCGGATTCGTCTTCACCGAAGGTGAGCAGGCTTTCTACCAGGAAAAGGGCTTCACCAATGAGCCCACCCGTTGCCCGGATTGCCGTCGCGCCCGCAAACAGCAGCGCAACAACAACAGCTACAACGACCGCTGGTAACCACCAGGGCACCTTTGGTGCCAACCCTTGGGATTTCTCAAGTGACCGTTAAGCAGTAAACGAAAAGGATCTGGCTGATGGCCGGGTCCTTTTTCGATTCAAGGCAACTGACAGAACCCTGATGGGGCCCTTGAAGGCGCCTTTTGGTTTTTGTCCAATGCAGGAGATAGGCAATGTCTACACATGAGGCAATTGAGGACGCGGAAAATCAGGATCTGGATATGACCCTTCCGATTCAGGAAGAGGGTCACGAACATCCATTGGAAAGCGTGGCCACTCCCATGGCTGACGATCCTGTCAAAGCGTATCTGAAAGAAATCGGCCGGATTTCATTGCTGACTGGCCAGGCAGAAAAAGACTTGGCGATCCGGGCCCAGCAAGGCGACCCCGATGCCAAAGCACAGCTTTGCGAAGCCAATCTGCGCCTGGTTGTCAGCATCGCCAAACATTATGTCAATCATGGAATCTCCTTTCTGGATTTGATCCAGGAAGGGAATATCGGTCTGATGCGGGCAGTGGACAAATTTGATCCTGCCAAGGGGTTCAAGTTCAGCACCTATGCAACCTGGTGGATCCGCCAGGCGGTTTCCCGTGCCATAGCCGACCAGAGCAGGACGATCCGCGTCCCGGTCCACATGGTCGAATCGATCAACAAAGTGACACGGACACACCGGCGCCTGACCCAGATTTATGGCCGTGAGCCCGATGATATTGAACTGGCTGATGAACTTGGCATGACCATTGAACGAGTCAGGCAAATCCAGCACATCTCACACGAACCGGTTTCGCTTGACAAGCCGATTGGCACCGAAGGGGAAAGTCAGTTGAAGGATTTCATTCCGGACGATGATTCTCTTTCCCCGATGGACTTGGCGACCCATTCGTTCCTGAAGGAACAGATCAGCAAGGTCCTTGAAACCTTGACTCCCCGGGAAAACAGGGTGTTGCGCCTGCGGTTTGGCATCGATGACGGGCGCAGCCGGACTCTGGAAGAGATTGGCCGCGAGTTCAAAGTCACTCGCGAACGGATTCGCCAGATTGAAGCCAAAGCGCTGCGAAAAATGCGGCATCCCAGCCGCAGCGGCAAGCTGCGGGAGAGCCTGGACTAAAGGGCCTGCCCAGTCTGGCTGATCCATCCAAACCGGTGACCCGGTTATTCCTTGCCGGTCCAGCAATAGGTGCAGATGTTTTCAGCACCGATGCCGATGGCATCCACCATGTCATGGATGGTCTGGTATTTCAAAGATGAAAAATTGAGCTTCTTGCCGATGTGCTCGACCATGGCCTGATACTTGGCCGTCGATGGGTCGCAATAAGCCTGGAGCGAATCTGGTTCATGTCCTTCGAGCTCCAGAATCGACTGGCGGGTAGCCAGGTCCATGTGCGAACGGGAAGCTGAGAAGTTCAGATACTTGCAGCCATGGACAATTGGCGGACAGGCGGACCGGACATGGACTTCGCTGGCATTGCACTGGTACAGCAGATCGACCGTTTCCCGCATCTGGGTACCACGCACGATTGAATCATCGCAAAACAGCAAGCGTTTTTTGGCCACCAGTTCCGGGATGGGCATCAGCTTCATCCGCGCCACAAGGTTTCTGACCTTCTGGTCCTGGGGCATGAAGCTGCGCGACCAGGTCGGGGTGTATTTGATGAACGGGCGTCCAAACGGGATGCGGGATTCGTTGGAATACCCGATGGCATGTCCGACACCAGAGTCGGGAATACCTGCCACCATGTCGATGTCGATGCCATCGTTGCGTGCCAATGCAGCACCATTGCGATAGCGCATCACCTCAACATTCATCCCTGAATAGGTCGATGACGGATAGCCATAATACACCCAGAGAAAAGCGCAGATTTTCATCTGGGCCCGGGGTGGCGCAACCTTTTGGACGCCGTCTTCAGTGATCAAGACGATCTCGCCCGGACCTAATTCATAGTCAAACACATAACCGAGGTTGGCAAAGGTGCACGATTCGAAGGCGACGCAATAGGCGCCGTCTTTTTTACCCACCACAAGCGGAGTTCGCCCCCATTTATCGCGGGCGGCATAGATGCCATCCGGCGTTAGCAACAGGATGGAGCAGGAGCCCTCGATCAGATCCTGGGCTTTCAGCAAACCGTCCTTGAAGGACTGCTCCTGGTCGATCATGACAGAGACAAGCTCGGTCGGATTGATATGACCTTGGTTGGTCTCGAGAAAATGGACATTTTGCCGGGTGAACGCGCGCTCGGTCAGTTCGTTGAGGTTATTGATGCGGCCGACCGTGCTGATGGCATAATGGCCCAGATGCGAGCGCACGGTCAGAGGCTGAGGGTCCGTGTCACTGATGCAGCCAATCCCCATATTGCCTTTGATTTTCGGGATTTCAGCATCGAATTTGGCCCGGAACTGGATGTTTTCAATGTTGTGGATCGAGCGTTTGAAGCCGCTGCCACTCCAGAAAGCCAGACCGCCACGGCTCGTGCCGAGATGCGAATGATAATCGGTGCCAAAATAAACATCGAGGACACAGTCCTCTTTTGAGACAACTCCAAAAAAACCACCCATCGGTATTCCATCCCTTTCGTGACAACGATTCCGCACTCACCAGCGGATCTTTTTTCCATCTCGTCGCAATCTCAAGTGATACGAACCATTATACGCTGTCCGCAAAAAGGATGGGTTGGAAAATGATCTGAAATATTACTTGGCGAAGACCATCTCGATGCCATTTTCCTGGCAATAAGACTGGTACTTTTCCGGGATTGCATTGGCGATGATCGTCTGCACCAATTTGAGTTCGGCAACTGGGTAGATCGCGATTTTATCGAATTTGGAGAGGTCCATCATCACATACCAGTGATGCGACATGGTGGGGATATGACGGAATATATAGGTGCTGATGATGGAATTGACCGTCAGGCCTGCCTTGAGATCCAGGCCGGAAATGCTGGTGAAAGCCTTGTTGACAAAAATACTCTCCGTGAAAGACTGGGGCAGGTCCCAGCTGGAAAAAAGTGTTTTATCGTCCGTTGTGGTGACTTCCCCACCGATCAGATAGACTTTGGCGACATGACCGATCAAGTCTTGCATGGCTGTGATGTTGTTGGTCACGACGGTGAGGTTTTTCTTGCCGTCCAAAAGACGGGCCAGGATGCAACAGGTGCGGCCTGAACCCAGGAAGATGCAGTCGCCATCGTTGATTTCCTGGACCGCGCGCTTGGCCAAAGCCAGACGGATCGGGTCCTGGAAAAAGTCTGCCGATGCAGTGTCCCTGTCGGCATCGGGGGCAGCCAGGGCGGCACCACCATAAAACTTGATTGCAAAGCCCTCGTTTTCCAATTTGGTCAGATCCTTGCGGATCGACACCTCGCTGACCTGGTATTTCTGGCTGAGTTCAGCTACAGTGACTTTGCCTTCTCGGAAAAGGGTTTCTTTGATTTCTTCCCAGCGTTTCATTTTGAACACTTCTTTCTGGCCTTCGCGCATTTTGGCAGAATCATACTGGAATATTGTATCTTTCGGATGGTATTGGCGTCAATCGAAATTAAAACGGAATAACCGAAAGTTGTAAACGAAACTTTTCGGTTGTATCATGAAAGTGTCCCAGTTGAAAAACGCTGTTTGCTGATGCACACCACTAAAAGGATCGCAAGACCCAAGATCAAAGCCCTGGCAGGCAGCCTGAGCTTGATTTTGCTATGTCCAGACACCCCGGTTTGAACCATCCCAGTTTTCCATTTCAAGGAGCACCCAGTCGAGGAGGAACGCATGAACACCAGTAGAAAATTGACCATGTCACAGGCACTGGTTCTATTTCTGGATAACCAGTACATCGAGATTGATGGGGAAGAAAGCAAATTCGTCCATGGCGTGATGGGAATCTTTGGCCATGGCAACGCCGTTGGCCTGGGTCAGGCGTTGCACCAGTACAAGGACAAGATCCGGTTTGTCCAGGGCAAGAATGAACAAGACATTGCCCATGCCTGCATGGCCTATGCCAAGCAGAATCGCCGCCGGGCCATTTATGCCTGCACGGCCTCGGTCGGACCCGGTTCTTTAAACCTGGTCACGGCAGCCGGCAATGCAACTGTCAATAAAATCCCCTTGCTGCTCCTGCCAGCAGATACATTCGCTGACCGCCAGCCCGACCCGGTTCTTCAGCAGGTGGAAAACGAAATGGATTACACGGTGACGGCCAATAATGCCTTCAAGCCAGTCAGCCGCTACTGGGACCGGATCTCCCGTCCTGAGCAACTGATGACGGCCTGCCTGCATGCGATGCGCGTCCTGACCGACCCGGAATTGACGGGTGCAGTCACTTTGTGCCTGCCGCAGGATGTCCAGGCCGAAGCCTATGACTATCCGGAAGAGTTCCTCAGCAAACGCGTGTGGCATTTCGATCGCCAGCCAGCGCCGGCCAAATCTATTGAGCGGGCGGCCGATCTGATCGCGGCGTCCAAGAGGCCGTTCATCATCTCGGGTGGCGGTGTCCGCTACAGTGATGCGGGTCGCCAAGTAGCCGAACTGTCAGAAATGTTTAAACTTCCGGTGGCTGAGACCCAGGCTGGCAAAGGAGAAATTGCCAGTGCACATCCCAATTACACCGGATGTGTCGGAATTTGCGGCACTCTGGCAGCCAATGAGCTGATGAAAGAATCTGACCTGGTCATCGCCATCGGGACCAAATTGAACGATTTTGTCACCAACTCCAAAGGCGGTGTCAAGCGTCCGGATATTCCTGTGGTTTCGATCAATGTCAGCCGGATGGATGCCTTGAAAATGGATTCCTGCTCTGTCGTTGCCGATGCCAGGGAAGGTGTCAGTGCACTTTACAAAGCCTTGGCCGCCCGGCAGTACAAGACGGGTTATGGTGATGAGATCACTCAGGCCCAAAGCCGCTGGCAAGTCGAGCTGGATCGCCTGAGCCAGCTCAATCCCAGGGAAGGACTGTCTCAGACGCGTGTTCTGATGGAACTCAACTCGCTGCTCGGTCAGGACGATGTGATCATCGCTGCCTCCGGCAGCCTGCCCTCCGACCTTGAACGGATTTGGACGGTCAAGGCTCCAGGCACGTACCATCTCGAATACGGATTCTCCTGCATGGGCTATGAAACAGCCGGTGCGCTGGGTGTCAAGATGGCAGAGCCGGACAAGGAAGTCTATGTCTTTGTCGGAGATGGCGGATTCCTGATGAGCCATTCCAATCTGGTCACCAGCCTGCAGGAAAAGCAGAAGATGAACATCCTGCTGTTCAACAACAACGGACACCAATGCATCCACAATTTGCAGCGCTCGCAGGGGGTTGACACCTTTGGCACCGAGTTCCGCTACCGTGAGGAAGCTACAGGGGATCTGAGCGGGTCTTACCTGCCGATCGATTTTGTCAAAGTGGCCGAAGGCTATGGAGCCAAATCCTGTCGTGTCCGGACGGTCGACGAGCTCAAAGCTGCGATTGCCTGGAGTCGCCAGGAGAAACAATCCACCTTGATTGAAATCAGTGTCCTGCCCGGCACAATGACCGAAGGCTATGCCAACTTCTGGCGGGTTGGTACGGCGTCTGTTGCCAAATCCGAAGCCGTCCAGGAAGCTGCCAGGCACTTGGATACCATCGTCAAGACCATCCGGAAATATTGAGGAGAATCATTATGAATGTTCAATTTGGCTGTGCCCCGATCAACTGGACCAACGATGACCTGCCGGAGCTGGGGGGCGAACTGACCTACCAGCAATGCCTGAGTGAAATGGCTCTGGCAGGATTTACTGGCAGCGAAGGCGGCTGCAAATACCCCAAAGATGCAGCTGTTCTCCAGAAGGCACTCGACCTGCGCAAAATGACCATCTGCAACATGTGGTTCAGCAGTTTCCTGACAACCTTTGAAAATGAGCGGACCTTCGCTGCGTTCGACCAGCATCTGGATTTCACGTATGGCCTGGGGGCCCGGGTGGTTGGAGTCGGCGAATGCGGTGTCACGATTCACGGCCAGGAGCAGACGCCCCTGTTTTCCCAGCGCCCCTATCTCTCAGACGCCCAGTGGGAGAATCTCGCCCAAGGCCTGAATGAAATGGGCCGGCGTGCCAAGGCCAAGGGCATGTCCCTGTGCTTCCATCCCCATGTGGGGACCGGCATCGAAACCCTGGCCGAAATCGACCGCCTGATGACTCTGACCGACCCGGATCTGGTGTATCTGCTTTTTGACACCGGCCATTCCACCCTGGCCGGGGAGAATGCCGCAGAGATCCTCCGCAAGTACCTGCCGCGGACACGCCACATCCACTTCAAGGATGTCCGCCAACCGGTGCTGGCAGCTTTCAAGCAAGAGGACTGGAGCTTCCTCCATGGCGTCAAGGAGGGGCTTTTCACAGTGCCGGGCGACGGAGACCTGGTCGACTGGACCTCAATTTTCGATCTGCTCAAGCAAAGCGATTACCAAGGCTGGATTGTGGTCGAAGCCGAACAAGATCCGGCCAAGGCCGATCCACTCGAATACGCCCAGATCGCCCGCCGCTTTCTCAAGTCCCATCTGGGCGTTTGAGCCCTGACTCACAAGGAGGTGCCCCATGAATCGCAAAGCCATACACACCAAGACCATTTGGAAAAGCAACCTGCTGTCGGATATCCGGATCGCCAGTGAAGCTGGATTTGGTGCGGTCGAAATGGTTGGCACCAAGGTGCTGGACTATCTCGAATCCGGTAATTCGACCGATCTGGTCCGAAGCACATTGTCCAATCACAAGATTGAGATGATCAGCATCAACGATGTCGCCCATGTGGAACGGACGGATGACGAATCCATCTCGCG
The DNA here is from genome assembly GCA_009928985.1 of Clostridia bacterium. Lineage (GTDB taxonomy): Bacteria > Bacillota > Clostridia > Saccharofermentanales > UBA5734 > UBA5734. The sequence goes on from SABL01000060.1 coordinate 9,350, forward strand.
CATGCTGGCAGAGACCGAGACCCTATCCCAGTTTGCCCAGTCCGTCGGCTGCGGCTGCATCCAGCTGGTGCCGCTGTGCGCCCTGGCTGGCCGTCCCTGGGAGGAAGTCCGCCGTCTGACCGGCCAGAACATCCGCCGGATCGCTGATATCGGAGCCCGCTATGGGGTCAAGTTCCAGCTGGAGCCGGTGGCCTGGTCTCCGATCCATTCCCTGCACCAGAGCCTGGAGCTGATCCAGGAGGTCGATCGTCCGAATTTCGGCATGGTGATCGATTTCTGGCACCTCTGGTATGGCGCCGAGACGCAGCCGGACGAGGTGGCCAAACTGGACAAGGACTTGATCTATCACATCCACTTCTGTGATGGCAAGAAAAATCCGCCCGGGACTGTTTGTGATGAAACCATCCTGCGCGGGTGTTATGCCGGCGAGGGCGATGTTCCCTTGCGGGACTGGGTGGACGCCGTCAAGGCAACTGGTTATGACGGTTGGTGGTCCTATGAGCTGGTCAGCAAAAAGCACTGGCAGATGGATGTCAAAGAAGTCGCAGCGATGACCAGCCAATTGCTGGACTACCATGTATTCAACACCTGAATTCGATCGCGACAAGAAAGGAATCAGCCATGATCAATGAAGCATTTCATCTGGATCGTCCCCTTCGCTGGGGCATGGTTGGCGGCGGCCAGGGCAGCCAGATCGGGTCGATTCATCGCCAGGCGGCGGCCAGAGACCGTCTGTTCCAATTTGTTGCAGCTGCGCTGGATATCAATCCAGAGCGAGGACAAGCTTTCGGTGCAGCCATCGGTCTCGATCAGAACCGCTGCTACCCGGACTACCAGACGATGTTTGCCGCAGAAGCCAGCCGGCCGGACGGCATCGAAGTGGTGTCCATCGCCACACCGAATGCGACCCATTTTGCAATCTGCAAAGCGGCGCTGGAACATAACCTGCATGTGGTCTGCGAGAAGCCGCTGTGTTTTTCAACCGAGCAGGCTAAGGTGTTGGCGGATCTGGCGCTCGAGCGCAACCGGATTGTCGGTGTGACCTATGGCTACAGCGGTTTCCAGATGATCCACCAGGCCAGGGAGATGGTCGCCCGGGGGGATCTCGGTGAGATCCGCATGATCATCATGCAGTTTGCCCATGGATTTCATTCGGCCGAAGTCGAAGCTCATGACCCGGGGACCAAATGGCGTGTGACCCCGCAGCAATCCGGTCCGTCATATGTTCTGGGCGATGTCGGTACCCATGTATTGTTCCTGGCCGAGACGATCGTCCCGCAGCTCAGGATCGAATCGCTGATGTGCGACCGCCAGAGTTTTGTCAAAAGCCGGGCCCCGCTCGAGGACAACGCCTTTGTCATGCTCCGTTACAATACAGGCGCAGCTGGAACTCTGTGGGCGAGTGCGGTGAATGCCGGTTCGATGCACCAGCAGAAAATCCGCGTCGTCGGATCGAAAGCCAGCCTGGAGTGGTGGGATGAGCATCCGAATCAGTTGCGCTATGAAATCCAGGGCGAACCGGTCCGTATTCTGGAGCGCGGCATGGGCTATTTGTACAGCGAGAGCGATATCATGAAGTATGACCGGATCGGCGGTGGTCATGCCGAGGGCTTGTTTGAAGCCTGGGCCAACCTGTACCGCCAGTTCGGCCGGGCGATGGATCTCGTCAGCAAGGGCTCCACCGTATCTGAGGCCAGAGAAAAGATCTGGTATCCCAATGTCCAGGATGGACTGGAAGGGGTTCGCTTTGTTGAAACCTGTGTCCAGTCTGCAGACCAGGGTGCAGTCTGGATCCCGTACGGTTCCTGACGATCCGGTCGTCCCTGTCAATGGATCTGGAAAGAAGGAGGCAAGTCGATGAGAATAAGGCAAAAAGATGGTTTCAAATGGGGCTATAACAGCGTCACAGAATTGAATGGCAAGCATTCGGACATGATGATGGATTATGGGATTTTGAGATTGAATCCCGGACACATTTTTGACGACGATACCAGACTGGAGAAAGTGTATCTGTTGCTGCAAGGCCAGGTGACAGTGGAATGTGCTGGCCAGACTTACCAAGTACGGCGGGAGAGTTTCCTGGACGATGCCTTCTGGCTGATCGATGTTCCTGAACATGAATCTGTCAGGATCACGGGTCGGGCCGAGGATTCCGAGATCGCCGTGATCCGGACCGTGAACAGCAATCAGTTCCCGGTCAAAGTACATGATTTGAGCAATTCGGTCATTGAAACCCGGGGCCAGGGAACCATGAACGAGACGGGCACCCGGATCGTCAAAACCTTGCTGGATCATGCACTGGCTCCAGAGTCCAACATCATGCTCGGCGAGGATATTCATTATCCGGGCAAATGGGCGGGATTCCCGTCCCATTCCCATCCCCAGCCGGAAATCTATTTCTACAAATTCCAGCCTGAAAACGGGTTCGGGCTTTTGAAACTGGGCGATGAAGGCGTGCTTTTAGAGCACAATGATACGGTCACCATCGCGCCGGATCTGGTCCACCCCCAGGTCAGTGCTCCCGGCTATGCGATGTATTTCCTCTGGATCATCCGCCATCTCGATGGCAATCCCTACATCCGGCCCAATTTTGAACAGCAGCACCTGTGGGTCACTGAGCCCGGCGCCAAATACTGGCCAGATGTTTAGAACACCCAGGAGGTATCCCCATGCAAGATCTTGCTAACAACACCGAACAATCGATCGCTGTGCTCATTGAGAAGGCTCGTGCTGCGCAGCAGATTGCAGCCGGCTTCTCCCAGGAAAAAGTCGACGAACTGGCAGCCGCCATCGTCTGGGAAATCGTCGCCAATGAAGCGCTGGTCCAGGAGCTGGCCGAATTCTCTTATCATGAATGCCGCCTCGGCGATGTGCCATCCAAAGTGGTCAAGGTGCGTGAAAAATGCCGCGGTGTCCTATATGATGTCAAACACGAAAAAACCGTCGGTGTGGTCGAGGAATTGCCGGAAAAAGGTCTGGTCCGGATCGCCAAGCCGGTTGGAGTCATCGGTTCCCTGGTGCCGAGCACGCAGGCGGAAATGCATCCGCTGATCCAGGCGATTTTCGCCGTCAAGGCCCGCGATGCTGTCGTTTTTGCGCCCCATCCCCGGGGCAAGAAGACCACGCAGAAAGTGGTCGACCTGATCCGCGAAGTCATGAAAAAGTACGATGCGCCAGAGGACCTTTTCATCAGCCTGCCCAACCCATCGGTTGAGGAAACCAATGAGCTGATGAAGCAGTGCGACCTGGTCATCGCAACCGGTGGCCAACCCATGGTCCGGGCTGCTTACAGCTCCGGCACCCCGGCTTTTGGCGTCGGGGCCGGCAATGCGATCATTGTCATAGACGAAACCGCTGACCTCCAGGATGCTGCAGCCAAGATCAAGATCAGCAAGACCTTTGACTTGGCCGCAGGCTGCTCTTGCGACAACAGCCTGGTCATTGCCGGCTCGGTCTACGAAGCCTTCCTGGCTGAATTGGAAAAGGTGGGAGCCGTGTTGCTCGATTCGGCCGGGAAAGAGAAGCTCCAGCGCGCCATCTGGCCGAACTGGCCAACTGACCATGTGATCAATCGCGATATCGTCGCGTCCCCAGTCAGCAACATCGCCCGACTGGCTGGATTGGACGTGCCGGCAGAGACGTGCATGTTGCTGGTCGAAGAATCCGAGACTGGCGCAACCACACCGTTCAGCGGTGAAAAGATGAGCCTGGTCATTGCTCTGTATCGCTATGACAACCTGGACGAGGCCATCCGCATCATCAATGAAAATCACGCATACGGTGGGGCTGGTCATTCCTGTGGCATTTATTCGAAGAATCCGGCGGCCATTGAGAAAGTCTCGCTTCAAACCTTCACTACCCGTGTGGTCGTCAACCAGCCCCAGGCCGCAACCAACACCGGCAGCTGGACCAGCGGGATGCCTTTCACCAGCTCCCT
>SABL01000061.1 GCA_009928985.1 Clostridia bacterium
TCTTTGGCATTGAGTTTGCCGCTGACGGATTCGCCATTGGCGCCGATGGCCCGGTAATTGAACACTGCCATGATGGATGACCTCCTCCCTGCTTGCTGTCGGTTATCTTAGATGGCGAGGTATTTCTGGAGCATCGTCTTGTCCAGAGCGACGCGGTAGGCTTCTTCGGTGGTGATCATGCCATTCTTGACCATCTCGGAGAGGGCCTGGTCGAGCGATTTCATCCCGAGGCGCGAGCTGGTCTGGATGATCGAGCCGAGCTGGTTGGTCTTTTCATCGCGGATCATGTTGCGCACCGCAGGGGTGGCGATCATGATCTCCTGCACGGCGTGCATTTTCGATCCGTCCGGGGTTGGCAGCAGGAGCTGCGAAATGACCCCTTCGAGGACGGAGGAGAGCTGGATGCGCACCTGCTGCTGCTGGTGCGGCGGGAAGACGTCGATCACACGGTCGATCGTCGCTTCAGCACCGGTTGTATGCAACGTCGACATGACCAGGTGGCCGGTTTCAGCCGCCGTGATCGCGGTCGCGATGGTCTCGAGATCGCGCATTTCACCGACCAGAATGACATCGGGGTCTTCGCGCAAGGCAGCCCGCAAACCCGAGGCGAAGGAGCTCGTGTCACTACCGACCTCACGCTGGTTGATCATGCTGTTGCCGTGCTTGTGCAAATACTCGATCGGCTCTTCCAGGGTGATGACATGGCAATTGCGGAAGGTATTGATGTGATTGACCATCGCGGCCAGGGTAGTCGATTTACCACTGCCCGTCGGGCCGGTGACCAGGATCAGGCCACGCGACTTCTCTGCCATGGTTTTCATGACCTCGGGGAAACCGAGTTCGTCGAGGGTCGGGATGTGGACCATGATCACACGGAAAGCGATGCCGTAGCTGCCGCGCTGTTTGTAGGCATTGACACGGAAGCGGGAGAGGCCGGGGATGGTATAGGAAAAGTCGATCTCGCCGACATCCTCGAGGCGGGCAAATTGTTCCTCGGACAGGATGCTGCGGACAATCTTCTCGGTGTCTTCAGGTTTCAGGACCTCGTCATTGTACGGATGCAGGGTGGTGTTGGTGCGGATCATCGCGGGCAGGCCAACGGTGATGTGCAGGTCGGAGCTGATGGTTTCGACGGTCTTGGCGAGGGCTTCATGCAGGATCATGTGTCTTTCCTCCTGGCGCTGATCTATTAGCAAAGCAGCTGGCCTTACTCGACGCTGTACGTGACCTTGAGCAGTTCTTCGATGGTCGAGACCCCTTTGAGCACCAGTTCGGTGCTGTTTTCGCGCAGGGTGGTCGTGCCCTGGCGGATGGTGACATTGCGGATGTGGTCGATGCTGGCCCGTTTGTCAATCAGCTCACGGATCTGGGCGTTGACGGGCATGATCTCATGGATCGCCACCCGGCCGCGGTAGCCGGTATAGTTGCACGAGCTGCAACCAGCGCCACGGTAGAGCGTCTGGGGCTCGCGGATCTTGAGGACATCCATTTCGAGCCGGTCCGGCGTGTAGGCCGTTTTGCAATTGCTGCAGATGCGGCGCATCAGGCGCTGGGCGGTGATGCCAACGACCGAGGAGGAGACGAGGTAGGGTTCGACACCCATGTCGATCAGGCGGGTCAGGGTCGAGGCCGTGTCATTGGTATGGACGGTGGCGAGGACGAGGTGGCCGGTGATGGCAGCGCGGACAGCGATCTGGGCCGTCTCGGCATCACGGATCTCACCGATCATGATGATGTCCGGATCCTGGCGCAGGATCGAGCGCAAGCCATTGGCAAAGGTCAGGCCGGCCTTGACATTGACCTGGACCTGGTTGATGCCCTCGAGCCGGTACTCGACCGGATCCTCGACGGTGATGATGTTGCGGTTGATCTTGTTCAGCTCCCGCAGGACGGCGTACAGGGTGGTTGTCTTGCCACTGCCGGTCGGTCCGGTGACCAGGATGATGCCATTGCTGCTTTTGATGATCTTGTTGAACAAGGTGATGTTGGCCTCATTGAAGCCAAGCTGGGCCTTTGATAACAGCATATCACTGCGGCCCAGGATACGCATGACGACCTTCTCGCCATAGACGGTCGGCAAGACGGAGATACGCAGGTCGATGTCCTTGCCTTCGACAGTCATTTCGATGCGGCCGTCCTGAGGCAGGCGTTTCTCGGCAATATCGAGCCGGCTCATGATCTTGATGCGCGTCACGACAGCCGGATGGGCTGCCTTGGGCGATTTCATGATCTCCTGCAGCTCGCCGTCGACGCGGAAACGGATCCGCATGGCGGCATCGTAAGGTTCGATATGGATGTCACTGGCCCGGGCGCGCACGGCATGGGCAATGACCGAGCTGACCAGGCGGACGACCGGGGCATTGTTGATCTCCGACAGCTGGTCGGCATCCTGCTCGGTGATCTGCTCGAAATTGAAATCCTTGCGGATATCCTCGACCGCTTTCTCGGCGCCCTCACGGCTGTAATAGCGGTCGATCATGCTGACCAGCTCTGCCGGGACGGCAATGACAGGCTTGATCGCCATGCCGGTGAACAGGCGGACGTCGTCGATGGCCTGGATATTGAGCGGGTCGGCCATGGCCAGGATCAGCTGGTCATTCTCACGGCCGATCGGCAGGATCTGATAGAGGCGGGCCATGGCTTCATTGATCAGGAGGGTGGCATCATTGTCGATCTCATAGGTGCCGAGGGAAACCAGCGGGACCTGGAGTTGGAACTCGAGGACTTCGAGGATTTTCTTCTCTGTGACCAGACCAAGTTCGATCAGGGTCTCACCGAGTTTTTTACCGGAAGCGCGCTGAGCAACAAGAGCATCATTCAACTGGTCCGCAGTGATGAGCCCTGCTTCGATGAGTAATTCGCCCAGTGACTTGCGTTCGTTGGTCAGCATTTTTCCTCTGCTTTCTGTCAATTATATATGTAAAATATGGAATATTATCATTTGCTCGATACTTTAGTTATATCATACATGATTGTAACGTACAATTTTATTTTCATTTTGGGAAGGTTACAACTTCGCTTTTTGACGATTATATCAAAATAGTGATGTGATGATTTTAAGTATTGTGCGAACAGTAAAAAATCCCGGGGCTGCACCGGGTTAATGTCAATCTTAATGCTAATAAATATGTGTCTGGATCGCAGGCGCGGGTGGAACAGGAAATGTCCCGGCTGGGATTCAGCCCGGGAAGTGGGTGTCGAGGTCAGCCAGCTGGTCGTCCGACAGACGGACGGCGCGGCCTGGGGAGGGTAGCTCGAGCAGAGAGCGGGACATGAACTCGACAACCTCGAGGCGGTCATAGGCCTTGGCGATCGTTTCGCCAGTCACAATGACGCCATCGTTCTCGAGCAGGATGGCCGGGGTCTGCGGTCCGAAAAGAGAGGCGGTCCGCTGCGGCTGGGTGTAGTTGAACCCGTAGCTGGCGCGCGGCAAGTTGTGCAAGAGAATATACGGCTCCGGCATGGACCGGACGTCGATCTCCAGATCGGTCAAGGTGAAGGCCATCAGGTAGGGTGGCTGGGCGTTGATAATCGACTGCACCGTGGGATTGCGGTGATAGATCATCTCGTGGATGAAAACGGCCCGGCTGGGGGTCTTCCCTGCTTCTTTGAGGCCGCGGCGGACGAGGACGAAATCCTCAGCCCCGACGTCAAGCCGGTCACGGCCATAAGGCGAGATCAGGAAAGAGCCATCGGAGAGGCGGGCCGAGACAGTGCCGGTATTGGCGGCGAACAGCTTCTGGTCGACAGCGCGCTGCATCATGCGGGCCAGTTCCCGGCGCAAGTCGAGCTCCTCCGGTGAACGAGGGCGCGGAGTCAGCTCGGTCATGCGGGTATGCTCGCGGGTCCGGGCCAGGTCGATCTCCTCCTCAGTGAGGGAGCGCGGGTTGCCCAGGCGGCGGGCATGAAGCTCGATCCGGGCCGCCAGCTCGAGGGTCTCGAAGATCGAGTAAGCCTTTTGCATGTTCTCGGCCGCAACGACGACACCATGGTTTTCCATGAGCACAGCATTGACACCCTTTTTAAATTCTGCGGCCAGGATGTCACCTAGCTCTTCACTGCCCATGCGGGCGTAGGGGGCCAGCGCAATCGGGCCACAGACGATGCGGGTCACCGGCATCAGGCGGACATCCGGCAGCTCACGCATCAAAGCGAATGAAACGAGGGCTGGGGAATGGGCATGCAAGATGGCGCGGATATTGTTTCTCGATTTGTAGATCGCCTGATGGAAAGGCAGCTCACTCGACGGCGCGACGCGGGTATTCACCGGACCCTGGTCTGTAATCTGGACCATGTCCCCCCGGGTCAGGATCCCCTTGTCCAGGGCGGTCGGGGTGATCCAGATGTGGCCATTGGAATCGAGGATGGACAAGTTGCCGCCGGAAGCGGTGGTCAGCCGATTGGCATAGATCCGGGTCATGAACGCGACCAGCTGGTCTGCGGGGTGCATGATTTCCAAGCGCATCTTCGTATCCCCCAAAGCCGAATCTGTAGTTACTACCAGCATACCACATGGGTCAATTCCCCCAAAAGATCCTGTGGCTATTTCCAGCAAGATTTTTTAGGAATAGAATTGAAGTGTCATGCAAGATTTCTGTGTCGTTGTGTGATTTCGTCACAGTAGCCGCAAACGCTTACAGTTACACTCAGTTCGAACGTTCCGTAATCGTTTGTGGTCGTTTGCCCACAAACACGACCAGCCAGAAAAGAAATCATGCTTTGGCATGACCAGGAGGTATGAACATGAAAGTTTTGATTGTCGGCGGTGTCGCCGGCGGTGCATCCGCAGCAGCCCGTCTGCGCCGCAATGATGAACAGGCCGAGATCATCCTGTTTGAAAAAGGCGAATACATCTCCTATGCCAACTGCGGCCTGCCCTATTATGTCGGTGATGTGATCAAGACCAAGGACAAATTGCTGGTCCAGACTCCGGAGGCCATGCGCCAGCGCTTTAATATGGAAGTGCGCATCTTCTCCGAGGTCATGCGGATTGACCGCGCGGCCAAGACCGTCACGGTCAAGAACCACAAGACCGGTGAAGCATACAGTGAATCCTATGACAAGCTGATCCTCTCCCCCGGTGCCGAGCCGAAGCGTCCGCCGATGGAAGGGATCGACCTGCCCGGCGTCTACACCCTGCGCACAGTACCGGATACCCTCAAGATCCGCGAATTTGTCGACACGAAACAGCCTAAGCGTGCCGTTGTCATCGGCGGTGGTTTCATCGGCGTCGAAATGGCGGAGAACCTGATGGAACGCAATGTCGATGTCACCCTGGTCGAATTCACCGACCAGGTCGTCGCCTCGATCGACCCGGACATGGCTGCTTTCCTGCACCAGCACATGCGCCAGAAAGGCCTCAAGCTCCTCTTCCACACCGGTGCGACCTCGTTCCATACCCATCCATCTGGTGGCCTGACGGTCAAGCTGACCAATGGCAAGTCGATCGACACTGATCTGGTCATTTTCTCGATCGGTATCGCCCCGGACAGCCGTCTGGCCAAGGACGCCGGACTTGAGCTCGGTATTGCTGGCTCCATCAAGGTCGACCAGTACCTGACCACCTCAGACCCGGACATCCTGGCCGTCGGTGATGCGATCGAGATCGAGCATTTCGTCAGCCACAATCCTTCCCTGATCCCGCTCGCGGGTCCGGCCAACAAGCAAGGCCGCATCGCCGCCGACAATGCCTGCGGCAAGCAGATCCCGTTCGAAGGCGTCCAGGGCAGCGCTGTGCTCAAGGTCTTCGATATGACGGCGGCTTCGACCGGCCTTAACGAAAAGCAACTCAAGCGCGAGCAGATCGCTTATGAAAAGGTCTATGTCCATCCGTTGAACCATGCCGGTTACTATCCGGGCGGCACCCAGATGTCCTTGAAGCTGATCTTCGATCCAGCCTCAGGCATGATTCTCGGCGCCCAGGCTGTCGGTTTTGATGGTGTCGAGAAGCGCGTCGATGTCCTGGCCACCGCCCAGCGGCTTGGCGCCACGGTCGAAGACCTCGAAAAGCTCGAACTGACCTATGCCCCGCCTTTCTCCTCAGCCAAGGACCCGGTCAACATGCTCGGCTTCACCGCCCGCAACGTGATCAAGGGCGACATGCGGATCTTCCAGTTCCATGATGTCAGCAAGATCGATACGGCGGTCGATTTCCTGGTTGACGTCCGCACACCCGAGGAATTCGAACTCGGTTCAATTCCCGGTGCGATCAATATCCCAGTCGACGATCTGCGCAGCCGCCTCTCCGAGATCCCGAAAAACCGCAAGCTCTATGTCTTCTGCCAGGTCGGCATCCGCGGCTACATTGCCTACCGCATCCTGGTCCAGCATGGCTTTGATGAGGTCTACAACCTGACCGGCGGCTACAAGCTCTACCACACCGTCAGCCTCGACCAGGCAGCCGAAGTTGCGCGCGAAGACAAGTACGGCTTGCCGGAACCGGTCGAAGGCGAAGGCGAAAACCTGGTGGTCCCAGCCGCTGTGGTGGCCAAAGGTCCGGCCAAGACGCTGCGCGTCGATGCCTGTGGCTTGCAGTGCCCCGGCCCGATCCTCAAGGTCGCCGAAGGGGTCAAGCAGATCGACGCCGGTGACCAGCTGGTGATCGAAGCGACTGACCCGGGCTTTGCCTCGGACATCGGGGTCTGGTGCGAACGCACGGGCAACCAGCTCGAGGGCATCGAGTCCAAGGGTGGCACGATCACGGTCACCCTGACCAAAGGGGGCCCGGTCACCACACCCATTGCAGTCGGCGCTGGCAATGACAAGACGATCATCGTCTTCTCCGGCGACCTCGACAAAGCCCTGGCCTCATTCATCATCGCCACGGGCGCTGCTGCCATGGGCCGCAAAGTCACCATGTTCTTCACCTTCTGGGGCCTGACCGTTCTGCGCCGTCCCGAATTCGTCCCGGTCAAGAAAAACATTATCGAAAAGATGTTTGGCTTCATGCTGCCAACCGGTGCCAAGAAACTCGGCCTGTCGCGCATGAACATGGGCGGTGCCGGCACGGCGATGATGCGGGCGATCATGAAGTCGAAAAACGTCGCCTCGCTCGAAGAGCTGATCGAATCGGCGATTGAATACGGTGTCAAGATCGTCGCCTGCCAGATGTCAATGGACGTCATGGGCATCAAGCCGGAAGAACTGCTCGACGGCGTCGAAATCGGTGGCGTCGCCACCATGCTCGGTGCAGCCGAGACGTCGGATACGAATTTGTTTATCTGAGGTCTGGAGGGCTTATCCGTCCATCAATACAATCCACTGTATCAATTGTTTTTCAAAAGAGAGAGCACAATATCTGTCGCTCTCTCTTTTCATTTATCTGAAAATATTGCACTCAGCAATAGAAAAGTAGCGCTACGACTCCTAGTATATGCAGATTGAATTTAATATCTACCCATCAAGCTGTTCATTTGATAAGATCGACATATGTCATTGTAAAAATTGCATCAAATGAGGTAATCCAGATGAATCAGCGGCCAGAGAATCATGAGAATGCAACAGTTGTTCCCGAAGTTATGACTGACCAGAATAGAGAAATGAAACGTGACAGATTTGTTTTTTCCAAAAGGCGCTTTCAGCAAATTTGGTATGAATTATCTGAAATGACAACGATCAAACAAGTGACACAAGCTATTTCTGAGCCCGGACTGGAACTCATGGCCTTGGGATTACTTCTTATCTGGTGTCTATCACCCATATTCATGGTTATTGCATCAATTGTGAACCCGCAAGATGATCCTTTCACAATTTTACTTGAACTGGATTTGTTTTCCTCGAATTGGGCGACACTTTTGCAGATTCTGGGTAACCTGGGCTTGATTATCGGTATCATTGCTGGCATTAAAAACCACTATGAAGAAGGTCTTTTTCGACCATTGCTATCAAAGGCATTAGTTTACTGCTTGTCCCTGATGCTCATCTGGAGTTTGTTCTCAACGGCTTTGGCCATAAATCCTTCATTAGCCTTTTTTGGCGATCCATACCGCAGAGAAGGTTTATTGACCTATTTCGCTTATGCAGGAATCTTTTCAAGTGCGATCATGATCAAAAACAAGAAAAGGTTGAGGTTGCTTCTGGCATCTTTCGGAACCGGTTCACTGATAGTCTCAATTCATTATTTAGTCAATTGGAGACCTGAATTGTATGGGTCAAACTATTTTGGCATATTCCTGCAGTTCAATCATACTGCTTATTATTTTCTCTTTGCCATATTCATCAATTTGACCTTGTATTTGACATCAGGTCGCGAGCGGCGACTGGAGCAATGGCTCTGGCTGCTGGCATATTGCGCTGCTGTATCATCTTTACTGATCAACAATTCTTTTGGCCCATTTTTGGCAGCGGTAGGAGGCATGATTCTGGCAATTACATTCAGAGCCAAGCAGGCCTTACCGGATCAAAAACGCCGGCTGATTGTTGCTGCCCTGATTTTTTTAATGATCTCCTTCGTTTTCAATGTCATGTTGAAAGGTGTGAGCAGAGATACGGCTATATTTGTTCAAGATATTGCGAAGATCACAAGCGGAGATGCTACAGCTGAAACAGCAGGGACTGGACGTTGGTTACTCTGGACAACAGGTTTTGAACTGGCACTTGAGCGTCCACTGATCGGTTATGGTCCGGATGGTCTCGGCCAAGCGATGGTTGAACACGGTGTCACCTATAATGATCGACCTCACAATGAATTCATTTATTTCGCAGCCAGCCTTGGTTTTCCTGCGCTACTGTTCTACATCTTGGGGTTGATAGCCCATCTCCGCAATTTCCTTGTTGTCAGGAAGGAACTGGACTGGCTTGTCATAGGACTTTTTTGCACGGTTGGCGCTTATCTGGTCAATTCACTTTTCAGCAATACTATGTTTTACACCTACCCGTTTTTTGTTTTGTTTCTTGGCCTAACCTATGCACAAGTCAAATATCATCAGGCCTGAATGTTTTTAAAACTCTGTGTCTGTTTGTATTTTGGCATATTCCAGGCGTTCGACTTCGAATTGATCCTTCAATTTCATTGCCTGTTGTTGAAGTTGATCGGCTAATTCATCCTCGCCTCGTTTGGTGAAGATTTTCGCTAGCACAGAGTCGATGACGATCCCTTGCTGATAAGCAGCAAGCCGTTCGTTCGGGTCAGAAAATGAACCAATCGCCCGATTGACTCGATTCGAGCCGTCCATCAATACTCTAATGGCATCATCTTCACGGGATTCACGTAAATAAAATGCGGCGAAATCGATGAAAGATAAAAGGTCATAAGCATTATATCGAGTCGCTGCAAGATAATGCTGCTCAGCCAGATCTGCGTTCTGAGAAGACACATAAAGCCCAGCAAGATAGCCGTGATCAATTCCATTAAAGGGTACCAGTGTAACTGCTTGATTTGCCAATCGAATCGCTTGGTTCAAATCTTCAGGATTCTTGGATATTTGATACAATTTTAAATAATTTTCGCTAGCCAAGCGCCGGTTTGGTGAGCTGAATGGGTAAATGCGATGGGCAAGCTCGAAATAGTAAAGTCCTTCGTCTAGTTGTCCCTCATTAGAAGCATTCAAACCCTTTACATTAAGCAGATTTGAATAGACCTGCCAAGACGTCAACAGGAAAGCGACAACCAAACCCACTGCCAGGAATCCAGAAGTTAATCGTACTGGCTGATTTTTTTGTGGTTGCTGGTCCGAAACTTCACACTTTTCCTGTTTACCGACAACCAGTCCGGCCATGGCGAAAAACACAATGGGCACGGCGGGAAAACTCCAGCTGAATTCGATCAGAACGTGGAGTAGAAATACGACACAAGCAGCAAAAGCACCAGAAAACATCAGGGCTTGGCTGCGATTTTTCAGATGTTTAATGGTCAGTCGCAAACTTGCCACGAGAAATGTAATGAACAATCCAATCCCAGGTAGGCCCAGCTCAGCTGCCAGCTGTAAATAATGGTTATGGGCAAATCGCGTGTAAGTTTCGTTCACTTGGTATTCAATGTAATGTGAAGCGAAAAAACTACCATAGCCGTAGCCAGTCAGTGGCCGGTTTTTCAATAGCTCCAAGGATACACGCCAGAACTCGATCCGGTCTGTTGTGGATCCTTCCAAGGCACCCACTCGGGCAACTTTCTCGAATAAATTGGTTCCTGCCGGGACCGCCGACTGAATCAGCGGTGTAATTAAAAATATAATCCCTACAAAAATTCCCGTTGCAAACGTCAAATAGAGTGTTTGCAATAAAGGCTTTTTCAAGCTGCGCCTGGGCAGGCCGACATAAATGAGTGGTGCAGCGGCTAAAACAGCCAGATAGGTGCCCTTGGAACCTGAAAGCACGATCGCAGTCAACATCACCACAATGGCACCAAATCTGACCACTTTTGTTTCGCGTACCTGCACCCCCATCGAGAAAAGTGAAAACATCGCTAAATAGGTACCAAACGGGTTCGGATGAGGAAAGGTGGCCTCGACCCTGCCACTCTTGATAAATATGAATTGCAGGATGCCGAAAAGGGCAAGGGCAACAGCGGTGATGGTCCCTATCCTCAGTGCTTTGGCTTTGAAATCATCGTCGAGATTACGCATGATAAAGAAGGCGATTACAAAGGAAAATAGTTGGATCACTTCAATCATGGTTCGGAGTTGGTGGATACTCCAGAAAAAGCTAACGCCTGCCCAAATGGTCAAAAGCACCAGATAGAGTCCAGGATCTTTCCAGCTGATCGTCCAGGATGGTTTGTTTCGAAAGGTCAAGATCAGGAGAATTGGGGCCGCAAGTAAAACGAGCCAATACATGACATCGTGATCTAGTCCAGCATCAAAGAGGGGGGTGATTCCAAGGAAACCCATGAGTATAAGTAGCAAGCCATAATCCTGTTTCTGTTCATGTGTGAGGTCTTGAAATCGCTCCATAAATGCACATCACTCCGTCTGATAATTTTGATCCACCGATCAACGAGTCAATCGTAACATATTTTATGTGCATTTATTACATATCATACCTATTGACAGATCGATCAACCCATATGGATGGACTGTCATGATACCTCTCCACCCTCACGCCGTCTCGATTGCAGCGGCCGCTCCCAATCCCAGCGCGTCGATCGCCCATTCGCGGATCTTGAACTTCTGGATCTTGCCGCTGCCAGTCATGGGATAGCTGTCGACGAAGCGGACGTAGCGGGGGGTTTTGTGCTTGGCCATGTGGCTGCGGACGTAGGCTTTGATGTCGTCTTCGGTGACGTCCTGGCCTTCTTTCCTGATCACGACAGCGAGGGCTTCTTCGCCGTAGGTGGCGTCGGGGACGCCGACGACCTGGACGTCTTTGACGGCCGGGTGGGTATAGATGAAATCCTCGATCTCCTTGGGATAGAGGTTTTCGCCGCCGCGGATGATCATGTCCTTGATCCGGCCGGTGATGCGGTAGTTGCCGCTCTGGTCGCGAACGGCGAGGTCGCCGGTGTGGAGCCAGCCGTCGCTGTCGATGGCGGCGGCGGTGGCCTCCGGCATTTTGTAATAGCCCTTCATGATGTTGTAGCCGCGGGCGACAAATTCGCCGGCGACGCCGTCAGCGACGGGCAGGTTCGTGGCTGGATCGACGATGCGGCACTCGATGCCGGGCAGTTCGCGGCCGACGGTGCTGACCTTGACCTCGATCGGGTCTTCGGCGCGGCTCTGGGTGCAGCCGGGCGAGCTCTCGGTCTGGCCAAAGACGATCGTGATCTCGTTCATGTGCATGCGGTCGACGACCTCTTGCATGACCTTGATCGGGCAGGGCGAGCCGGCCATGATCCCGGTGCGCATGTGGGAAAAATCGGTCGTGGCGAAGTCGGGGTGTTCGAGCAGGGCGATGAACATGGTCGGCACGCCGTGCAGGGCGGTGCAGTGTTCCTGATCGATCGCCTCGAGGACCTTGCCGGCCTGGAAATATTCCAGTGGCACCATGGTCGTACCATGGGTCACGGCTGCCAGCGTCGCCAGGACCATGCCGAAGCAATGGAACAGCGGCACGGTGATGATCAGCTTGTCGTCGGTCGAGAAATTCATGCAGTCGCCGATCGATTTGCCGTTGTTGATGATGTTGTAATGCGTCAGCATGACCCCCTTCGGGAAACCGGTCGTGCCCGAGGTGTACTGCATGTTGATGACGTCGTGCTTGTCAAGGGTGCGACCGATCTCGGCGATGTGCTCAGCCGGGATCTGCTCGCTGCCCGCGAGCAAATCGGCCCAGGAGAAGCAGCCGGGCTGCGCGCTGGTGAAGTTGATGATGTTTTTCAAGAGCGGCAGGCGCTGGGCGGACAGCTGGCCGGGCTGGGTGGTGGCCAGCTCGGGGCAGATCTCGCGGATGATCGCGGTGTAGTCGGCATCCTTGAATCCGTCCATCATGATCAGGGTGTGGGTATCAGACTGGCGCAGCAGGTATTCGGCCTCGTGGATCTTGTACGAGGTATTGACCGTGACCAGGATGGCGCCGATCCGGGCGCAGGCGAAAAAGGTCAGGAGCCATTCGGGGTGGTTGGTGGCCCAGATGGCGACGTGGTCACCGGGCCGCACGCCGATCGCGAGCAGGCCGCGGGCGACACGGTCGATTTCGTCGAGGAATTCACGGTAAGTGCGAGCGTAGTCGCGCGTGGTGTATTTCACAGCGGGTTGGTCGGGGAACACGCAGGCGACGCGTTCGATCAGCTGGCCGAGGGTGAGGTCAACCCACTCGTCCTGGCCAAAGAGCGTTTTGCCGGTGCGCGTGGTGGCCAAGGTCTCACCGGCTGCGGATGCCGTCGGAGCACCAGGCTGGCCTGCGGCCTTTTTGCCCGGACAAATGCTGGCACGGGTGCGGTTGAATGTTTGCAGGGTGTTGGCGAAGGCCGGGAAGACAACCGCGGCGTCCTCGAGGTCGCGGCTCCAGCGTTTGACCCATTCGAGCGACACAAATCCGGTATAGCCCTGGTCTTCGAGCAGATCGAGCGTGTGCTGGATCGGCAGGTCGCCATGTCCGAGCATGCGATACTGGATCTTGCCATTGGTCAGGACTGAGTCCTTGATGTGGATGTAGCGGACGTAGTCGCCAATGGCGCCCCAGGTTTGTTCCGGGGATTCGCCGAAAAAGCGGTAGGGGTGGTGAATGTCCCAGAGGACGCCGACGGCCGGGTGATGGATGGTCTCGAGCAGGGCTTTCAGGCGACTGGTATCGGCATAGACGCCGTTGGTCTCAATCAGGACGGTGACGTTTTTCCACTGGGCGTAATCGGCCAGGGAGGCCAAGGCACGGGCAACGATGGCA
>SABL01000223.1 GCA_009928985.1 Clostridia bacterium
ACAGGATCCGCAGCTCGGACAGGCACTCTCTTCCAGTGCAGCCAGTTCCGGCCCTCGGCGATCGCGCAGCACAGCTCAATCAAGGCATAGGACTTGCCAGCCTTTGACGGGCCTGCCAGGAGCATCTTGTGGCCCTGGCGCAGGACATTGCTGATCAGTGGCGGTGCCAGGTCAGGCAGGTTGTCCCAGACTGCTGTCAAGCTTTCCGGCTCTGGCAGGTCGTCATTGACCCCCTCAATCCATTCATGCCATTCCTTCCAGGAGCCTTTGCCGATGTTGGTATCCACAAGGAACTGCTTCTGGCCATCGCGCATGACACCAGGGAGACGAGACAAACGTGACGGGTTTCTGTTCTGGCTGTCGATCTTGAGTCCATTCTTCTGGCAGACGGCATAAAGGTAGTCAACCCGCTTGCGATATTCTTCCTTGTTGGCGGCATCAACCTTCACGATGGCATGGAGTGACTTTTTGCCAGAATGAACCAAGCAGGCAATCGGAAGCTCCAGCTCGCGCAGTATGGCGTTCTGCTTGTCGATCTCCATGGTGTCGGATTCGACCAGGGCGTAGCGGAAGTCTGTGACATTGTCATTCATGACGCCCTTGCCATCGAGCGGATTGAACCGGATCCACGCCCCTACCTTTGGGTTGTAGTCGCCAAGGACTGCTCCAATATCACCATTGCACCTGTTCAGCTGCTGGATCAGCTCGCCGGCCGTGCGGTCATAGGCGCCTTTGGTTGGGACATCACGGCCATCGTTGTTCCAGGACTGTGTGACATACCCGACGATTTCGGTCGATTCAAATAGTGTTGCCAGGTATTTTGTCAGCTCGGCCACCGGGTTCCACTTGTCGGGCTCAGATACTTCCCGGCCCTCGATCCAGTTCTTGTCGATGATCACATGGTCCGGCTTGGCACTGATGTAGTCGTCCCAGTCAAGCTCGTGCCCCTCGTCATACTCTGGCGCCCAGCCGTGATCTTTGGCCATCTGGACAATGGTCCCACCGGTGACGATTGAGCCTGACCCGCCCTGGAAGCTGTCCCACTTACGAAAGCACTCGCCAGGATGGTACCGGCTCTGGTCCCTGCTGGACCACCTGTCCCAATCTGACGCAGTATGACCTTCCTGCTTGAGGGCCATGCCTACATTCACCCATTCTGTGTAGTTCAGCTGGCAAGGATCGATGTAGCTAAGTAGTCCTATCAAGTCGAGCTGATGATCCATTGCCGGTTACGCTCCTTTTTGCTGTGGGTGATATTCCTGCGGGTTGATGTTTCTCGGGATGTGCCAGTCATTGGCGGCAATTTTGTCGATGAGGTGCTTGGCGTGCTCGAACGGCCAGGTGCCGACGTGCTGGAACCCTCGGCTTTCGAGGAACCTGATCTGTTTCGGTGTGGTCAAGCCTTCGGTGCGTCTCTTTTCCAGCCTATCTAGCAGTAACGCGGCCTTGCCGGCATTGTCGATCTCATCTGGCAGGATGCCGAGCTTTTCGAGTGTCTTCTTCTGGCCGTCAGATGGCGGTGCCTGCTCCCAACCGAATGCCGGCACATATCCAGCCAGGTCTTCGGCCTGAATCGACATCTCGAATTGCAGTGGATCCACAAGCTTTTTCTTGCGATGCTTCATTTCCTGCAGCTTTTTAGCCAGTGCTTCCTCGCGGGCTGCCACGACATCCTCGGCTGCCTTTTTCTCGGCTTCTTCCAGGTCGACCGCAGCGCCAGCCTGCTCGATGTTCTCGGTCATCTTGTCGGCTACCTCGCCAGACTCGCAGACCAGGTGAGCAGGATGACAAAGCTCGTGACGTTCGGTGTGCCATAGGAAGTCCAGCAGCAGCAAATGATCTTTACCAGGGTGCAGCCGGGTGCCACGCCCGACCATTTGGCTGTAAAGGCTTCTGACCTTAGTGGGGCGAAGAACGACAATGCAATCGACTGATGGGCAGTCCCAGCCTTCTGTTAAAAGCATCGAATTGCACAGGACGTTGTATCGGCCGGCGTCAAAGTCAGCTAGAATCTGGGACCGGTCGTCGCTCTCACCATTAACCTCGGCAGCGGCAAAGCCTTTAGACCGCAGGATCTCGCAGAATTTCTGGGATGTCTTGATGAGTGGCAGGAATACGACAGTCTTTCTGTCCAGGCAGTGCCTGACCATTTCATCGGCGATCTGGTAAAGGTACGGGTCCAGAGCTGTGCCAAGGTCCGCCGCTTTGAAGTCTCCGGCCTGCTGGCCAACTCCGGTCAGGTCAAGCTTGAGTGGGATTGTCAGCGCCTTTATCGGCGACAGGAACCCTTCTTTGATGGCCTTGGGCAGGGTGTATTCATAAGCCAGGGATTCAAAGTAGCTGCCTAGGTTTCGCATATCACCCCTGTCAGGGGTCGCGGTGACGCCAAGGACATTAGCCTGGTCAAAGTAATTGAGGACACGCTGGTAGCTGTCACTGATGCAGTGGTGGGCCTCGTCGACGATGATGCAGCCAAAGTGAGCTGGGTCGAACTGTTTCAGGCGCTTTTCACGCATCATGGTCTGGACGGACCCGACGACCACCCGGAACCAGCTGCCGAGCGAAGAC
>SABL01000224.1 GCA_009928985.1 Clostridia bacterium
GGCAATGCCGGTCAGGCCAACTACGCTGCAGCCAAGGCCGGTGTCATCGGGCTGACCCAGACGCTGGCCAAGGAGGTCGGCAGCCGCGGCATCACGGTCAATGCGGTCGCACCTGGTTTTATCGAGACAGATATGACCGCGTCGCTGTCGGATGCGATCAAGGACGGCGCCCGCGAACGCATTGTCCTCGGCCGGTTCGGCAAGGCAGAAGAAATCGCCGGCGTCGTCAGTTTCCTTGCTTCGGATGCAGCAGCCTACATCACCGGCCAGGTCATCGAGGTATCTGGCGGACTTAGTTTGTAAACAAGAATAGATCGACAAGATCGTACCCAGGGAGGAATCCAAATGAGCACAGGAATCATGCAGGGCCGCCGTGTCGTCATCACGGGCACCGGTGTCATCTCGCCCGTCGGGCTTGATACAGAAAGCTTCTGGAACGCACTGGTCCAGGGACAGTCCGGTGTAGCACCTTTAGAAAACATCGACCTGACCGGTCAGGAAGTGGCTGTCGGCGCCCAGGTCAAAGGATTTGATCCTTTGAAATACATGGACCGCAAAGAAGCCCGCCGAATGGACCACTTCACCCAGTTCGCGCTGGCTGCGGCTGATGAAGCCATGAAAATGAGCGGCCTCGATATCGCTGCGATGGATCCCTACCGGGTCGGCACGATTGTCGGCAGTGGCGTCGGTGGTCTCGAAACGCTGGAAACCGAATACGCCAAGCTCTATTCCGGTGGCGCGGCGCGGATTTCACCGCTTTTTATTCCAATGATGATTTCCAACATGGCTGCCGGTAAAATTTCGATGGTTTATGGGGCCAAGGGTGCCAATTATTCCGTGGTCACTGCCTGCGCAACCGCCACGCATGCGATTGGCGAAGCCTTCCGGGCCATCAAGTACGGCCATCTCGATGCCTGCATCGCCGGTGGTGCCGAAGCCCCGATCACCCGGATTGCCCTGGCTGGCTTCAACAACATGACGGCCCTGACCCGGGAGACTGACCCCAAGGTGGCATCGGTGCCTTTTGATGCCCGTCGCAGCGGTTTTGTCATTGGTGAAGGTGGCGCCATCGTGGTCTTGGAGAGCCTTGAGACGGCCCAGGCCCGCGGTGCGAACATCATCGCCGAACTGGCCGGCTACGGTGCGACAGCGGATGCCTATCATATCACCAGCCCGGATCCGGACGGCGAAGGTGCTGCGATGGCGATGAAGCTGGCGATGCAGGAAGCTGGCATCGAACCGTCCGCAGTGGACTACATCAATGCCCACGGTACCAGCACTCCCTTGAATGACAAATACGAAACCATCGCGATCAAAAAGGCCCTGGGTGATGCGGCCCGGACGGTAGCAATCAGCTCGACCAAGTCGATGACCGGCCATTTGCTCGGCGCAGCCGGTGCCGTCGAAGCGATCGCTTCTGCCCTCGCGACCCGCGATGACATCATTCCGCCAACGATCGGCTATGCACAGCCCGATCCGGATTGCGACCTTGACTATGTTCCCAATCAGGCCCGTAAAGCGACCGTCCGCTACGTCCTGAGCAATTCACTCGGTTTTGGCGGCCACAATGGCACTTTGTGCATCAAGAAATGGGAGGGACAATAACACATGAATGTCTCAGACATCCGCAAATTGATGGAAACCATGGCCCAGACAGGCCTGACCGAGTTTGAATGGTCCACAGAATCAGAAAAAATCCGCCTCGAGCGCAAACCAGCCCTGGCCCCCGTGCTGGGTGAATCGCATGCGGATTCTGCCGCCCTGCTCCAGGCCCTGAGCCATCTGGGTGCACACGCCGGTGCACCTGTGTCTGCTCCTGTGGCAGCTCCGGCTGCAGCCGCAGAAGAAGTGGAACCGGCTGAACCCGTCGGCCAGCTGGTCACCAGTCCGGTGGTCGGTATTTATTATGCAGCCCCTTCCCCGGACAGCGATCCGTTCATCAGAGTTGGTTCGTCCGTCGAAAAAGGTGCGCCACTGTGCATCATTGAAGCGATGAAGCTGATGAATGAGGTCACCAGCCCCTGGTCTGGCATCATTCTCGACATCCTGGTCGAAAACGGCCAGCGCGTCGAATACGGCCAGCCCCTGTTCCGGATTGGAGGCTTGTAAGCCATGTTGATGAACCAGGAAGAAATCAAGCAGATCATCCCGCACCGCGAACCGTTCATCCTCGTCGATGAAGTCGAAAGCATGGAAGGCGACACGATCGTCTGCTACAAGAATGTGACCGGTGAAGAAGATTTCTTCCGCGGCCATTTTCCCAGTTATCCGGTCATGCCTGGGGTCCTGATCGTTGAAGCACTGGCCCAGGCCGGGGCGATCAGCATCCTCTCCAAAGACGAATTCCGTGGCAAGATTGCCTTTTTTGGCGGCATCGACAAAGTCCGGTTCAAGCGCCAGGTCGTCCCGGGCGACCGGTTGCGCCTCGAAGTCACTTTGACCCGGATGCGTGGTAATGTCGGATTTGCCACCGGCAAGGCGACGGTCAATGATGACCTGGCTGTTTCAGCTGATATCATCTGCGTGATCGGAGGCTGAGCCTTATGTTCAAGAAAGTCCTGATTG
>SABL01000225.1 GCA_009928985.1 Clostridia bacterium
GCGTGTAGGTTGTGCTCATGGGTGCATGAGGATGTCCCTGATCTGTTGGCCGTGGCAAATTGACTTGGACAGTCAAGTCCTGGTTGTACCAGCTGTCCTGGGAATTAGGATCCTGGATAGACAAGGTCAAGACTGCGTCTTCGGCCAGAGGGTCGGCCACATACTTGAAAATCGCAAAGTCAGCATCGCTGAAATTCCGCGGTGGGGTTTTCTGGACTTTCACGGTATTGGCCAGCGCCAGATCCGACTGCGTGAGTCCGTCCTGGCCGGGCAACCTGCCCGCTTCGTACACGGTCCAGACGGGGGCAGTCACCGTGCCGGACAGGACCCGGAAGCGGTAGATCGCGTGGGTGTCATTGGCGATGACAACACGATAGAGGTTGCTGCCCTGGGCTGACTCAAAGATCTGCTGCCAGCTGCCTCCGTTGATCTGGCACCAATAGGTGACTGGTGCGGCCAGGGTACCCCCGCCTTCAGCTGATGCTGCCAATGTGAAGGTCGCTGTCTGTCTAGTCCAGGTATCATCCTGCCAGTCGGTTCCATCGGCCAGGGTTTTGGTTACCGACAGGATGGGTCGCGCGTTGTCGACATAAAGGCGCGGTGAATAATAGGTCGAATAGCCACCAGCCTCGTCATAGACACGGATTTCGACCTGGTAACTGCCGTTTTCCGTGGTGAAATACTCACCCGTGTAGGGCTGGTTGTAAAAGCCCAGGTCATTTTTGATCTCTGCCAGTTCCGCATGGGTGAGCCGCTGGCGCAGGATGGTTGATCTGCCGTCATAATAGCGGTGGTAGATGTCAATCTGTTTGATACCAGCCAGGATGTCCTGGGTCTGGTAGTCAAGTCGGACACTCTGGTACCATTCGCCGGGGACCAATGGACTGAAAGAATCCTGTTGTGCCGGATCTGTCGTGACCTTGCTGCCAGAAAGGCTGACATCCGGCTGGACTGGATTGATCAGGTCTATCACGACACCGTTGGAATTGATGATCGACGAATTGCCGGCGTTGTCAGTCATGCGAACGAAATACAAGCCGATGAATTCTTCTGTGTCATAGAAAACCGCGTCGTTATTGGTGATCGTCTGCCAGGTCGCACCATTCAGGTAGGCAGCGCCTTCCTCGATCGTGGTCAAGGCTTGCAGGTTTTCAAGCTGGGCGAGTGAATCAACTGGCACCCGCAAGTATTCGGCCTTCTGCTTGCCACTGATGTTGAAATCTGCTGTCGCTTGCAAGCGGATATCTGTTTTGTAGAACAGACCAAAAGTCAGGGCATTCAGAAGTGAGGTGATCCCCACGTTCTGGGAATAGACTTGGCCAGAAGTCGGTGCCGTCGAGTCCAATTTATAGGTGACCGTATAGCTGTTTGTCTGATTGCTGGCTGCATCACGGCCATACAGGGTGTATCTGTAAAGGCCATCATCCTGGATCTCAACCTGTAAAGGACTGGCAGTCGCACTGCCCTCGGTCAAGCCGCTTTTTTCGCTGATGATCTGGTATTGGCCCTGAGAATCCTGCTTTTCCATAGTGTAATGCACCGTCAGGGGTGCTTGTTCACGCTCCTGGCCATTGCTCTTGATTCGCTTGATCCGATAGGGGGCTGTCAGGTTGAGGGTGAACGCCTGATTGCGCCAGCCATAAAGATTGGCTGTTCCACTGGCCACCAGGGTGAAAATCGGCACACCTTCGGGATTCAGGAATCCCGGCAAGGAGGTGGGCATGCTTTTTTGCACCTTGATCACAACAGTCGTTTCGTTGGTACGGCCGCTCAGGGATTCCGCCCTGAAGCGGATGGTCTCATTGTAGTCATCCCGGACGACGAACGTGTTGCCCGCAAGGGGAATCCAGTTGGTCCCGCCATCCTCGGAGTAGGCATAACTGATGCTTGAGCTGTATCCGGATGCTGCCAGGGTGGCGGTCACGGTCTTGTTGGTCCAGGAGTCGCTGATGTAAGTCCCGTCAAAGGTGGCAAGGCCAACTGTCAGCACGGGATCGAGTGCATCGACCTTGAGCGCGATGGGCGCACTGGTGGTTTCATTGCCAGCCCGGTCCCGGACAACGGCGAATGTCTCGAATTGACCTTGGGTCGCGGTCGTATGCGAAATCTCGAACGAGGTCTTGAATTCACCGTTCGCATTCTGGTAAACAGCCGTTGACCGGACGATCTGGCCGCCTTTTTTCTCTTGGATGGTGATCGAGGACAGGCCGGCTGCGATCTGGTCCTGGTCCAAGTCGCTGGCAGACAGGGAGAGCGTTGGATTTTCCGAGAACCATTCCCGACCCACAGGCAGCTCGGAGGTCAACGCGTAAGTCAACGCGGGCTTGGTGTCTTCGACGATGATGCCGTCGCTCTGAGCCACGGTGGCATTGCCTGCCTGGTCGATGACCCGCAGGAACAGGGTCCCGCGAAAACCTTCGGCCAAAACAGACGCAGGCAGGGTTGTGCCACTGACCAGGGGGATCCAGCCTTCTGCGTCAGCAGCCGGCATGAGGATGGAGGCCAGTTCCTGGTTATCGAGGGCAGCAGTCGACTGCAGGATGTAATCATAGCTCAAAAGGCC
>SABL01000226.1 GCA_009928985.1 Clostridia bacterium
TCCTATGCTGTATGGGTGATTTCCGAGGAAAGTCGGACGGGATACACTCAGACCTATCCACATGATTCATCCGGTGATCCCATCGACTGGGTGATCACCCTCGATGCAGAAAATCCTTCTGCAAGTTCGATTGATTTCGGCAACTTCTTCGAAAATCCCGCACTGAGTGTCGAAAAATCGAGCACAACGACCCTGATCGACCATTCCGGACAAATTGTCCCATATTCCTTCGTAGTTACGAACACCGGTAATGTGGTCCTGACAGGCATCACCGTCAGTGACTCGAACGTCAGCCCTGCACCAGCCTATGTCAGCGGCGACACGAATAGCAATGGCAAACTTGACCTGACTGAAACCTGGACCTACACCGGCAGCCACACCGTCACCCAGGCAGAAATTGACAGCAATGGTGGTGGCGACGGCGACCTCGACAACATCGTGACAGCTGACTCCAATGAGACAGATGCCGTGACCGATGATCTGGCGATTCCGATCAGTCGCAATCCAGGCCTCTCTGTCGAAAAGAGCAGTACAACGACCCTGGTCGACCATGCTGGACAGGTTGTGCCCTACACCTTCGTGGTCACGAATACTGGCAACGTGACATTGACAGGCATCACCGTCAGTGACCCGAACGTCAGCCCTGCACCATCCTATGTCAGCGGCGACACAAATGGCAACAGCAAGTTCGACCTGACAGAAACCTGGACCTACACGGGCAGCCACACCGTCACGCAGGCAGAAATCGACAGCGATGGCGACGGCGACGGCGACCTCGACAACACCGTCACAGCTGACTCCAATGAGACAGATGCCGTGACCGACGATCTGGCGATCCCGATCGATCAGAACCCCGGCCTGAAGGTAGAAAAGAGCAGCACCACGACCCTGATCACGGAAGCCGGCCAGATTGTGCCCTATAACTTTGTGGTCACGAACACCGGCAACATGACGCTGACTGGCATCACCGTCAGCGACCCGAACTGCGATACTGCCCCCGCTTTTTTCAGTGGCGACACGAATGGTGATGGCAAACTCGATCTGACGGAAACCTGGACTTACACCGGCAGCCACACGGTCCTCCAGATTGAGATCAATAACAATGGCGGTGGCGACGGCGACCTCGACAACACCGTCACGGCAGATTCAAACGAAACCGCTCCGGTCACAGATGACTTGGCGATTCCGATCCGCCAGGGTCCGGCATTGAATGTGGTCAAAAGCAGCCCCACAACGTTGATCACTGAAGCAGGGCAAGTTGTTCCTTATACGTTCGTGGTTACCAATACCGGCAATGTCACGTTGACCGATATCTCCGTCACGGACCCGAATTGCACCTTAGGCCCAACCTATAACAGTGGCGACATCGGCCTTGATGGCATTCTGGACGTCGGCGAATCCTGGACTTATATCGGCAGCCATACCGTGACTCAGGCCGAAATGGACAGTCAAGGTGGCGGTGATGGTGATCTCGATAATACCGTAACCGCTGACTCCGCCCAGACTGACCCGGATACCGATGATCATGATATTTCGATCCTGTACAATCCGGCTTTGAATGTGGTCAAGAGCAGTACGACGACCCTGATCGATCATGCTGGCCAGATTGTGCCCTACAGCTTTGTGGTTACGAATAACGGCAACATCACGTTGACCGGCATCACGGTCTCTGATCCGAATGTCAGCCCAGCTCCAGCCTATGCCAGCGGGGATACCAATGCCAACAGCAAACTCGATGTCGGCGAAAGCTGGACCTATACTGGAAACCACACCGTCACGCAGGCTGAAATCGATGGCAATGGCGGCGGCGATGGCGACCTTGACAACATGGTAACAGCCGATTCGATCGAAACTGGACCGGATACCGATGTTCATGCAATCGCAATCGACCAGAACCCGGCTCTTAACGTGGTCAAGGACAGCTCAACCATCCTGATCGATCACGCGGGGCAAGTCGTGCCGTACACTTTCACGGTTTACAACACGGGCAACATGACCCTCAGCGGTATTACGGTCAGTGACCCGAATTGTGACAGCGCCCCCGTCCTGGATGTTGGCGATCTAAATGCCAATGGCAAGATGGAAGTCACTGAAATCTGGATCTTCACTGGCAGCCACACGGTTACGCAGGCTGAGATTGACAGTAACGGCGGTGGTGACGGCGACCTCGACAACACCGTGACCGCTGACTCGAATGAAACAGCCCCGGATACCGATGATCATTTTATCAACATTGGCTATGACTCTGATCTGGGTGTCGAAAAAACCAGTACGACGACCTTGATCACGACGGCTGGCCAGATCGTGCCTTACACCTTTGTGGTCACCAATGCTGGCAATGTCAGCCTGACGGGTATCACAGTCAATGACCCGAATTGCACGGCTGGTCCGACCTATATCAGCGGTGACATCGGCATGGATGGCATCCTCGACGTTGGTGAAGCCTGGACTTACAGCGGCAGCCATACCGTCACGCAGGCCGAAATCGATACGAATGGCGGCGGTGACGGCGACCTCGACAACACGGTGACCGCTGAC
>SABL01000006.1 GCA_009928985.1 Clostridia bacterium
CCTGATCCAGGTCTGCGACGATCCTGAGGATGATAATTACACCATCACCCAGGAAAACCTGGCACTTCTGGAGGCTGCTACGGATGCCCGCGGGCGTAATCTCGAGATCGTGAAAATCCCGCAGCCGCCGCGCGCAGAGTACCGGAGCAAGCGGCTGACACTGAGCTATCTCAATTTCTATTTCGTCAATGGCGGGATCATCCTGCCTGTCTTTGGTGGTGCAGCAACCGAAACAGACGAGCAGGCGGCTGCCATCCTGCACGGGCTCTACCCCGAGCGCCGGATCCGCCGGATCGACGGGATGCCGATCATCCCGGAGGGCGGCAATGTCCATTGCACCACTCAGCAAATGCCGGAGGAAACCGTATGAAAAAAGTCAAAGTCGCAGCCACCCAGATGAGCTGCAGCTGGTCCGTCGAGCAAAACATAGCCAGAGCCGAGAAGCTTGTCCGCCAGGCTGCCAGTGAAGGTGCCCAGATCATCCTCTTGCAGGAACTTTTTGAGACGCCCTATTTCTGCCAGAAGGAAAAACCAGAATACTATGACCTGGCCCTGCCGGCCGCAGAAAACCGGGCCATCCAGCATTTTCAGGCTGTGGCCAGAGAATTGGCCGTCGTTCTGCCGGTCAGTTTCTACGAGCGGCGTAACAATGCCCGCTACAATTCGATCGCGGTGATTGACGCTGATGGCACAATCTTGGGCATCTACCGCAAGAGCCATATCCCGGACGGGCCAGGCTACGAGGAAAAATTCTATTTCAATCCAGGGGATACGGGTTTCAAAGTCTGGTCGACTCGTTATGCGACGATTGGTATCGGGATCTGCTGGGACCAATGGTATCCGGAAACCGCCCGCTGCCTGGCCCTGATGGGCGCCGAGCTCCTCTTCTACCCAACTGCGATCGGTTCCGAGCCGAATGATCCTTCGATCGATTCCAAGGATCACTGGCAGATGTGCATGCGCGGCCATGCCGCAGCCAATCTCATACCGGTGGTCGCTTCCAACCGCATCGGACCCGAGACGGATGAAGATTCGACGATCACCTTCTATGGTTCATCGTTCATCGCTGGACCACAAGGCCAGCTGATCACTGAGGCCGATCGCAGCAGCGAAGGTATCCTGACAGCCGAATTTGACCGGGATGAACTGGCGGCCATGCGTGCCGGCTGGGGCATCTACCGCGATCGCCGGCCCGACCTGTACCGGGCAATCCTGACGTATGACGGAGAGTTGGAAGTCAGATCGCGCTGATCCCGATGATCCGGACGGCAATTTCGCCGGCTGAACGGCCATCTCCGACAGCAACTGTGGCCACAGGAACGCCTGCCGGCATTTGCAGGATGGAAAGCAGGGAATCGTATCCTTCGAGCGTTCTGGTTTTGACCGGGACACCGATGACAGGCAAGACAGTCAGCGAGGCAACCATGCCCGGCAAATGGGCGGCGCCACCGGCTGCTGCGATGATCACCTGCAGTCCTCGGTCGGCTGCCTGCGTGGCATAATCATAGAGTCTGCCCGGAGTCCGGTGAGCTGAAACAATGTGGACTTCGAATGGGATGCCTTTTTCCCTGAGCACATCCAGAGCACTTTCCAAAGTCGGAAAATCTGAATCACTCCCCATGACTACGCCCACACGTGCCTCGCTCTTGCTTAAAGAAACGATTGGGTTCATTTGCAGTTCACTCCATCCACACGAATTATGAGCTTGATTATCTGCTTTGCCTTTGCTCTAGAACTATTTGCAGTTTTTCCCAGACCAGGCCCACGATCCAGCCTACAACTGGCTGGAATACCCATCCGGCGACCAGGCAGGCGAGCGCCACGGGAATCGCGCGTTTGTTGATGCCCAGAGACCGGATGCCGTTTTCCATCATGGGCAGGTAAACGCCAAAAATGAGAACCGGCCACAGCAACAAAGGGAAAACAGCAAAGTCGAGTGGGGCGCCCAAAAAGCTGGCCAGTAGACCAAGCAGGCCGAGAAACAGGGCACTGGCACCGATCGGCCGGCGCACGACACCGATCGGGATCATGAAACTGCGCCAGATGGCCGCTGTCTGGGCTCCGCCGAGCAGGGCACCGATGATGTTGCGGACTGATACCAGCAAATAAGTTGGATTCAGCAAGAAGGTGGCCCGTCGGCCTGCAGGGCCGTAGTTGTT
Source organism: Clostridia bacterium (assembly GCA_009928985.1). GTDB lineage: Bacteria > Bacillota > Clostridia > Saccharofermentanales > UBA5734 > UBA5734. Next base: position 2,160 of record SABL01000006.1, read on the forward strand.
TTCCAGAATGGTCTGAATGGCCAGGGCATCGGTCGGCCACATCACAATCGCCAGCAAGACAAAGGGCAAGGGCTTGATCCATTCGGCGACAGAGTCTGGCCAGCCCAGACCCCATTTTTCCAGCCACCACTGTCCAGGGTTGAGGATGGGCAAACCAGGTCCGGTATTCAATGAAGGAAATATTCCGAACAGCCAGGCTAGAAGCAGGGCCAAGGCAGCGAGGCCCGGAATCACCAGCCAGCGTATTTTGAAATGATGCAGGACAGCGACCAGAAGAATCCCCAGGCTCAGAATGACAATCGTGGCTGGCTTGGCTGAATTGGATTGGCTCCAGGTCCAAAGGGAGTGCAAGGCGCTGACCGTCCCCATCAGGCCAAACAAGAGCAAGATCCCGCTTTTCGTCCCTGGACCGGTTAAAGTCATGATTCTGGAAAAGGATCCGGATGCAGCCAGGGCTATCCCTGCAACACCCAGCAACAGCCCGAAAGCCAACGGATGGACGCCGGCTGCTGCCATGGCAGGCACAAGCGGGATCAGGGGCGCAAGGGTCCCTGGCGGTCCGAGACGGGGATGGAAAATTGCCGAGAAAAGGATCGCCAGTATGCTGGCGATAAAAAGCTCCAGACGGACATTTTCCGTGACAAAATCAGGAGACTCAATCCCGAGGCCATCTTTCCAGGCAACAGCAAAGGCTGCCACCAGGGCTATTTTGCCGATGACGCCAGCCAAAGCCGGCACAAGATCCTCCGGCCGGACGGTGTAGTCCTTGCCGGGGAGGTTCACGTGCCAGGCCCTGGTCTGGTAATTGGCCAGATCCTGCTCAAGTCTTTGATTGCTGAGGCTTTGAGATTTTGCCATGGTCTCCTTTGACCCAACGAGGATTGATCAATACCGCATCGGGATCAGTTCAAGGTAATCTGTCACGGTACCGTCATTCAGGCAGCATTCAATGATTTTTCTACCCAGCGGGTCTAGTTCTGGTGTGAGGTATTTCGCCAGTTCTTTCTTGAAAAAGTCCTCGAGGATCGCTGCGCCCTGGTCGTAGCCGTCTTTGCCGACCTCCTGCTGGCGGTGAACCTCCAGCATTTCGCGGGCCAGGTAAGTGCCTTCAACTTTGATATCCTTGAGCGCATAGCCCAGCAGGGAGCAGCGGGACTCACTCAGCTGGTCGGCACGGAACTTGGCACCCCCGCGACGGGCCAGGTATTCGCGGGCGATCCACTGCGGATTGAAGCCTACTTTATGGGCACCGATGTGCTGGTTGGGAACCAGGATGTAGCGCGTGTTGCCTGTCTCGACAATCTGCTTCAGGAGCAGATTGGCCTGGTCAACTATTTTGCCAGTGGCAAAGGGCCAGTAGGAGCCGACGCCTTCGCTGCTCATGCCCTCGGAATCGATGACGCTGGGGTTATCATGACCACGCGGGGCGACGAGGCGCCAGAGCCAGGCCAGGGCGGGCGGCAGAATGTGGAACAGACCAATGATACCGTAGGAGGGCTGCTCGCGGGTGCAAGGTGGCGTGCGGACGCCAAAGCTGCGAACATCGATTTCAACCGGTTCGCTGACGATGCCAGGTACAAAGTGGCGCGGCATGATCACGCGCGGGTTGGGGCATGACTTGCCCGGGGCATCTTCGATGTGCTCCCAGATCAGGCAGGTTGATTCCGGAACCGTATGGTAATTGAGGAAGATCAACGGTTCTGGCGGGTGAACGCACAGTCGCTCCAGATAGGGATCGGTGCCGTAGGTCTTGATGTGATTGGTGCGCAGGAACCAACCATCTTCAGCATCTTTGACCACCAGCTTGTGACTATCATTCTGCAGGGATGGATGACACAGCGCCATATCATCGGTTACCGGACGCAGGTCGCATGTTTCGATCAAATCGAGGTAGTACTTTTCCTGACTGACCAGATTTTTTGACAGCAAGATCCGGCCGTCGTGTTCACGATGGATTTCCTCAATCATCTCACTTTTTCCACCGCCGCTGGCACCTTCGTGCATCAGGGTAAAGACATTGTCATAAGGTGTGATCACCTGGACGGTTGAACCATGGACGGTGACCCAGCCTTCCTGCTCGCCGAGATTCAGCAGCATGCCATAGACACCCTTCTTGGCACTCGGTCCGGGATACAGATTATAGGCAAACATTTCATACACGTCGTCCGTGCGGTTGTGAACCACCATTTGACGGCCATCGAAATGGGTGTGACGGAAGGTGGGCGCCAGATAAAGAATCGCTCGGGGGGCGAAACGATGGTCCAGCTCGCTTTGCGGGATGAATCCCTGCAAATCAAGAAGCCCTCCGGCAAAGAAGCCGGCATTATCTGGCGCCACAAGGAGCGCGGGATACCCCATGCTGGGGTCTCCTGCCATGAACGGCATCAGGATGAGGTCCTGCTGGGCCAGCCAGGCAAAGGTCTGGCTGCGCAGGTCAGAAAAATCGGTCTGGTAACGCTCGGAAAAGCGTTGTTTATCGGTCGGTCCATCGTCGGCGATGACCATGCAATCCGGATCGCGGCGACGCATGTAGGGATCGAGGTAATTGACCACCGCCCCGTTTTTAGCCCGGGCGACTGTCACTTCGACCACTTGCCCCTGTCCCGGGACGTCATAAGCGACTTCGAACACAGTCGAGTCCGGTCCACCCAGAGCTTTTTCCAGCAGTTCGCTGCGGGTTTCGGGCATGAAAATCATTTTGCCTTGCGTCAGAATCGAGCGCAGATCGGCGGGCAAAGAGAATTGCTCCAATTTTTCCAGTTGAATGTGCGGCATGGTCCTGTTCCTCGTTTCTTGCAATATAAAAGCCAATACGTCATCCTGATGCAGGATTTGGTATTGGCTTACCTCACGACACGTCAATAACGGTTCGGAGCGTCTTCCGGTCTTATGTGGGCTAGAGCGAGCAGCTTAGCTGCGGATCAGCTGTTCCTCGAGGTTTTCACGCAATGTGAGCACGATGATCTTCTCGGCTGTGCGGGTGCTGACGTCCGAATGGATGCTGATGATATCGACATCCACGACTTCCCTGATGAAGGTCTCGAGGTAACTTTTCGAGGTCTCAAACAATGTGGTCCGGACTTTTTTCAGCAGTTCAACTCCCTGGTTGTTTTCTGCCAGCAGTTGTTCGGACTGGCTTAAAAAACCCTTGAGTCTGATAATAATCAGGTCTTGGACAATCAGGGTGCGGATCTGCTTGGGTCCACGACCCATGAACTCGATCTCGAACCGGCTGACAGCCTCGCTGAGCTTCGCTTCGGTTTGTCCTTTAGTCAACATCTTCGCCATCTTCTTTCTTTGTATGCAAGGATAGCACGAAGGTCGTTTCAGCGCAAGAGTCTTTTGATCGTTTTTGCAATATTAAAAACATCTTCTTGCATATTGAATAATACCGGATTGATCACACACGGAATAATTGGCATTATTCATTAACTAAAACGAGATTGTTGGGATATTTTATCTATATTGTGCGATATCTTAGATCCACTCATAACCGTTTTGCATAATCTAAATCATCTTTATTCACTTTTCCAGTATTAAAATCTATGCAGATCCATTTTTCCGAATCACTTTCTAACGATTCGTAATGGTTTTCCACAGATATAAAGTTGATTTTGCACCGTTTTTCTCATCCTTCGACAACCGTGATCTGGCTTCGGATCATGCCCATCCAACAGGAAAAAGGCACAATACCGCTCTCATCCGGGGTGAATTCGATGACGTTGTCCCCAAAGTCCAAGGCCTTTTCGATGCCATAAGCCGGGATGACGATCGCATTGTTGCAGCCATTGAGCGTACCGTCAGCGGCATGGATGGTCCAGCGCACGGGTATGCCTGCCTGGACGGTGATCGGCGCATAGCTGTTGCTTTTCAGCTCCGTTGTGACAAGCTGGACTCCCTCCACCAACTGAGCCTGGCCAGCCTCCGACGTACGGGAACTGACGGCATCCGGTCTGGCTACAGACCCGGCCAGCGCCGTTGCAGAAACACCGGACAGACCCATGCCATTCTGGAACATGAACACACCGAGGATGATGACGAGCATGGCACTGGCTTGCATCATCTTCTGGGTCAAGCGGCGGCTCAGGAGTGATCCAAGGGCGCCCAGTCCGAACATCAACGGGACCGTGCCCAGCGAAAAGAGCAGCATCGACAAGGCGCCTTCCAGCGGATTGCCAGTCGACAAGGCATAGATCTGCATGGCCTGGAGCGGTCCGCACGGCATCAGGCCATGCAGAAGACCGACGGTGAAGGGGCCTTTGTTGCCGCGCTGCTTTTCCCGGTAGATCAGTGAGGCCAATGCCCGGGGCATGCGGGGGTTGAATTTTCTGAGTGACGGAAAAATCTGCAGCATGTTGAGGCCCATGACGACCATGAAAACACCAGCAAGGAGGGCGATCAGGCCCTTGGCCCGGCCGGGTAAGATCAGCACGGAACCCAGTGCGCCCACCAGCCCGCCAATCACGGTGTAGGACACCACGCGTCCCGCGTTGTAGAGCAGGCTCGGCATGAGGGTCTGCCAACGGGCGTTGCTGGAGCCAGATCCCCCGGATGCATCGGAGCCGTCAGTCTGGGCAATTCGGGGCAGACACTGGGATAAATTGATTCCACCGCACATAGCCACGCAATGGACGGAAGTCAAAAGGCCAATGACAAACAGGAGTCCATAGCCCATGCCCGCTTCTGCCTGGGGAAATACAGTGAACCAGCTGTCTATGCCAAGGCGACGCAAGATGAGGAACACGCCAACCAGGATGATCGCCACACCCAGGAGATGCCCGCGCTGACCCGGGCCTGAAGGGGCCGCTGGTCTGTGGAAAGTCTGCTTTCGGGACTTTGGGGACGGAGCAGCAGCTTTGGACACAGCGCCCTTCACGACTGGATAGTCGATGAGTGTAAGCTCGGCTGCGATCTGCTGAACGCTGGTCAGAGCCGGATCGTAGCGGATCATGACCTGTGCCGTGGTGTAGGAGGCTTTGACGGCATGGATCCCGGCTATGTGGCTGAGTTGGTTTTCGATGTGGTGTTCACAGGCCGTGCAGGTCATGCCTTGGACATGCAAGACAATGGTTTGTGGATGAGCAGCCATGATTGGAGTCCTCTCTGATTTCTCATGCAAGGTTGGATAGTCCTATCATATGGGCTGCATTTGAAGATTTTATGGAGCTAAGTGGCTGGTTGGAAAATAAGCCTGCGAATCTCGTCCTTAATCTAGAGGCAAGGTCACTTGGAACACGCTGCCTTGTCCTGGCTGGCTCTCAACTGTTACGAGTCCGCCATGGGCTTCAACGATCGATTTGACGATTGCCAGGCCGATTCCGGAGCCACCGGTTTCCCGGGTCCGGGATTTGTCAGCTCGGTAAAAGCGCTCGAAAATCTGGACCAGGTCTTCCGGCGCGATGCCGTTGCCTGTGTCTGCGACACTGACTGTCACCTGATTGCCTGTCACGTGCGAGAACACACGGACCGATCCGCCGGGATTGGTGTATTTCAGGGCATTGGCTAAAAGATTGATGAAGACCTGGCTCAGTTTGTCGGTGTCGCCCTGGATAACGACCGGATCCACCTGGATGTTCAATTGCACGTTTTTGCTGGCAAAATCACGCTGGAAATTGAGGTCGATGCGCTGCATCAGGGCCTGCAGATCCACCGCCTCTTTTTGGAGGGACAAATTTCCCTGCTCAATCTGGGTCAGCTTCTCCAGATCCTTGACGAGGCTGGAAATGCGCACGACCTCACCATGGCAGCTTTCGAGCCGTTTCTGGTCGGCTTGCCAAGTGCCATCGATCATGGCTTCCAGATGGCTCTGCAGCACCGCCAGTGGCGTGCGCAATTCATGGGCAACGTCGTTGGTCAGCTGCTTGCGCATTGTCTCTTGCCGGCCCAGCGATTCGGCCAGGCTGTTGATCGATTCGGTCAGGTCAGAAAGCTCCCGTGGCCCTTTTTCGGCCGCAAGGCGGTCGGTATAATGGCCACTGGCGATCCGGCGTGTCGTCTGGATCGCCCGGGTGATCGGGCCAGTCAGCTGGCGTGCGATCAAAAGACCGAGGATGGCTGCAATGGCCATTGAGAGAATCGCCGCCAGCAACAGCAACTGGTTCAGTCGTTTCAAAAAAGCCAAGTCCACTTCGGAATAGGAATAGGGTCCATAATAGCCGATGTCGACCCAGCCAATGGATTCTCCGGCTACGATGAGCTCCCGGGTCTGCTCGGTATAGCCGCCCTGGAAATTGTCAAACTGGCTTTGCATGCGTTCGGCAATGTTGGCCAGCATCAAGCTGCACATGCCATGGTTATGCACTTGGGCATCCCAAAGAGTCTTTCCACCCTGGTCCTTGAGCCGGATCAGAAAGCCTTCGCTCAGGGCGTTGACCCCGATGCTCTCAACCCCGGCTGGATCCCAGCGGTTGCCCCAATCGACATAGCGGCTGGCAAACACATCGACAAACGTTTCGATGCGCTGGTTTTGCTTGTTGATGGCATAATTTTTGAACTGGTTGGCCAAAAGTCCATTGGCAGCAAAACTGATCGCGGCAAACATGACCGCGACGACCAGGAAAAAGGCCAGGGACAGGCGGGCTTTGAGGCGGATCGGTTTCATCAGCCGCCTCCAAATTTGTAGCCGATTCCATGCACAGTCAGGATGTACTGCGGATCGCGGGTATCGTCTTCGATTTTCTGACGGATGTTCTTGATATGGCTGTCGATGACGCGATCATTGCCCTGATAGTCATCCTCCAGAGCCAATGTGATCAGCTCCTCGCGGGTAAATACTTTGGTCGGATATTTGCCCAGGGAGGCAAGAATCTTGAACTCGATCGGAGTCAGGGCTACTGCCGTACCGGCTTTGCGCACTTCATGGCGCAAGCTGTCGATGATCAGGTCGCCCTGGTTGAAAGACAGCTGGTCGGAAAGGGTGTAGGCTTCGTCGGACACACGGCGCAAGATCGCCTGGATGCGGGCCAGGAGCTGGCGCGGGCTGAATGGTTTGGTGACATAATCATCTGCACCCTGATTGAAGCCTTTGAGCAGGTCTGCTTCAGCTGCTTTGGCCGTGAGCATGATGATCGGCACCCGGGATTTGCGGCGAATCATGCGGCAGACTTCCTCACCCGTGATATCCGGCAGCATCAGATCCAGAACCACCAGATCAGGGGCCTTCTGGTCAAACAATGTCAGCGCGTCGCGTCCATTGTAAGCCTCGATCACCTGATAGCCAGCGTTAAAAAGGTAATCGCGCACGACCTCGACAATTCCTTTTTCATCATCCACAATCAAAACCGTCTGTCTGGTCATCGAATCCCACCTCGTGCCAAAAAAGAGACGGGGTCTCTTTTTTGGCCAAATTGTTGTTTGTTGTCATTTATTCCACGTTACATGAAAAAAGACCACGAGGGCAAGCACTTCCCAAGCGGCCTTGTTGCGAAATCGCCAGGGGAACCCCGGTGACATGGATTATCGCAGCTGTTTATGGAGATTTTGTGCGGTTTTTCGCTCGCGTCATCTGAGAGGGGCGTGTTACAGCCCAGATGTGTAGGCAGCTTGGATCGCAGTCTGATGCTGACTATCAACCGAGTTGGTGCCATGGGTGCGGCTCTTGTAGAAATGGATGTCGAAATGGCCATCCATATCATTGCCTTTGACAGAGTCGTAATTCACACCGGTCCCAAAGCCGCCGCTGCGATTGCGGACCGTCTCAAGGGCTGGCTGGCTGTCCAGTCCGGCATGGGGACGGCAGGTCATGGAAGCTGCAATGCGCTGGCCATCGATTTCAACGATGATCGGACGGCGCGTCCAGTTCCATTCGCCACCCGCCACTTGCAAGAGCTTGGCTGTTTCTTCAGGGTTGATCGCTTCCACATCAGCATGGTTGTGCCCGCCGGTGCGTTGGATTTGCAGGCGAATGCCGGTTTCCAAGTCAATCACGGTCGCCGTGTCACCTTTGGCATAAACGGATTCGGCCTCGCCAAACCAAGGCATGCGGACAATGGCACCTCCGGCAGCATTCGAGACCAAGCCAGAACGACTGCGGTCAAGGCTTTCTTCGGACGAGGCCAGGTCGGGCGCAGTCAGTTCGGGGGTCGGGGATACCGCGGTTGCTGGTATGACAGATGCCTTGGCTACTGCTGGCGTGGGACTTGGGGTTGGGCTTATGTCAGCGCTGGGGTGAACAGGATCGACCACCCATGCGGCGAGTGTCGCATCATCCAGCGCGATTTCACGGCGGGGTGTGGCAAAGGTCTGAACGGATGTGGTGATAGTCGATTGAGGCTTTTCCGGTTCAATCGGCGGAGTGGTCAATTGTTGGGAAGGCTGTGCCATGATGGCCAAAGCGGGCATAATCGTGAATGAAGTCAGAAAAAGGGCAGCAGAAATAAGGGCGGCTGTTTTACGTATGATCATGAATCAGGTTGTGGTCTCCTCTTTTGATAGCTTGCGAAGTTAGTTGACGGATTCGGGAAAAAGAGTAGTCCCGGCCGCAGACGCGGCTTCACCCCAGGATGCAATGAAAATTCCCCCGCTCCTCCTGTCCCCAGGAAGATTCAGCTTCGGGCAACATTTTACAATCATTTACCTGACAAGGCAACCCTTCATATCAATTAATTGGCAATTCCAGCTATTTGCACAAAAAGGGAAGGGGTCTCATTTTGTGCAGCCTCTGTTGTAGCTTCGGCGACGAAGTGCCGAATTCGGGACGAAGTCCTCATTTGGGCAAAACAAAAGCGCTGCCGTTTCCAGCTGCGCTTTCGGTTTTGCGTATGGTATTTTATCCGCTTGGATGGCAAGGGTTTGTGGTCTTCTAGTCGAAGAAATACTCACTCATGCGGCGGATTTCGCGACGATGCAGTTCGGTGATGGTGCTGTCTACGGTCAGGCGGTGCTGCTCGCTGTCTTCGACGATGAAGTCGCCTTCGTGGACATTGGTGGGCAGTGCTTTGGCAGAGATGCAGGCGGATGAACGATCAGTCATCGCAATGACGGCACCCTCTTTTTCAATGTGTTCGATAAAGCCTTCCAGTCTAGTCACAAAAATCCTCCTTTCGGACTTGCCCAGTTTTTGCCGGACAAGGTATTGGGGTTGTGGCAAGTTGCTGTTTCCAGAAAATAACAGGGCCCAGTTTCCGTGTGATGATGGTCACTGAGATAATACAAGTCTAGCAGGATTATCTTCAGGAGATGGAACCTGTGTAACCACTGTAACCAGGGACTCGAAAATCGGGCTGCTTATTTGTTATGGTTCAGTCAATAGACACCCAGACTGGAGGTGCGGCATGAAAATCGAATTGTGGGCAGATTTTGTCTGTCCATATTGCATGGTTGGTAAAAAGCGCCTGGATGAGGCGCTCTTGGTTTTTGAACATCGTGACGAGGTGGAAGTTGTCTGCCGCAGTTTTGAATTGTATCCCGGTCGCCCGGACTATGCAGGTCAAAGCTTAGCCGATGTTTTGAATGAAGTCGAAAACATGACGCCGGAAAAGGTCCGGCGAATTCTGCACAAAACCGCACAGCTGGGTCATGAGGTCGGTCTGTCTTTTGCCCTTGATGACGTCAAGCCGACCAACACGCACGATGCACATCGTTTGTGTCACTTCGCCCGCACAGTTGGGCACGAAGAAGGTTTGATCCACCGGATTTATGAGGCTTACTTTTTGAACGGCAAGGTCATCAGCGATCCTGACATCTTGCTGGAACTTGCTGAACAAGCCGGCCTCGACCGCGCTGCTGCTGAATCAGTCTTGAGCGACCCGTCGGCTTACCGCGATGAAGTTGTCAAAGACCAGGCTGAAGCTTACGAAATCAATTTCCCTGTGGTCCCGCATTTTTTGATCAGCAGGAACCATCATCTTTCGGCTGTGCCAACTTTGGATGATTTATTAGGCGTTTTGCGTCAGGCTTGGCAAGAGGAAAGCCGATCATAATAATCATATAGTTTCTGGACGCCCTTTTCCAACAGGTAATAAAACCTGATATACGGCAACAAAAGCACCAATACCATGAAAAGCAAGGCCGCAAAACCAATGTTTTCGGACAATGCCAAACCGAGCAAAGCCAGCAGAGCCAAGATGGCGAAGGTGACCGTTACGATCAGGTGAATCAGCCGTTCATGCTGAAAAAACCCGATCTGGACCAGTAAATCAGCTCTTGCAGACTGGCACTGGGCTCGAGTCAGGGCCGACTGGTTGAGTAATGTTTCCAAGTCTGACAAATAGCGTTTCAAACGCTTTTCCATGGCTCTTGCTCCTTCGCACATGTGCAAGGTCGCATTTACGCACTGGCGCGCTCCAGCGCCTGGGTGTACATCGTTTCCACCCGGGCCTGGACCGTTTCGTCTTCGAGGTATTCGTCGATCGGCAGGTGGCTGTCGACCACACCGCCGGGCGTCAGTTCGATGATCCGGTTGGCGATTGTCTCGATGAAGGTGTAGTCATGCGAGGCAAAAAGCAGCGAACCCTTGAAGGCGACCAGGCCGTTGTTGACTGCAGTGATCGATTCGAGGTCGAGATGGTTGGTCGGCTCATCCAGGATCAGGATGTTGGCCGATGACAGCATCATTCGGGAAAACATGCAGCGCATCTTCTCGCCGCCGGACAGCACACACGCTTCCTTCAGAGCTTCGTCACCAGAAAAGAGCATCTTGCCGAGAAACCCACGGCAATAGCTTTCGTTCTGGTCGGATGAATACTGGCGGATCCAGTCGATCAGGTTCAGGCGGACATTCTCAAAAAAGGCCGTGTTGTCTTTGGGCAGATAGGCTTGTGAGGTGGTCGTCCCCCAGCGGAACGTTCCACTGTCGGGCTCGATCTCGCCAGCCAGGATCTGGAACAGCGTCGTACGGGCCAGGTCATTGCGTGACAAGATGGCGATTTTATCGCCTTTGTTCATGCGGAACGTGATGTTATCGAGCACCTTTTCACCATTGATCGTTTTGCTGAGATTTTCCACATACAGGATATCTTTTCCGGCTTCACGCTCGGGTGTGAAGCCGATAAATGGGTAGCGGCGCGAGGAGGGCCGGATCTCGTCGAGGACGATTTTGTCGAGCATTTTCTTGCGCGAGGTCGCCTGGCGGGCCTTGGAAGCGTTGGATCCAAATCGGGTGATGAAAGCTTGCAGCTCGGCGATGCGGTCTTCCTTTTTCTTGTTGCGGTCATTCATCAGGCGCAGCATCAACTGGCTCGATTCGTACCAGAAATCGTAATTGCCAACGACAAGGCGTGCTTTGCCGAAGTCGATGTCGAGCATGTGGGTGCAGACTTTGTTGAGGAAATGGCGATCATGCGAGACAACGATGACCGTATTGGGGTAATCGATCAGGAATTCCTCCAGCCAGCGGATCGCTTTGTAGTCGAGATGGTTGGTCGGTTCGTCAAGGAGCAGGATGTGCGGATTGCCAAACAAGGACTGGGCCAGGAGGACTTTGACTTTGTCACCACTGGGGAGGTCTTTCATCAGGCTGTGGTGCAGGGATTTGTCGACACCCAGGCCCATCAGAAGCTTTTCAGCATCCGTCTCGGCATCCCAGCCGTTCAATTCGGCGAATTCATGTTCAAGATCCGCCGCGAGGTGGCCATCTTCTTCCGTGAAGGGATCCTTGGCGTAGAGCACCTCTTTTTCCTTCATGATCTCATAGAGGCGCGAAAAGCCCATGATGACGGTTTCCAGTGCGGGATAGTCATCATAGGCAAACTGGTTCTGCTTCAAGGTGGCGAGGCGTTCTCCGGGCGTAATCGTGACCGAACCGGTGGTCGGTTCGATTTCGCCGGATAAGATGCGGATAAATGTCGTCTTGCCAGCGCCGTTGGCACCGATCACCCCGTAGCAGTTGCCGGGCGTGAACTTGACGTTGACGTCATCGAAAAGTTTTTTGTCGGAAAAACGAAGGCTAAGGTTGGTAACTGTGATCATGGATCCCCCTGTGGTTTTTGGCATGAATTGATAGTATAGCTGATTCTTGCCAAAAATGCACGAATAAGGATCGAGCGCGGTTAATTGTGCTGGATGATGGCTGTCAAGCGAGGATGCGCGGTCCTCCGCTGATGTAATAGGTGGTTTCAGGACGGCGGTGTCCTGACAGCCAGCGTGTGTAGACGGCTGAAGCAAAGGCTTTCAGAGCTTTCATTCAGGGCACCTCCAGATACATGGTCACTTCCCAGTATAAGGGCCGGCCTACTATTTGAAGGTTAAGAAATCAAGTCAGTTTTGTTAAAGTCCGAGTTCAAAGTCCCAATTCCTTTGCCAGCTGCTGGCGATATTCGGCCAGCTTTCCCTTCTCTTCTTCGCCGAGTTCCGGATAAGCCAGGGGCAGTTTTTCCAGAGTCTGGACCAGGATATCGGAGATCAACAGGCGCGAAAACCATTTGCGGTCGGCGGGGACGATGTACCAGGGAGCATGCTCGGTTGCTGTCTCCCGGATCATTTCTTCGTAAGCATCCTGGTATTGCTGCCAGTATTGACGTTCATGCAAATCGCCAGCGGAGAATTTCCAATTCTTGTCTGGGTTGTCGATCCGTTCCAGCAGGCGTTGAGCCTGTTCATTTTTCGACAGGTGGAGAAAAATCTTGACCACGAGGATGCCGTTTTCATGCATGTATTGCTCGAAATCACGCAACTGGCGGTAGCGTTCTTTCCAGATGTCCTTGTCGAGCACCTCAATCGGCAAGTTCTGCTTTTCAACCAGGTTATGGACTTTGACGACTAGCACATCTTCATAATAGGAGCGGTTGAAAATCGCAATAGTGCCACGTTCCGGCAGATGTTCATGGCTGCGCCAGAGATAATCGTGGTCGAGCTCTTCGGCCGAAGGGACTTTGAATGGAGTCACCTCGACCCCCTGGGGATTGAGGCCACTCATGATGTGCTTGATGACCCCGTCCTTGCCGGCAGCGTCCATGGCCTGCAGGATCACCAGAACACCAAACTTGTTGTGGGCATAAAGAACGTCCTGCAGCTGGACCAGCTTGGCAATGTTGCGCGCCAGCTCGGCCTCGGTTTTGACACCTTTGTTCTTACCGCTGGTCTTGTCGGTGGCATGATCCGCCAACTGAAACTTTTCTCTGCCTTCAACCCGGTAATTCTTGATTTTCATGGCTGTTCCCTCCTTGGCCATTGTTTCACGTCAGTCGTACGACAATCTTGTGCAAGACGTCGACAGCTGAATCGAGATAGGCTGAAGCATCCTTGATGTGATGGTACACCTCGCGCTGGCGCAAAGCCTCCATCGGGTCCTGGCTTTTGAATACAGCCGACATGGCGTCACGATATTGCTGTTCAATCCGATCATGGGTCTGGCGGATCCTGGCGATGAAACTTTCCGTCTGGACAGGATCGGCTTTCAGGCAGGAGACTGCTGCTGCAAACTGGTCGGTCCCTTCCTTGAGGATTGCGACCATACCAATGATGACCGGATTGGCCGCCATGTCATAAGCCTGCATGGAAAGCAGGGTCGATTCGGCATATTCGATGACTTTGTTCATGCCGATCGAAATGGAATAGATATCGCCTCGGTCGAATGGCGTCGTAAAGGCATCGACCAGCTTTTGCTCGAGATCCATGCGTATTTCATCAGCGACTTTGAACTCCTGCTGCAGGGCACTGCTTTCCATGGCCGATGCGTCTCTGAGCCAATTGAATAAAGCCTCCACACCCTGGGCATTCAAACGCGCCTGCTGATTGAGCATGGCATAAAAATCATATTTGGGTGGAAAAACCCGGTCCAGCAAGTTGTCCATTGGTTAAATCCCTCCTAACACGCCAAAATAGTCCAGGCCAGGCGGAAAAGTCCAGCCACGCCCGCCGAAACCAGGGCTGAAGCTGGAACCGTGACCACCCAGGCTGCGAGAATCCCTTTTGCAACTTGCCAATTGACAGCCTTGAAGCGGACTGCTGCCCCAGTACCCATGACGCTGCCGATAACGACGTGTGACGTCGAAACCGGTGCACCGAGAAAAGTTGCCACCAGCAATGAGCCTGCTGCAGCCAATTGAGCATTGAATCCGTTGATCGGCCGGACCTGGAAAATCCCGCGGCTGAGGGTCCGGATGATTGGCCAGCTGCCAAATAAGGTGCCAAAGAAAATGGCCAGTCCGACTGCCGCCAGTTGCCACGTGTCTGAAATGGTCAAAGAAACACTGGAAGCTAGACCTGCCAGAGCCAGGATACCCGAAATTTTCTGGGCATCGTTGCTGCCATGACCGAATGAAAGCAGCAGCATCAGGGGCATCTGGGCCCGATTGAGCCAGTGGTTGAGGGAATAGTGTGCGCTGGCCAATAGATGTTTGCTGGCTTTCTCCAGGAAAAAGGCTACCACAAAACCAATCAGCGGAGATAATATCAGGGCAATAAAAACCCCGGCGACGCTCCGGGTCAGCGAAGGGTCGGCTGCTTTCAGTCCACCGAGCCAGTGGATGCTGTCAGGGCCGGCAAAAGCCAGACCGGCTCCGACACAGCCACCAGTCAGGGCATGAGTGGAACTGGAAGGCAGTCCCAGCCGCCAGGTCAGAAAATTCCAGGTCAACGCACCCAGGACAGCTGCCAAGAGAATGGGAAGCAGCCGGCTGTCTGAAGCTGGAATCCGGATCAGCCCTGTGATTGCACGCGAAACTGCCTGGCCGCCCAGAATGGCACCCGCTAGACTGGCCATAGCTGACAAGGTGACCGTTATCCGCGGAGATGCAGCCCTGCTGGCTATGAGGGTTGCGACGACCGCACCGGCATCATGCAAGCCGTTGGTTAAGGCAAACACCAAAGCGGCAACCCAAACCAGGATCAACATGACTAGGGGCAGCATCTGGCCAGGTCCCCCGTTAGCCGTGCATCCTGGATCGGTCCTATGCTCAACGCGATCCCTTGTCGTATGGGATGCCTTCGGCTTTGGGTGCTCGTGATTTTCCTGATGTGAAAACCAGGATGATCATGGTGACGATGTAGGGCAGCATCTGGTAGATATATTGGGAATATTTGATCCCCGAAAAAGTCGGCAGGAAAGGGATGCTGCCGCTGTAAGATCCGATGACCCGGAACAAGGCAAAGAACAGGGCTGCGCCAAAAATGCGCACAGGGTGCCAGTTGCCAAAAATCATCACAGCCAAGGCAAAAAAGCCATATCCAGCGACTGTCGATTGGAAGCCCGATCCGGCAGCGATCGTAAAGGCCAGACCTCCGATACCAGCCAGGAAACCCGAGATAGCGACCCCGATGTAACGCAGGCGATACACATTGATGCCCACGGAGTCTGCTGCATGGGGATGTTCGCCACAGGCTCGCAGGCGCAGGCCAAAGCGGGTTTTGAAAATGACAAAGACCGTCAATGCCAGAATCACCAGGGCAACGGGGGTTGTCAGATAGGTGCTTTTGAAGAACAAGGCATCAAAAAATCCTGGTGCCTGCCTGGGTGGAAGGCCTATCGTATCGCGCGTTATCTTGATCCAAGTCGGGATGTTGATCGTGGTCTGGCCCTGGCCCTGGATAGCCCAGGTCAGGACGATGGCAAAAGCCGGGGCGAAGAGATTGAGCGCGGTGCCGCCGATGGTCTGGTCTGCTTTCAAGCTGACCGAGGCGACAGCCAGCAAGAGTGAAAAAATCGCACCGGCCACAGCACCAATCGCCATGGCACCGAGCATCGCCAGCTGGGGATGGTCTGGCCCCCAGCCAGCCTTGTCAGCTGCACGCAGGAACAGGCTGCTGAACAAGGCCCCAATGATCATGATCCCTTCGAGGGCGATGTTGATCGTCCCGCTGCGTTCACTGAACATGCCGCCCAGGGCCACCAGCAACAAAGGAATCGCAAAAATGATGGTTGCACTGATGATATCGGCCAGGATGATCATGAAGCCACCTCCTCCTGTTCGCCTGGTTTTGCTTCTGATTGGGCCAGCTTGTGCAGCTGCTTGCGGACGAGGCCCTTCAACAGAAGTGAAAAGGCACTCAGGTAAATAATTACAGATATGATGATGTCAATGATTTCCTTGGCATACTCCGGCTGCATGGCTTCACCCCCGACCTGGATATAAGAGATGAAGAGGGCGCTGAAAATGATGCCCAGGGGATTGGATGTCGCCAGCAGGGCAACCGGAATACCGTTGAAACCCATGGCAGGCAGAATTTTCTCGATGGTGTACTGCGCGGTTCCGCTCAGGTAATAGATACCGCCACCCAACCCGGCAAAGGAACCGGCAATGATCATCGACAAGACTATGTTGCGCTTGGCATTGATCCCGGCATATACACTGGCGTTGCGATTGTATCCGCACGCTTTGAGCTCGTAACCGAATATCGTCCGGTTGAGGATCATGTAACTTAGTATGGCCAGCAGGACAGCGATGAAAAAGCTGATATTGATGTAGGAAGATCCAAAGACGCGGTCCAGGCCCCCTTTGGGAATGATCGCTCCCGGATTGGCTGCAGCCATGTTGGCCGTGCGGTCCGGGTTCGATGCGCCATAGTAATCTGCCAGGACTCTCGGAATATTGGCCAGCAGGACATTGACCAAAAACAGGCCGATCCAGTTGAACATGATCGAGGTGATAACTTCATTGACATTGAAAAAGGCCTTGAAAAGACCCGGCATGGCACCCCAGATCGCACCGCCCAGCATGGCAGCCAGAAGAGCAGCCCACCAGGGAAATTGCCAGATGATGCCTGTATAAAGGGCAAAGAATGTTCCCAGCATATATTGGCCCGAAGCACCAATGTTGAAAAGGCCGGTCTTGAAGGCAAAGCCGACGGCAAGGCCTGTCATGATCAATGGAGCAGCCTGGTAGAGAACCTTGGAGAATTTGCCAGCCGAACTCAATCCGGCAAACACAATCTGGCTGAAGCCGTAGAGGGATTTGCCAGGGTTGAACACAATCAGCAAGATCAGACCAAAGATCAGACCAATCCCGATCGCCGCGACCGATGCCAGCAAACTGTCAAAACCTGGTTTCTGGATGAGTTTCCTGATTCTGGCCATCATAAGCGCTGTCCTTTCCGGGCATTATCTGCGCTGACTTCGCTGGAAACAGAGCCTTCCGGCTGGCTGCGGCGAGCACCGGCCATATACAGGCCCAACGTTTCGACCGTTGTTTCGCGCGGTTTGAATTCACCGACAATAGAGCCCTCGTAAAGGACCAGGATCCGGTCGGACACGTTCATGACCTCATCGAGTTCGAGCGAGACAAGAAGGACTGCCTTGCCGGCGTCCCGCTGGGCCACCAGTTGGCTATGAATGTATTCAATCGCTCCAACATCCAGGCCGCGAGTCGGTTGAATGGCCACCAGCAATTCCGGATTTTTATCGATTTCCCGGGCGATGATTGCTTTTTGTTGATTGCCGCCTGACATGCTGCGGGCAATCGTGCTGGGTCCCTGTCCGGCCCTGATATCATATTGGCCGATCAGGGTTTTGGCATAAGCTTGGACTTCATCTTGCCTGATGAAGCCGTTGTGCTGGAACTCGGGTTCCCAATAGCGCTGCAGGACCAGGTTGTCCGCCAGGTTATAATCGAGGATCAGGCCATACTTGTGTCGATCCTCGGGAATATGGCTGATGCCAAGACGGGATCGCTGGCGAATGCTGGCCCGGGAGATGTCATGTCCCTGGAGCTGGATCGAACCGGCAGTGATTTTCTCAATTCCTGTCAAGGCATAGACCAATTCACTCTGGCCATTGCCTTCAATCCCCGCCAGACAGACAATTTCACCAGCCCGGACCTGGAAAGACACGCCTTTGACAGCGTTGTTTTTGTGCAGCTTGGACGGTACAACCACGTTTTCAACTTCCAGTACCGTTGCTCCCGGCTTTTGGTCCCTTTTTTCGACCTTGAACTGGATGGGCCGGCCGACCATCATGCGGGATAGTTCCTCAACAGTCGTATCCTGGATGTTGACCGTGCCGATGCATTGCCCTTTGCGCAAAACGGTGCAGCGATCTGAGACCTCCATGATTTCGTTCAGCTTGTGACTGATGAAAAGGATGGATTTGCCTTCAGCCTTGAGGCCCCGGATGATCGCCATCAATTCCTTGATCTCCTGGGGGGTCAGGACGGCGGTTGGCTCATCGAAGATCAGGATCTCGTTGTCGCGGTAAAGCATCTTGAGGATCTCGACTCGCTGCTGCATGCCAACCGTAATGTCCTCAATCTTGGCGTCAGGCTCGACACTGAGCCCATATTTCTGGCTCAGCTCGACAACGCGCCGTCTTGCATCCTGATACTGAAGCACACCGAACCGCGCCGGTTCGACTCCCAGGAAAATGTTTTCCAGCACAGTAAAGACCTCGACCAGCTTGAAGTGCTGGTGGACCATGCCGATCTGCAGCTCATTGGCATCATTGGGGTTATTGATCTGAACGACCTGGCCATTTTTGCGGATCACACCACGGTCTGGCTGGTACAAGCCAAAGAGGATGCTCATCAACGTGCTTTTTCCAGCCCCGTTTTCACCTAGCAAGGCATGGACCTCGCCTCGCCGCAACTGTAAAGTCACCCGGTCATTAGCCAGGACACCAGGGAATTCCTTGGTGATGTTTTCCATTTCAATGATGTAATCGCTCATGGTCACCTCGGTAGTTTGTGCGAAAAGGCTAGACGTCAGTCTAGCCTTTTCGATTCAGTGCACAATGGTTCGAGGCTGCCTGTCAGCCCTGATAGTCGACCGTGCAGACGCTGACCGCTGGTTGTGTGTCGATGACATTGGACACAGCCAGGGAGCCCGACTGCATGTTGCCAAAGAGCGTATTGTATGCATCGACAGTGAACTTTGTCAGGCGCCAGCTGTTGGCTGCGGTGGGCAGGCCGACGCAGTTTTCAGCTGCGCCGAGAACGGCTGTTTTGCCAGAATGCTCCGCATCCCAAGTGCCCTTGTTGGCATACAGGGAACCCAGTGCGAGCTTGACGGATTCGGTCAGGCCTTTCATGGCCGAGGTGATGATGGTCGGGGATTCTGCGGACTGGTCAACGTCAACACCGATGACCTTGCCACCGGCGGCGTCTGCCGCAGCTGTGGCACTCAGGTAGATGCCGCCGCCACAGGCGAAAACGACCTCAGTCCCTTCGGTGTACCAACCGGACATTTTCGTCTTGATGTCATCATTCGGTGCGAACACGCCGGAATACCAGTATTTGATTTCGACAGTGCCAGGCGCGAGCCCCATTTCCTGGGCGGCGGCCTCGGCACCCTGGACGTAGCCATAGCCGTATCGGACAACAGCCGGCACAGCCATGCCGCCTAAAAAGCCAAGTTTGGTATAGCCATCCATGACAGCGGCGTAGCCAGCCAGATAACCGGCCTGCTCCTCACGATAGAGGATGTTGTGGACATTCGGGGAGGTTTTATAAGTCGAATAGTCCGGGGTATGAGGTTCTCCGTCGAGCAGCAGGAAATTGACTTTCGGGAATAGGTCCTGAACCTCATAGATGGCTTCTTCAAAGAGATATCCAGGACAGACGACGGCCTTGGCCCCCTTGTCGATGGCAGTCTTGATCGTTTCGACCCGGGCTGCTGTCGAATCTTCACTCGGCCGGTAATAGGCATAGGTGATCTTGTTGGCTTCGGCATAATCTTTGACGCCGTTCCAGGCCCCTTCGTTGAAGGATTTGTCGTCGATGTTGCCAACGTCGGTGACGAGGGCGATTTCATAAGTATCTTTCGGCTTGCAGGCCGACAGCAACGCAGCGGTGGACAGAACCAGGGACAAGACAAGAACCAGAACCCAGAACTTCTTCATGTAGTAATCCTCCGAATAATGATGATAATCTGATGAACTGGGGTGTAAACCCTTGCTTATCATTTTAGCACAACTTATATAAATCAGCTCGCAAGAAGATTGGTGATCTTATCCAATTCTTTCATGTTTTAGCCGGGCCGGACAGGTCTATGATCCAGGCAGCGGGTATCTGGTTTTCGATGATGATGCGTGCCAGATTGAACCAGCTGTGGCAGCTGTCCAGTACGACTGAGTCTCCTGAGACGATAGCGTCCTGACCTGAAAGACAGGCATCTGCATTGCTGACGAGCTCAACAGTGACAGGGGTTTTGAAATGGAGGGCACGCTCAAGGATGCGTGATTTCAATCGACCTGAATTTGAAACCGGGGCATCCAGGAAAAAATGGACAAATTCCACGGGCCCTTGGTCAAGCTGGCCCAGGATCAGGTCGATGGCCTGATCCGTCTGCGGGATCAGACGATAGGTTCCGCGCAATCCAGCCAAATCCCGGAAAACACCATCGCGACCCAGGAAGACAGGACTGCGCGACAGGGCCACTTCCAGAAGGATGATCTGGTTCAAGCCATCCACCAACACCTGGCGGTCTTTCAGCTCAGATGGATCTGCCTGTTTGTCTCCTCTGGCCAGGTAACGGCTGGTTGGATCGGTGCTGCGCAGCAAAGCCATGGTCTGGCGGGAGTCGAGCTGATAATGGCGGCTGACCAGGTCAAGCGCCCCCGGCTTGGCGTAGCTGCGGTCCAGAAGCCACTGCAAGTCATCCTGTGCTTCTCCCATGCGGGCCAGCCCGGCACCAGTGAACAGATCGTTGTCACCCGGGTCGAATCCGCGGCGAGGGCGTGGGACAATATCAGAAAATTGGCTGTCCATCTCGTTCCAGCCTCCCATTCAGAAAGCTACCTTAAGCTTAGCACAGTGTTCGTTCCTTTCCTTCGATTCGCACCCCGACTTTCATACCACTGACCCACTGGAATCAACCACTCGCCGTCAGCCTCTATTCGTCAGAAAAAATTGCACTACAATGGAACTGTGAGGTAGCCGGATGCGAGTGAAAATTGAACCCATAGCCGATGGCCAGCCAGAAGAAGTCGTGATCTACTGCAGGAGCATCACGCCTGAGATCGAAACCTTGGCCAGACAGTTGCAGGCGCTTGGGAAACCAAGATCATCGATTGCCTTTTTCAAAGGTGACGAGCAGCACTATCTGTCTCTGCGTGAGATCTTGTTCTTTGAGACCGACAGCGAAAGAGTTTTTGCCCACCAGGCTGAGGACTCATTTGAAGTCAGACTCCGGCTTTATGAGGTGGCAGAGAAACTACCAGGTTATTTTGTCCGGATCTCGCGATCGACCCTTGTCAACATCCTCCAGATCAAGTCTATCCAGAAAGGCCTGACCGGCGTCAGCCAGATCGCCTTCCGTAATTCCCGCAAAGAAGTCTATGGGTCGCGGATGTATTACCCTTTACTGACCCAGAAAATGGAAGAGAGGCATTTATATGAAATCATTTGAAAAAGTTCTATGGCCTGTCCTGATCCTGGGCAGCGGCATCCTGCTCCTGCTCAAAGCTTTCGGCATCGGAGAGGAATTTGGCACTTTCCGAGTCATAGGCAGCCTGATCCTGCTTGGTATTTCCCTGGCCAGCCTGATCCGCTACCAGTTTTTCACCTTTCTCGTCCCGCTGTCCCTGATCGCCTATTTATGGCGCTTCCAGCTTGGCATTGCGCAAATGGATGTGCGGCTACTGTTGCTCGCGGCTTTGATCCTTTCCGTTGGTCTTTCCCTCCTGTTCCGAAAAAAATCCAGTTCCCACTGGCACAATCCGAATCAGGACAGCTGGACAAAATCGACAGAGATTGTCAACGAGGATGAAATGGTGACCATCGATGCCAGTTTTTCGGAACAGACGAAGTACATTCACGCCAGCAATTTGAAAAAAGTCCAGATCAGCAGCAATTTCGCCTCGGCCAAAGTCTATTTCGACCAGTGCCAGGTCAGTCCAGAAGGTCTTGAGATCAACTTGAATGTGCATTTTGCCGGTGTAGTCCTGATGGTGCCAGCGAACTGGCGGATCCAGAGCCAGGCCTCGGTTTTTGCGGCTGAAATCAATGATGAGACGAGGCAAGGTCCGGACGTTGTCTACCTGGTTCGCCTGACAGGCAACGTCAATTTCGCCGAAGTCAAAATCCGCACAATCTGAAACCAGAAAACAGTAATCAGTCAATTTTCATCTAATTTGATCATTTTATAAGTATAAACAAATGGCCAGACGCACGTTGAAAGGAGTATACTGATAGCAGGATCACAAGAGAGGAGTGCAGATGATGCAAACGATCACTCTTTTCAACGAACACGTCGGCAAAGCTGATTACACGATCGATGCCCGGATCGATGAAGGATCGTTACGGATTGTCGGCCACGACCAGGGGCCTGACATCATCAAGCTCTACGGCGAGTCTGAACATGATTTTTCATACACCTTCACACCGGAACGGACTCGATTCCTGCACTACAGGCTACGTCAGGATTATTTATCTGATAATGACCTGCTGACACTGGTGCGAAAGCTTTTCGGTGGCCCGGATGGTGAGAAAAAGCTGCGCCAATACTGCCGCAGCCATAACATCCCTTTTGAATTCCACGATTCTGTTGAATCCATCGACCAGATGTTCTAGCGATTATCTTCGTTAAAACCCCTCAGTCCTGTTTCAGTCAGATTCTCCATATAACTCACAGATGCATTGAAATTCTCCTGCAATTTTTTCAGGAATTCATTTTGGCTGTTCAAGACACTCTGGAACCGGGTCGCCATTGCTTCTCGCTGGAACTCAAAACGTTGCTGCTGACTCTTGATTTCTGTTTCAAGTGTGGTTTTCTCAACCATCAGTTTGTTGACCATGTCCTGGCCAATCTGAGACTGGGCTTCCAGCAGCTGGTAGCGGGAACGGGATTGGGCAAGTGAATCCGTCAGATTAGTAAGCTGCATGCGAAGGGTCTCCAGCTGCAATTGAATCTCGGATGACTGTTTGCGTTGCATGGTCAGATTCTGTTCCGCGACAAAGAGTTCATCTGCCCTGGTCGATAGTTTTTCTTTCACGGTGGTTAATTCAGTTTTCTGAACCTGAACCTGCTGCTCGAGCTTGTCATTCGACAGTTTCAAGTCAATCTGTTCTTTGTTTAGATCGTGCAGGGTCTGCTGCAGATCTTTGACATGATCATCTCTCTGCATGAATTTTTCAACAGCTTGATTGCGCTCACTGGTCAGCTCTGCAATGATCTGATGTGCAATCTCATTTTTTTTGTGGTGCTCTTCCAATTGAGCCTTCATGAGACGCAGCTCCTTTTCCAGCCTATCGATCTCAGCGGTCTGCTTTTCAACCAGGTCCTGGCTCCGATTCAGTTCTTCAAGCAGCAAGGATTTGTCTGAATCATCCTGGATATTGAATTGCAGTTGCTCTACCCGGTGTTCAAGCCGCTTTTTATCGGCAAGCAATTTCTCATATTCTGACAAAGCTATGCCGACCAAACCCTTTTTTGTCATCAAAGCATCAATATCTTCAGCAGTTGCCAGCCGGTTTTCCAACTGCCTGACTTGGGTGATTTTCTCATCTCGTTCTCGTGTCATACCTAAAAGACTGGTCCGCATTTCCTCGAACCGGTCCTGGTACACAGCCTCAGTACCTGTGAGCTGATCCTGAAGATGGGCTATGTAACGGTCAACGTCGATGGCCTTGTAAAATCCCAAACGGCTGACCAGGGTGTTCTCCGTGGTCCCTGAGTCTCTGAGCTCGTCGATGAAAGAATCACTGGCAGGAGTCGGTTCTTGTTTCATGATTGTGTACCTCCGGTCGCTGATGATGCAAGTTCCAGTTGGTCACCTGGCTTGATCCGATCTCCGGCCGTTCCACACGGAACTTCCAGGACAGCCCGGGCCCTGCGGACCAGGGGACTGATCCGCCATGGATCGAGTCTGTCGATGGCCATGACATAATGATCGCGATCCAGAAAAACCAGGTCGATGGGAAATTTCATGAAAAACCCATGGACCTGATTGCAGGGTGTCAGAATCAGACCTTCTCCCGGCATCATCCCTTGTCGTCCCAGGAGCCCACGCAGACGGGACCACGGGGTATCAGCCAGCCTGACATTATCCCAGATTATACACCCTCGCAACGAGATCATCATCATGATACCTCAGCCAAATTGCTCGATCAGCGATATGACGGTTGGTCCCAGAAGAACGATGAAGACCACAGGGAAAATGAACAGAACCATTGGCACGACCATTCGGACAGGTGCTTTCATACCTTTTTCCTGAGCTTGCTGACGCCTGGCCAGGCGCAATTGGATCGCCTGATTGCGCAAAACATTCTTGATCGGAGTTCCGTACTGGTCAGACTGGATAACGGCTGTAGCGAATGTTTGCAGCTCGGGAACGGAACTGCGCTCGACCAGGCCATTCATGGCTTCCCGGCGTGGCTTGCCCATCTGGATTTCCCGGTATAAAAGAGATAATTCATCGATCAGGGGGCCGTCATAGCGTTCGATCACCTTCAAGATAGCCGCATCAAATCCGAGACCAGCCTCGATGCTGACACTGAGGATATCCATGACCGTCGGCAGCTGATTCTCAATTTTTTCCTGGCGGCTGTTGACCATCGATCGCAGAATGAAAGTGGGCGAGACCAGTCCTGCTGTCATGCCAACCAGAATGATCAGGAACTGGATATCTGTTTCCCTGGTAATCAGCCCAGCACCAAGGAATCCTGCCAGCAGGAAACCAAAGGCAGAAAGAATCCTGAGCATGAAAAATTCCTGCGCACTGATTCTCAAGCCGGCCAGGCGCAATCTCTTTTCCAGTTCTGACTGGGCGGCCTGAGGGGCCCTTTTTGTTTGCCGGCGCGGCTTGTTCGTTTTTGCCAGCTGGGCAGAAATCTTGCGCCAAGTTGGCTTGATCATCCGGTCTAGAAAATTGAGTTCAAGTTCGGCATCGAGGTAACGGGTTTTTCCTTTGACATGATCCAAACGCCGAGCCTTGACCCACTCCCGGACCAGTTGGCTGCGGAAAGCAACCAGAGTCAGGAGGAAGGCGAGGATTGCTGAATTGATAGCCAATGCAAGCATTCTGTCACGCTCCTAATATTTGATGGTGACGACTTTCTTGATCAGGAGAAAGCCGATTGTCTCCATCACGGCACCTGTGATCACCA
This sequence comes from Clostridia bacterium, assembly GCA_009928985.1. GTDB lineage: Bacteria > Bacillota > Clostridia > Saccharofermentanales > UBA5734 > UBA5734. The sequence continues at coordinate 27,071 of SABL01000006.1, forward strand.
TGCCGATCCCCATCCGTGTGGCAAAAAAAGCCTGGACGAAATCGGGATTGATCATCATCAGGACGGCTGCCAGCGCAATGGGCAGGGACCCAATGATCATGCCACTGGCTCGACCGGTGGCTGTCATGACCCGGATTTCGTTTTTAACCTTGATCCGGTCTTTGATGGTCTCAGAGATATTTTCCAGCAAATCGAGCAAATTGCCGCCAACCTGACGCTGGATCTGGATCGCCGACACCGCGAGACTCAAATCTGTGCTTTTGACACGTTCTGCGAGATTGGTCAATGCGAGGTCTACATTACTGCCCAGATTGATTTCCCGGACAACGCGGCTGAATTCGCGTCCAATCGGATCAGGCATTTCATGGGCGATGTTGCCCATGGCTTGCTGGAAGGTCAGGCCTGAGCGCAGGCAGTTGCCAACCATGACCAGAGCTTCGGAGAGCTGGGCTTCGAACTGGATCAGTCGTTTGGCTTTTTTATAGTTGATAAAATACGGTGGCAAAGCGGCTCCGATCAGAGCCGCTCCCAGAACGGTAATGACATGGGCTTGGAGCAGGACCATCAAGCTGGCTGGAACCAGCGCGGCCAGAACCCAGACTATCAGGAATTCCTCTGGACGCATGCGGATATCAGCCGAAACCAGCTCATTGGCGAACGCACGGGAGACAGGCATTTTCTGTTGCTGGACCTTGCGGATCTTGACGGGCTTTCTGGTGTCAAGGTTTTCCTGGATCAGGTCTTTTAGCCGCAGTTCCACTCGCTTGCGGTCTTTGGCCAAAATGGACAGGATCGCGACCGAAAACAAGAACAGGTACAATCCCGTCGATACGGCCAGGATGATCGGCATCATGCTCTGTTTCCTCCCTGCAAGTCGTTCATGTCCTGCTTCTTTCTGCGACCATTCGATTGATCACCAAAGGGGGGCTTCCAGCCTGGGATTCACTCAAGTGAACCAATCTTCGTGGATCGCCACACCATTGTTGCGGATTTTCTCCAGGCACTGCGGCCGGATGCCGGTTGCCTTGTAGCGACCCCGGAAGCGGCCATGTTCATCCATCTGGCCTTGTGTTTCGAAGACAAAAATGTCCTGCATGCTGACAATGTCGCCCTCCATTCCGGTTATTTCCGTAATATTGGTGACTCGGCGCGAACCATCGCGCAGACGTGACTGCTGGACAATGACGTCGACAGCTGAAGCGATCTGGGAGCGGATGGCCAGCAAAGGCAGATCCATGCCGGCCATCATGACCATGGTTTCAACACGGGCAATGGTGTCACGAGGCGTGTTGGCATGGGTAGTCGTCAGCGATCCATCATGACCTGTGTTCATGGCCTGGAGCATGTCGAGGGCTTCGGCCGAGCGGACCTCACCAACGATGATCCGGTCCGGACGCATGCGTAGCGCATTGCGGACCAGGTCACGGATTGAAACCTGGCCGCGTCCTTCTGTATTGGCTGGCCGGCTTTCGAGTGATATGACATGTTCCTGGTTGAGCTGGATTTCAGCGGCATCCTCGATCGTGATGATGCGTTCATCCTCGGGTATGAAACTGGACAGGACATTGAGCAACGTCGTCTTGCCGCTGCCAGTTCCGCCGGAGACGATGATGTTGAGCCGTCCCCGGACACAGGCCTCGAGGAAGGCAACCATTTTCGGGGAAATCGAGCCAAACTCAACCAGCTTGCCCGCTGTGAAAGGGATCTTGGAGAATTTCCGGATGGTCAGGACAGGTCCAACCAGGGACAGGGGCGGCAGGATGACATTGACGCGCGAGCCGTCGCGCAAACGAGCGTCGACCATCGGGCTCGCTTCATCAACGTGTCGGCCGACCGAGGACACAATCCGGTCGATGATGGTCATCAGGTGCTCCTGGTTGCGGAAGATGAAATCGGCCGGGCGTAGTTTGCCATTGGCTTCGATAAAAATATTCTGCGGGCCATTGACCATGACTTCCGTGACGGCCGGGTCTGCCAGGGCTGATTCCAAAGGTCCATAGCCGGTAATGTCATTGAGGATTTCGTCGACGATGCGGCTCCGCTCACCACGAGGTATTTCGGATCCTTCAGACTGCATCAATTCTTCCAGTTTTTCCCGGATCTGCTGGTCCGTCGGATCTTTCACATCATTGAGCGATGCAATGGTCAGGTTGCGGATCCGTTCCTTGGCTTTGCTCAAGGCATCCGTGATGACAGGCTTGGTAACGGTTTCTGTCGCAGCAGGCTGAGTTTGTCCCTGTGCTACCGGCAAGGCGAAGTCGCCTTTCTTTTCTTCCAGTCTGCGCAAAAGGCTCATGGTCTCTCTCCAGTCTTCTTCCTGGCAAACAACCCGGGCTTGGTGGGCGCCTTGGCTTTTTTATCGGGGCTGGACATCCGGACCGGTTTTTCCTTGCGCTTCTTCCCTGCCAGGCGATTGTTTACGGCCACTGCTTTGCTCGCAGGAGGCATCTTGTCCGGCTGGATCAATTCTTTCCTGGCAGAACGGTCGACCAGGAATTGGGCCATCCGGCTGATTTCATGGGCCAGGCTGGTCCGCGGAAATCCAATGACCAATGGGATGCCTCGCTCCTGGCTGAGCTGGGCACTGCGATTATCCTCTGGGAGGATGTAGTCGATCGGCAAATTGAGAATGCGATCGAAATCCTTGGTGTTGACGATACCCGGCCGGTCCGAATTGATAATCAGATGGAGCTTGTCCTGCTGCTGCAGAGTCGTCATGACCGTGATCAGGACCTTGGTTGCCCTCAGGCTGGAGATGTCTTTTTTGGCCACGATATAAATGTCGTCGGAGTTTTCGAGCGCTGTCAAAGTCGTGTCAGCTATGTCATTGGGCAAATCGAGGACGATAAAGTCGTAGTAAGGCCGCATGGTGGTCAAGAGCATCTCCACATGCCGGGCTGTGATGTATTCGGCAAATTCAGGGCTGGCTGGAGCACAAAGGAGGCTCAGGCCACTGGAATGCTGCATGGAAAAGCCTTTGATGTCCTCGATTGTGAAGGATGTTTTTTCCTGGGCCAGTTCAGCCAGCGTATCTTTGGCATTGATGTTCAGAAGCAGCGGAGCATCGCCCAGGTTGAGGTTAAGGTCGACCAGGGCTGTGCGCCGCCCTGCCGTTGCCAGGGCTGTGGCCAGGTTGACAGCCAGCGTGGTACGGCCAACGCCGCCTTTGCCACTGTAGATGGCGATAATCCTGGGCTCTCCGCCAGCCTCGATGGCACGGCCTTGTTCAAACAAGGCTGCCTGGACCAGCTGGTCGTTGATGGTTGCCAGGTTTTCTTCACTGATGACCTGGCGCACACCGGATTGCATGGCACTTTTGACCAGTTCCATATCCAATTCAGGTACCAAAAGCGTGATCGCGCAGCCTGGGAAGCCCTGATAGATCCGCTGGGCCAGTTCCATGATCCCGGCATCACCTTGCTCTTGGACCAGAAGGACCACATGCGGGGCATATCCTTTGATTTTAGACATGATGTCGGCATCTACCGCGGCAAATCCGACCAAGGCCAAATCTTCGGCGATGGCCAGGCGCTGGCGGATCATCAGGCGTTTCTCTTCGCTATTCGCGACTGCGAGGACTTTGAATTTAGCCATGCTGGTTCAACCTGCCTTTCTCCGGTCCCGCTTATCCTGCTGCCGGAGCGGTTGTCGTATCAGGGAAAACAGTAGGGTACCAGGTTTCGCCCGTGATGGTCTCGTCCAGGACCGGCCGCAGGATGAGACGGATACCTGCGCGGCTGGCATAATTGATTTTGATCGCATCTTCCGGGCTGGCCGACAGTGTAACCGAGAAATAGTCCTGGGGAGCAGCCGCTTCCGTGCTGGCAACAGCCTTTTTCCCAGTGGCCAGAACAAGCAAGTTCTCAACGATCAGAAAAGAGACGTCGTTATCTTCTTCAATTTCTGCGTTGCGCATGGTCACCACCAGATCGACATAATCGCCCTTGGTGATGTTGCCGGCAACGCCGGAAATTTCATCGACGGCAACCGTTATCGCGCGGAATCCGGGCTCCAGTACATAGGACAGACGGCCTTCTGCAGCCTCGCCGCGCTTCTGGACCCGGGTTGTGAAAACCTGCTCATTTGCTTCGATCGGCAACTGGGTGATGGCCCCGACAACTTCGTCAAGTTTGCGGGCGGCTAGCTGGTTGATCGCTTCGACCGGCCAGTCAGCCAGATAAACCATATCCGGTGTGATTGCCGTGTTGGCAGGGATGAACCGGGCCGCCAGGACCACATTCCCTTTGACAACCAGGTTTTGCTCCAGGGCCTGTTGCTGCAGAGAATCCGCAAAGAAATAGACGGACAAGCCGACAACCAATGCCATGAGCAAGGATAGCAGGTATATCTTTTTCAAAATCCATCCTCCTGAGTCATTCGACCAACCGGGTCCGGAACAAGCCGAAATCGTAAGTCATGTCAGTCAATTGCTGGGTTTTTCCAACGTTCACGCGCAAGTCGAGTGGGTAGACGTACAAGGACTTGTTTTCGAATTTCTGCAGGATATAGGGAGCGTATCCCAGTGGCAGATATCGGTGAGGGGGTTTATCTGTTACGCGCTGATGGATGATAATGATGATGATCCGTGGACAGCCCTCAACATAGTGGTCCAAGGTGCAACCGCCCTGGGCAGGGAAATGAGTGCAGGCATCGTAGCGAGTCTCAAAGGCATCCAGGGCTTTGCCGAACAGAACACCTGTCTGACCCTCAATCAGGTGGTCGGTATCATTGAAAATGATCTCGCCATCATAGCCATTGACATAGTCATCAAAGAATTCAGTTGCGCCACCACCCCCGCCGTCCAGGTCGAGCGAGCCGAAATTTCCGTTGATGACCTCCTCGTCCCGGGTATCGAACGTGATGGCCACGTTCTCCCCCTCCAGGGTGGCTTCACGCCGTTCGAGCGAGATACCGAGCGGGGCGATTTTCATGTCCCCGATGACAGCCTCGATCCTGACCTTGGCATGACGGGACACCGTCCGGCTGTTGATGCCCACGATCGGGCCGAACAAGAGCTGGACCGGCCGTTCGAGCCGGACCCGGACGGCAGTATACAGCAGTCCTTCCGCATCATCGGTGAAGGTATCCTCGAAATCCACACCCACCAGGACAGACTGGCCATCGTCATTTTTACTGAGGTAATCCTCGACCAGTGCCACTGCCTGGGCTTGCCTTGAAAGGCCTTCTGACGTCGAGACTTGGATGGGGAGCATCGTCGCAGCCGCGAAAGCAGCGGCATCAGCTGCATTCTGCAAATCCGTACCACGAACAAAGGCCATGCCGACATCGACCACCAGCCCTGCCATGACCAAAATGGAGACAAACAGGAATGCCAGCAAGACCAGGATGCTGCCACGGCGTCGCCTGATGTCCCGTTTGACTTGATTGCTTGTTGCAGCCATCCGTTTCATTTATTCCACCCTCATGACCGTAGTAGAGTGAAGGTCGATCTGCTGGCCTTTGACAAAGACGCCTACCAGCGGGGTCAAGACCTGCACCTTCTTGCCGACTGTCACGATGATGTCCTGCTGGTCAGCCGAAAAAGCAACAGAGACCGTGACATCCGCACCGGTATCTAGCCCCGGATTGGTACGCACCCTGGCATCAACCAGGGAAGCCAGGCTGGTGTTGTCGCTGTTGACAATTGCGTAGCGCGCACCGTCCCGGCTGCCATTGGACACCATGAGCTGATTTGCTAAAAGCCAGCCAAAATCAAGAATCCCAGCCAGGATCAGGATGAACAAGGGCAAGGCAATGGCAGCCTCGACCAAGGTCTGGCCTTTGCGCTTGACCATGCTGCGCTTCGGGTTCAGTTTCATGCCGCAAAATCCAAGTAGGTGCATCCCGCAAATCCTGTCTCCATCGATCTACATCCAGTTTCGCCAGGCCTTGACGGCCAGAATAAGACAGCACCCGATGCATGCCAAAGACACACCGAGTGCTGGTTTTTAAAAGATGCGCAGAATTAAAAGCCAGCGCCAGGCCAACCGGTCAGGAAATCTGATTAGCTGTGTCCATGAACAAGTCGCGGATCCTCGGGCCAAGGACAAGCAAGGCTACAATGACCACAATTGCGATCAATCCGATCAGAAGGCCATATTCAACCATGCCCTGACCTTCTTCGTCTTTCAACAAATTCTTCAACCATTTCATACTGCTTCCTCCCTGATCGAGCCATGTTTTGTTGGAATCTTCATGTCACCGGTAGATGAAAAAAGTTTGCAATGGGTAAATGTACGAAAACAGCATTCCAATTGCTAAAAACGGACCCATTGCTATCTTCAATTTCAGATTATCGCGCTTTGTCAATTGATACAATAACAAATAGATTGCAGAAAATAGTCCAAGGATCGCAAGGCTCTGGAACAGACCTGGTGCCCCGAGGCAAAAGCCGATCATCGCTGCCAGCTTGATATCACCTTTGCCCAGGGGAAAGCCCAGACCGGCAACAAATGCCAGCAGAAAATAGCCGGCTAGCAGTCCCGCCATGGATAATCCCAATTGTCTAATGTCAAACCGGAACACAAGTTCGACCAGCCGGCCCAGCAGCAAGAGCAGGAGGGTTTCGTTGGGTATTTTCCGTATGGCCAGGTCCACTGCTGATAAAGTTACAAGGGCAATCCCATAAATGAAAAACACAATAGATTCGATCAGAGTTATGGAACGACTGGTCAGAAGGAGCCCGCAAACCAACCCTATGGCCAGCCACAGCGGCCAGTTCTTCACTGCCGGGCCGAGCCAGCGGGGAAGCTGTGGTTCTCCCGGCAACAGGCGGGCCTGGGCGAGACGGCGGGCCCACCAAGCAGAGAAAATGGGACCAAGGACGGTCAACAGGATCATGAAGCTGTCGTGGCTGATGTCCATTGCAAGCAGTTCCTTCCATGAATGGTACAGTCAAAGGCTACCGCAGCACTCAAACGGATACAAGCGCGGGTCAGCCAGAATCGCCTGGTTTGTTCCTGCAAAATGATTGTCAGTGCCCGTCAGGGCCGGTATAGTCAATCTATGATACAAAATAGCATCACCGAACACCAAACTGGATCCGGACCCACCGGTTCAAGCCAGCAGACGGCCCTGATCATTGGCGCTGGCCCGGCCGGCCTGATGGCCGCGCTGGAGCTGCTGCAGCAAACGACGGTCCGGCCTGTTGTCCTCGATGAGGGCACCAGTGCAGGCGGCCTCTCGCGCACTGAAATTCACGAAGGCAACCGGATGGACCTGGGTGGTCACCGCTTTTTCAGCCGCAGTGAGAAAATCCTGGAGGTCTGGAAGTCACTTTTGCCCCTGCAGGGCTCTCCTGCCATGGATGATGCATCGCTGAACAGGCCAAAAGCCTACGCACCTGCTGGTCCAGACCCTGAAAAAACCGACCGGGTCATGCTGGAGCGCAACCGGCTCTCCCGCATCTATTTTGCCGGTCATTTTTTTGATTATCCAGTCACATTAAGCTTGGAAACCCTGCTCAGCCTCGGTTGGCGGCGGACGATGGCAGTCGGTACGGGCTATCTCCTGGCTCTGCTGCACAAGCGGCCGGAAAAATCACTCGAAGATTTTTACATCAACCGGTTTGGCCGTCCATTATACGAGTTGTTTTTCGAAGATTATACAGAGAAGCTCTGGGGTATCCATCCCTCCCTGATTGCAGCTGACTGGGGTGCCCAGCGAGTCAAAGGGCTGTCGCTGGCCAAAGCTATCGGCTCCGTGCTGAAAAGGCCCTGGCGGAAAAAACAGGATGTAGAAACATCGTTGATCGAAACCTTCTGGTATCCCAAGCTCGGTCCGGGACAGCTCTGGGAAGCCATGGCCGGGCAGATTCGCCTGCTGGGTGGAGAAATCGTCTACGGAGCCCAAGTGGAGCGGGTGAAAATGGATCTGGGGCAACCAAACCAGCGTTACACAGTCGAAACCATCTCACAGGGTGGTGAAAGGAGAACCTGGACAGGACAAACGTTGTTCAGCTCCATGCCCATCAAGGACTTGATCACTGCACTCGAACCAGAACCGCCACCGGCGATTCGGGAAATTGCATCTGGCCTGCCTTACCGCGATTTCATCACAGTCGGTATCCTGGCCCGGCGGCTAAAAATCCAGAACACAACCAGGTTTAAGACACTCCACGGGCAAGTCCCCGATTGCTGGATCTATATCCAAGACCGATCGGTCAAACTCGGCCGGCTGCAGATTTTCAACAACTGGTCGCCCTACCTGGTGAAAGACCCAGTCGATACCATCTGGCTGGGCCTGGAGTATTTCTGCAGCGAAGGCGATGATCTCTGGGAGCTGGCTGATCGAGACATGGTCCAGCTGGCCCTGTCCGAGCTAACAGCAATCGGCATTCTCGAGCCGAAGGATGTGATCAGCCAGACGGTCCACCATGTCCGCAAAGCCTATCCAGCCTATTTTGGCAGCTACAGCGATTTTTCCCAAGTCCGGGACTATCTGGACACCCTGCCGGATCTGTATTGCATCGGCAGGAATGGCCAGCATCGCTACAACAACATGGATCATTCCATGCTGACTGCCATCGAGGCGGTGCGGTGTTTCCAGGGCCTGACTGATAAAAGCACCATCTGGCAAGTCAACTCGGAGCAATCCTATGGCGGCTGAGACTCTCGCGCCAGCAGCGATCCGCCCTGACATTCCGGGCAAACTGAGAATAGTTTTCTATCTGCTGATGTTTTTGCCCGCTTTTTTTGTCCAGAGGGTCATGAACAATGATATCTGGTTCTTATTAGCGAGCGGGCGGCATGTTCTGGCCCATGGTTTTCCGGTCACTGAACCGCTGGCCCTGCACGAGGGGCTTGATTTTGTCATGCAGCAGTGGCTTTCAGCCGTCATTTTCCAGACTGCCTATGCCAGCTGGGGCGAAGCTGGCTTGTTCGCGGTCGTCAGCCTGATGTATGCCCTCATCATCCTGGCCATTTTCCGACTGGCCCTGAGGGTTTCCGGAAATTCTTTCTTCCTGTCCTACCTCGTCACGTCAGCCAGCTCCCTCTGGGCCTACTTGTTCATGACGACCCGGCCTTATATTTTTTCCACACTGATTTTAATCCTCGAAATCTATCTGATTGAAACAGCCTTGCGCTCCGGTAAAAAGGGCCTCCTCGCCGGACTGCCGCTCCTATCAGCCCTGCTGGTCAATCTGCACGCGGCCATGTGGCCGATGTTCCTGGTTATGCTCCTGCCTTACCTGGCTGAAACGCTGGTCCAAGTTGTTGTGCGAAAACTTGGCCAGGCCCAGGTATTTGGTCGTGCCCTGATTTCGGCTGCATTGGTTTCAACAGCCAGCGCCCTTGCCAATCCCTATGGCTGGAAGGCCATGACCTATCTGTTTCGTTCCTATGGTCACCCGGAAATCAGCAAATACATATCGGAAATGCTGCCACTCAACATCAACCTGTTGTCCGGAAAAGTCTATTTTTCAGCCATGGGTCTGATCCTGCTGCTGCTGGGACTGCGCAGTTTGAAAGTTGTACGCTTGCGCTACCTTTTCCTGTTAGCTGGGCTGTTGTATCTGGGTGTCTCTTCTTTGCGCAACAACCTTCTGTTTTCGGTCTTGGGGTTTTTCCCCCTGGCTGACACGTATGCGTCTGCTTCCCTGGCCTTGCCGGCCACTGGATCTTTTGCAGCGGTTACTGGTACAGGCCGCACTCGAACGCATAGGATGTCACGCGGACTTCTGCGCGGCCTGATCGCCGCGCTCTTGGTCCTGCTGCTGGTTTTGTCGGCTCACCTCCTGGTCCGGGAAGAACAACCGGAAGTCCCGGCGTACACCCATTTGCTGGCGATCCTGAAGCAGGTCAAAACCGATGCTGCCACCCGTCCCCTGGTCCTCTACACCGGGTACAACGATGGCGGACATGCAGAATTCATCGGTCTGAAACCGTACCTCGATCCGCGCGCTGAAGTATTTGTGCTGGCAAACAACGGCCAGAAAGACATCATGGCCGAGTTTGTCCACCTTCAGACTGGCAAAATTCATTACCGGGATTTCATTGATCGCTATCGGTTTACGGACCTGGTACTCGGTCCCAAGGATATCCTGCGGGTCTATCTGCCGCGCGATCCGGAATACGAGCTGGTTCGAGTGTCTGGCGAATATGTCTGGTATCGTCAGACCGGTACGCGCTAAGGCTTCATCCAGAAACCCTGGCCACTTCAGCCGTTCGAGAGCATCCTCACTCGACCACAATCTGGTCCGGGCCCAGTTGTAAAGCCTCGCGCATCCTGGCCTCTGTGACGAGCAGCAGGGCTTCGATGGCTTCACCATGATGCTGTGAAATACCGCAGTTCATCGTCAGAACTGAGCCAAGGTCAGAGCTAAACTGCGCCAGCGTCGCCTGGATCCGGGTCGCTGCGATCCTGGCGTTGGCCAGCGCGGTATCTGGCAAGGCAACAAGGAAGCGCCCATCCTGGCCGCGGCCCAAGATGTCTGTCGTGCGCAAGGTTTTGTTGAGCGCTGCAGCCAGCCCGGCCAGCAGGTTGTCAGACGACACCGGGTCCATGGACTGCAGGGGTAGACCAGCATCCTGGATTTCGAATGCGAGCAGGCACAAAGGGTGTTTGTAACGGATCGCACGGGCCAGTTCGACGGACAACCGGGTCCGGAATGCTGGTTCATTGTAGAGGGATGTCACGGGGTCGCGCAAAGCCAGTTCTTCCAGCTGGCGCTGCCGGCCGGCGGCCATCCGGACCAAGTTGAGGTAACGCATTTTCTGGTCGAATTGGATCGCTGCAGCTACAAAAGCCAGGAACATGGCCAAGACCACTGCCAGAGGCAGTCCAGCCTGGTCTTGCACGCTGCCGGAACGGAGCTGGAGTACAACTGCCACCAGGCCGGGACCGAGCAAACTCAGCAGCGAGTCCAGAAGCGGACGGATCATGAAGATTGAGCTGGCCATCAGGACGAGCGAAAAAATCATCCAGCCGGCTGTTTCCTGGTCATGAAGCAATGCAAACCAGAGAGCAACGCCTGAAATCGCCCAACTCAGGATAACCAGGCTGATCCGCTGTGGCCAGGCTGGCCAAAACACCTGCAAATATTGCATGGCGAAAGACACAAGACCGAGGACCCACAGGGTAAGTATCGCAAACCAGACGGGTGCTCGGCCGGCCAAAGCCTCCGAAACCAGAATGGCCAGGCCTGATGTCACGGCAATGACCACCAGGCGGACGAAATTTTCTGTCATCAACGGTCTCAGGGCATCCCCCTGGCGCTGGGCTGCGAGTGTCTCGGGGAAATGGAACCAGGCATCTTTTTTCATCGTCCACCTGCCAGATCAAATTGAGCTACTGTTCGTCTCATTTTAGCACCGAGGTGGCATACCCACAATGCAACAGGAATGCACCAGCTTTCACAAAGTATCCAGCCGCTGCAAGGCTTTGGCGGTCCAATTCAAGTTCGGGAAAAGCTTGAACGGGATTTTGAGCGGGTGCTTGCCTTGCTCCAGGCTGGCTGTCAGTTCGGCCAAAAATTCCAGACGCATGGCCGGCTGCATCCTCAACACCCTGAGCGTGCCACTAGCCATCGCCTTGACTTTGGATTCAACCTGCAATTCCTGGCGTTTTTGCTCATATTGCTGGCGTGCGGTCTGGTGGAGGGCATGCACCTGAGCCAGGAAATCGTCGGCAGCATAGACTTGGCTGCGGTCAAGCTCAAACGCCAGGGCTGCCTGCTCAAATCCGCTGAGCAGGTCCGCTCCGAATTCGCTGAGCAGGTTGGTGTAGTCGGCTTGAGAAAAGGTGTAGAATTCACCATTGAGCTGGTCAAACGCCTTCATGGTGTCCAAGTATCCCAGTCGCTGGTTTCTGCGGATCAAGTCCTGGTCCAGGTCCAAGAGGCTGCCCAGGTCCTGGCGATCGTGGATCAGGGTCATCTGGGTATTGTCTTCCCAGGGGCAGCGGACAGACACACGTGGTTCCAGGTCGACCGCTACGATGTGGCGAAAACCTTGGCGACGCAGCATCGAGACTGGGACATTCTCGGCAAAGCCGCCATCCAGGTAGCGTTTGCCACCGATTTCCACCGGCTGAAGCCCCGGAAGATGCGCACTGGCCATGATGAAATCAATCAGCTGGCCCGGGGGTATGTCTTCGATCCAGAGCGGCGCTGGTCTAAGCTCATTAAGCTGGACCGTCATCAGGCCAAAGCGCACTGGATTGGCCCGGACGGCCTTTTCGTCAATGTACGACAACAGCAGCTCTCGGAGAGGGCCGGTGTCCAACCCCCCTTGGGCAAAGATCTCCTTGGCCAGGATATCCGAGTTCTTCAAATTCAGGAGATCACTGGATTTCAGCTCAAGTTGCGACGAAAAGGTCAGGCACTGCTCGTATTGCAGGTCCTGCCACAACTCGATGGCCCGGTCGAAGCCGCAGCTGAGCATCAGGGCGCCATTGATCGCGCCGATCGAGGTGCCTGTGATCGCGGCGAACTGGATGTCGAGTTCGCGGAAAGCTTTCCAGGCACCAATTTCAAAGGCACCGCGCGTGCCGCCCCCACCCAGGGCCAGACCAATTCGAGACATCTTGGCCTCCTGACTCATCAATCATTCAGGTCAAATACAGCAAGAATCCGGCGAAGTGGCAGATGCTGCCGCCCAGGACAAACAGATGCCAGATGCCATGGTTGAATGGGATCTTTTTCACGGCATAGAACAGGATGCCGACGGTGTAGAAGAGTCCTCCGGCTAAAAGGAAAATCAGCAATCCGGCAGGAACCATGGCCAGCATCGGCCGCAGCGCTACAATCACCAGCCAGCCCATCAGGACATAGAGGGCCATGGAGATCCGGCGTGTCTTCTCCAGGCCGGCGACGTTGAGCAAAACGCCTAGGATGGCCAGGCCCCAGACGACACCAAACAAGCTCCAGCCCCAGCCGGGGGTCAGCGCCAGCAAGGTGATCGGCGTATAGCTGCCCGCGATCAGGAGATTGATCGAGGCATGGTCGAGCACCCGGAAGACAGCCTTGGCCCGCGGTGCGGTCAGGGAGTGATACAACGTGGAGGACAGATAGAGGAGCAGCAGGGATGAACCGTAGATGGCAAAACTGACCATGGCAAGGGCGTCGCGCCGCCGGGCAGCGATGACAACCAGGATCACCAGGGCAGCGATGCTGAGCAGCGCACCAATCCCATGGGTGATGCTGTTGAATAATTCCTCGGCAAAAGTGTAGAGACGGGCAGGGCGTGTTTTTTCCATGATTCTCGCTTTCCAGTTCGGTGGCAATGCTCGGTACGGGCTTGGGAAAACCAGGCAAATTCCAGTTCAATTATACACCAGGCAGTCAGCAAAGATGTTTAATCTGAATTATAATGAAAACCATAACCGGCGCAGGAAACAAGCTTTTGCCCTTGTTCTTGCAGAATTGAGGATAGTGATGCAGATTCTCCGTGGCCAATCCTATTACCAGACGCGTTCCTTTGAGACTTTGCGCGAGATGATCGAGCAAAGTGCCTCGCTCTACCCTGATCGCCCGGCGTTCCGATACAGAAACCAGATCGAAGATCCCCTTGCGGTGCGGACTTACGCTGAGTTCTGGCAGGAAATCAATCAGCTCGGGGCAGCCCTGCTGGCGCTCGGGCTTGCTGGTCGCAGAATTGCAGTCATCGGCGAAAACAGCTATGCCTGGTGCCTGGCTCATGCAGCTATTGTCTGCGGCGTCGGGGTGGTGGTACCGCTGGACCGCCTGCTGCCGGAAAATGAAATCATCGCCTCCCTGAGCCGGGGCGAAGTGGATACGGTGTTCTATGACCCGGCCTTTCAGGCCTGCATGGAGAAAGCGCAGGTGCAAGTCGCCAGTCTGTCTGGCCTGATCGCGCTGCGGCCTGGTCGTTCTGGATCGAAACAGCCAGATTTCTCTCAGCCCCAATCCGGGTTGCTGGGTCAGGTATCCAAGCCAGGCTTGGCAGAAAAGACTCGCCATTGGCTGCAGCTAGATGAGCTCCTGCCATGGGGTGCAACGCTGGAAAAAGAGGGCAAGGCAACCTTGTCCCAGACCTCGATCGATCCCGATGCCCTGATGGCCCTGCTGTTCACGTCCGGCACAACCAGCGTGGCCAAGGCGGTCATGCTCAGCCAGCGCAATGTTTGCTCAGACATCCAGGCGGTCTCCAGTGTCGTCAAGCTCTGGCCGGGCATCCGCATGCTCTCGGTCCTGCCGCTGCACCATACTTTCGAAAACACCTGCGGCCTCTACATCGGCCTCTATTACGGCGCTGAGATCCATGAATGCGATGGGTTGCGCCATATCCAGAAAAACCTCCAGGACTATCACATCGATATGATCGTCGGTGTACCGGTCCTGTTCGAAAACTTCTACAACAAAGTTCAGGCAACCCTGCAGAAAACAGGCAAGGACAAGCTGATCCGGCGTTTGCTGCCGATCACCCAGGGGCTGCGCAAAATCGGCATCGATCTGCGGCGCGTCTTGTACAAACAGATCCTCGCAGCGTTTGGCGGCAGCCTCCAGCTGGGCATTTGCGGGGCTGCACCGATCGATCCGGAAATCATCCGCTTTTTCGATGCGATTGGCATCCATATCCTGCAGGGCTATGGCCTGACCGAGACTTCGCCGGTTGCGGCCGGCTGCAATTCCAAGGTCTTTGTTCCCGGCACGGTCGGTCATCCGATGGGTGGAACCGAACTCGCCGTCGACAGCGAGACGCCGGGCGAGCCGGGTGAGATCCTCGTCCGCGGCCCGATCGTCATGCTGGGCTATTACCAGGATCCGGCAGCGACTGCAGAGGTCATCGACTCCGAGGGCTGGTTTCACACGGGAGACATCGGCCGGATCGACCCGGCCAATGGCTGCCTCTCGATCACAGGCCGCCAGAAATCCATGATCGTCCTCAAAAGTGGCAAAAAAGTCTTCCCTGAGGAGATTGAATACCTGCTCGGCCAGGACAAGCTGATCAAGGAGTCCCTGGTCTGGGGCGAAGATGACGAAGGGGATGTGGTGGTTTCAGCCAAAGTGGTCCTCGACCGGGACGCGCTCAAGGAAAAGCTGGGCCAGGATGTCTCCGAGCACCAGATCCGGGCCCATCTCGATCAGCTGATCCGGGAAATCAACAGCCGGCTGCCCAGTTTCAAGGGCATCCGCCAGTACGTGTTCAGTTTCCAGGACATGGTCAAAACCACAACCCTGAAAATCAAGCGGCCGATCGAAATCGCCGGGATCCGCGACTGGCTCACACGCCACAAATTGCGCCTGCGCGACATCACCGGGCGCAACTTGGACGAGGACCATGACGAGAACGGGAAACATGAGTAAAACACGTGCGCTCGTCCGTTTTTTCATCAAGAATGCCGAACACACCTCCAATCCGGTGGTGCGCGAACGCTATGGCCGATTTGCCAGCCTGGTCGGCATCATCACGAACTTATTCCTCTTTGGCGTCAAGCTGGCTGCCGGTCTGATTTTCAACAGCCTGGCCATCACGGCGGATGCCATCAACAACTTGTCTGATTCGAGCTCCTCGCTGGTCACGCTGGCTGGATTCAAAATGTCCGGCAAGCCAGCCGATGAGAAACACCCCTATGGCCATGAGCGGATCGAATACATCGCCGGCCTGATCGTGTCTTTTTTGATCTTGTCACTCGGTTTCGAATTGTTGCAGACAGCATACGGCAAGATTTTGCATCCCGAGCCCTCTGTTTTCAGCTGGTTGTCTATCGCGGTCCTGGCAGTCTCCATTGCCATCAAATTCTGGCAGATGCGCTTTTACCGCTCGATTGGACGCACCATCGATTCCGTCACCCTTCTGGCCACTGCTGCTGATAGTCGCAATGATGTACTGGCCACGTCTGCCGTCCTGCTGTCTCTTTTGATCTCCAGGTTCACAGGCCTTGAACTCGATGGTTTCATGGGTGCGGCTGTTGCCGTTTTCATCATGATCAGTGGGGTGAAACTGATCATGGAGACTGTCAGTCCCCTGTTGGGAGCCGGCCCCGACCGGGAGCTTGTCAGCCAGATCAGCGATCGTATCTTGAGCTACCCCGGTGTCTTCGGCTTGCACGACCTCGCGATCCACAATTACGGTCCGACCAGATGCTATGCCACCGTTCATTGCGAAATCTCGGCTGAAATGGATCCGATGCGCAGCCATGACCTGATTGACAACATCGAGCGTGATTTTCACACCGACCTGGGGATCAACCTGGTCATCCACATGGACCCGGTGCGTCTCAATGATCCGGAGACCCAGAAATTGCGCACCATGGCTGAGGACGTGCTCACCCAGATCGCCCCGGGATTATCCTTGCATGATTTCCGGGTCGTCCATGGGATCAGTCATTCCAATTTGATTTTTGATGTGACAGTCCCCTATTCCCTGTCCGAATCAGATGATGACCTGGTTTTCCAGGTCAAATCAGCCATCGCCAGCATCAACCCGAAGTGGCGTTGTGTGATCCAGGTGGATCGCGGCTATGTCCATACTTGAACCTGGATCCAGGCAACCGGTCCAGATAGCAGCAGATGGCATCGCGACTGCCGGTGGCAAAAACCATTCGCGCAGCCGCCTGCGCCTGTTGATTGTTGCAGCTGCTGTCCTGGCCCAGCTGGTCCTGATCTGGCTGGTGGTGGTCAATCTGCGCGACCATTTCACGACCCTGTATGTCATTTTGGAAATTATCGCCCTGGTGCAAGTGCTCTATCTGGTCAGCAAAAATGAGTCTTCTGCTTATACGTTTGCCTGGACCGTGATCATCCTGCTCCTGCCCGTTTTTGGTGAGGTTTTGTATGTGCTCTGGGGCCGGTCCGGGCAATCGAGCCGTTCCGGGCGGCATGTCCGGAAGATTTTCCAGCGTCGGTCGCATTGGCTGAAACCGAGTCCGGAGCGTCTGGCCCGCCTGAGTCAGTCCTTTCCATTGCGGCGCCGCATTGTCACGTATGTGGAGAACCAGGGATTTCCCGTCTACGAAAACACGACCTGCACCTATTATCCACTCGGCGAGCTCCAATTTGACGATCTGAAACGGGATCTGGCTGTAGCCGATCGATTCATCTTCCTGGAGTTTTTCATTGTTGCTGTCGGCCAGGTCTGGGACGAGATCCATGCGATCCTGCGCCAGAAAGCCGCTTCCGGGGTCGAAGTCAGACTGCTCTATGACGATGCTGGCAGCATGGCCACCCTACCGGACCGTTTCCGCGAAACCCTGGCAGCCGAAAACATTCAGGCCATCGCATACAGCGAGGTCCAGAAGGGACTTGTCCACCTCTACCTTAATCATCGCAACCACCAGAAGATCGTTGTGATCGATGGCCGGGTTGGCTATACAGGCGGTACAAACCTGGCCGATGAATATGCCAATATCTATCCCCGTTTTGGTCATTGGAAAGACACCGCCGTTCGCCTCGAAGGCGATGCGGTCTGGAGCCTGACGGTCATTTTTCTTGAAATG
This sequence comes from Clostridia bacterium, assembly GCA_009928985.1. GTDB lineage: Bacteria > Bacillota > Clostridia > Saccharofermentanales > UBA5734 > UBA5734. The sequence continues at coordinate 44,471 of SABL01000006.1, forward strand.
TGGCAGTCGCAAACCCACAAGACCGAAGACTATAACCGGTACCGTTCCTTTTCTTCTGTCACGGGCGCTGGCTTTTTCCAGCCCTTTGCGGATGGCCCGGTCAACAATCCGGTCAATCCGGCCGAACAAGTCTATCGCCAGATCATCGCCGGTGCGAGAGATTACGTCTACATTACGACACCTTACCTGGTCATCGACGAATTCATGATGGACGCGCTGTGCCAGGCGGCTCAGGGGGGAATCGATGTCCGGATCGCCACGCCCAGGATCTGGGACAAATGGTATGTCCACAAGGTCACCCGATCCAATTATCACCGGCTCGTGGCTGCAGGAGTCAACGTTTTCGAGTATTTGCCCGGCTTCCTGCATGCCAAGACCATCCTGAGCGACGATGAGCTCTGTGTCACCGGAACGATCAACATGGATTACCGCAGTTTCCATCTCCAGTTTGAAGACGGGATCCTGATCTGTGGTGCCCCGGTCCTGACTGATATCAAGCAAGATCTCCTGGCCATTTTTGCCATCAGCGAACCCATCACACTCAGTCAACTCAAACACGTGCGCCTGCCAGAACGGCTGCTGCAAGCGTTTTTGCGGCTATTTGCGCCGCTGTTATAATACTGAGCATATTAGTGTCTTTTTTTGATTAGTTTGTTAACATATCAGACTGTCATAGATGCATTTTCGTCATTTGAGCGATATAATGATCTCACTAAAGCTTGGCATGACTGCCACAGAATCGAGGGGGACACCATGGAAAAAAACAAAGAATGCTTTTACTGCATGAAAGATGAACGCCAGACGGCCCTGATGCTCAAGGTTGCCGATCTGTCGGTTTCAGAACTCTTTTTCTTCAAGGAACAGACCCATCCAGGCCGTTGTCTTGTTGCTTTCAAGGACCACGCCAAGGAAATTTTCGATCTTTCGGATGCAGACCAGGCGGCCTACATGACCGATATTGCCAGGGCTGCCAGAGCGATCCAGACCGTGTACCAGCCGGCCAAGATCAATTACGGCGCTTATGGTGACAAGCTGCCTCACCTGCACATGCACCTGGTACCGAAGTATGAGGACCAGGCGGGCTGGGGTTCGGTGTTCGAAATGAATCCGGGCAAGGTCTACCTGAGCGACGCGGAATACACCGCCCAGATCGAAGCTTTGAACAAGGCTCTCTAAGTCTTCCATCCAGGCCAGCTGTTTCACAGGCGGCCATCTCATGGGAGGTGGTCGTCTTTTTTGCTCAGGATCGTAGTCCGTGAACTGGAGCTGCTGGATCTGCTGTGATAGACTCGCATTAGTTTGCATTTGAGGTGAATTGACTTATGGATCTCCCGCAGCCCGTCCCGAAACTCGCTTCTCCGGAACATCAGCGTTCCATCTGGATCTTTTATGCGATCCTGGCGGCAGCTGCGATCGGCACCGGATTTTCCGACAGCCTGTTTTCCAATTATTTCAAGGACGCCTACCAGGTCACGGCCCTGCAGCGCGGCTTGATTGAGTTCCCGCGCGAATTGCCCGGGGTCTTGTCGATCTTCCTGGTTTCAGTCCTGGCTTTCATGGGCGATCTGCGACTGGCCATGCTGGCCCATTCGCTGGTTGTGATCGGCCTGGCTTTGCTCGGTTTCCTGACTCCACCGTATCTGATCATGCTGATGATCATTTTCTTTCACTCCATCGGACAGCATCTCTGGTTTCCACTCCAGAACAGCATCGGCATGAGCCTGATCCATGATGAAGCCAATGCCGGGCGCCTGATTGGCCGTTTCAACGGTGTCAGCACGGCCTTTGGCATGCTGGCCTCGCTTCTGGTCTTCTTAGCGTTCCGGTCAGGTTTTTTCAGTTTCACGGCCGACATCAAAACGACATTCCTGATCGGTGGCATTGCCTCATTGACCGTCGTCGGGCTGCTGTACTCTCTCGACCGCCACAAAAACCAGATCGCAGGTGCTCCATCTGCCGGTAAACCGTCTGCAAAAGGGTTGCCCCGGCCTAAATTTGTCTTTCGCTGGCAATACCGGAATTACTACGTCCTGGCAATCATTTTCGGTGTGCAGAAGCAGATCATGATGGTTTATGCCCCCTGGGTCCTGATCGACTTGCTGGGCAAAAAGGCGGACACGCTCTCGCTGCTTCTGATGCTCGGGTCTTTTGCCGGCATCTTCTTCACCCCGGCCCTTGGCCGCTGGCTAGACCGCTATGGTATCCGCAAAATGCTGTTCCTGGACGCCTATTCCTTCATCGGCGTCTACATTGCCTATGGCGTGCTCGCCTCCGGTTTCACTTCCGGCGTCCTGCCCAAAACAGGCTGGGCCGTGCTCACCTTGTATGCCCTGTTTATCCTGGACCGCATGTCGATGCAGATGGGCATGGTCCGCAGCCTCTATCTGCGCTCAATTGCCTTGACTCCTGAAGACATTTCACCGACGCTCGTCACCGGACAGAGCATGGACCATGTTGTGTCGATCACCATGGCAACCTTGGGCGGGGTTATCTGGACCACCATCGGGCCCCAATATGTCTTCTTCATCGCGGCCGCCCTCTCCCTGGCCAATCTCTTCGTCGCGATCCGGGTCAAAGACAAAGTCTAACTCGGCTGGGTCTCGAACCAGAAGCGGATCTGGCGGTCCTGGCTTGTAACGCCGTATGGAACGCCGTGCTGTTCAAGGATGCTGCGGACGATGGCCAGGCCCAGGCCAGTGCCCAGGCGGCGATCGTCGCGGATTTGGCCGGAGCGGTGGTAGCGGTCCCAGATTTTTGTGAGTTCGTCAGCAGGGATCGTCTCGCCCTGGTTGGAAATTTCGATCCGGGCCACCGCACCTGATGGTTGGACCTGGATCCGTATCACACTGTGCGGGTCGGCATAATTGATCGCATTGGCCACCAGATTGGTCAGGACTTGTTCGAACTGAGCCGAATCGAAGCGGATGTCGCCAGCAGTGCATGCCAGGTCAAGTTTGAGCCCACGGGCAGCTGCTTCCAGTTCAAAGCGCAGCTGGACCGACGTTAAAACCGGGGCAGCGGCAAACACTTGGCTGCTCGGGGGACGGACCCCGGCCTGAAGTTTGGAATACTCCAGGATATCTCCGACCACATGAGTCAGGCGGGCGGCCTCATCGGCGATCAATGTCAGCTGCTCGCTGCGCTTCTTCTCATCTGGCCAGGTTACATCGCGGACTGTTTCGGCGTAGCCCTGAATCACCGTCAAAGGGGAGCGCAGTTCGTGTGAGACATTGGCGATCAACTCGCGGCGCAGTGTTTCCGTCACCTGCAGCTGCTGGCCCAGTTCATTGAGTGCCGTTGACAAGTCGGCAATTTCATCCTGGCCTTTGACCGACAAATGGGTCTGGTACTGCCCGGCAGCCAGTTTGCGCGCGGCAGCAGTCGCAGCGAGAATTGGCCGGCTCAAGGTCCGGGACAGGATCAGGGCCAGGACGGTCGCCGCCAGGGCCAGGACAAGGGTGAACAGCAACAGCTGGCTTCTGAGGACCCGGGCAGCCGTATCAACCGCACTGAGGGAGAACAAGGCAAAAACGGCCCCTCCCCCAGGCAGCGACTGGCCGACCAGAGCATAGCGCAGGGTGCTGTCACTGCCACTGATGATTTCACTCGCAGAAAAATCACCCATTTGAAACATGGTCTGCACATGGCGCAACGCCATGCCCATCATGGGCATCCGGGTCGAGGTATTGGCCAGATTGCCTGAGGCATCGAGCACCAGGATCGTAGCCCCCGTTTTTTCGCTCAGGGCGGCGACATCCAGGGTGTGAGTCTGGGCAGCCTCCGAAACGGCCTGCTGGACATCCGCGATCAGCTGGTTCAGGTAGGAATCGCGCATCAGGCCGGCCTGGATCAGCCACAACAGCACCACCGCGAGAGTGGCCATCGCCAGAAAGCTGGCGAAAAACTTGAACAACAAATGACGGCGGGGCAGCATCAGGATTCTCCCGCTTCGAAGCGATAGCCGGTGCCCCAGACAGTGGCCACCAGATGGCGGTACGGGGCAATTTTATCGCGCAGGCTCCGGATGTGGGTATCCACGGTGCGGGCATCGCCGAAATAGTCATAGCCCCAGACATGGTTCAACAGTTGGTCGCGGGTGAAGACCTGGCGCGGCCGCGACATCAGGAAAGCTAAAAGGTCGAACTCCTTGGGCGTCAGAGCCACCACTTGTCCGTCGACAGTAGCCTGGTGCGAGGTCAGGTCGACCTTGAGCCCCTCGGCTTCATGGATCTGGGTGGCTGCGGTCGTAGCACCGGAGCGCTTGAGCAAGGCTTTCATCCGGGCGACCAGCTCGCGCGGGCTGAATGGTTTGCTGACATAGTCGTCGACGCCCAGCTCAAAGCCCAAGAGCCGGTCGTATTCCTCACTGCGGGCCGTGAGCATGATGACAGGGACCGTGCTTTCCGCGCGGATCCGGCGCAGGGTGCCCCAGCCATCAAGGCGTGGCATCATGACATCGAGCAGAACCAGATCGTAGGCCTTGGTCATGAAGGCCTCGATCGCGACTTCCCCATCGCCGGCTTCCGTGAACTGCCAGTTCTCGGCACGGGAATACTCCATCACCAGATTGCGGATCCGGGGATCATCGTCAACGAGCAGGATATTCATGTTGCTGCCTTTCTGGCAAAAAGCCGGTTGATCGTTTCGGTGCTGAGCACAAGCGCCAGGATCAAAAGGATGACGACCGGCATCAGGACCGTCAGTGAGAAACGGGTCGCCAGAGAACCGATGATGGGTGGAAACAGCATGGTGCCTGCATACGCTGAAGCCATCTGGAAACCGATGATGCTCTGGGAATGATGCTGGCCAAACCGGGCCGGGGTCTCATGGATCATGCCTGGGAAAACCGGGGCGAAGCCGAGGCCAACCAGAATGAATCCGATCTGGCCGCCTGAGGTGGCACCAATGAAAAAAATCAGGAGTGCCCCCAGCAGGCTGGCGAAGATGCCAAAGCGGATCAAGGTGTGTGTCTTGTAGCGGAATGTCAGGAATCCGGTCAGAAACCGGCCTGCCATGATACCGCCAAAATAACTGGCCACGTACTGACCTGCTTGTTCGACTGCCAAGCCGTGGACATTGACCATGAGACTGCCACCCCACAAACCCATGGAGATCTCAGCGCCGCAATAGAAGAAAAAGGAAAGCAGGACCAGTAGCAGGCCTGGCGTCTTGAACAAGTGAAGGAGGGACGGCTGTTCTTTGTCTAAAACCGTGTTTGACAGGGTCTTTTCCTGTTCTGCCAGAGCCAGACCTTCCGCAGTCGTGGTGGTTTCCGGAATATTGGCTTGGACTGGGTGTGATGCGAGCTTTTTGCCAACCTTTTCCCACAAAGGAAGGCTCAGGAACAAAACGACAGCGAGGATCAGCTGGATCGAGGCAATGGTTTGATACCCTGTGCGCCAGTTGCCAGTCCGGCTGATGATCTGGGCCAGGATCACCGGGCTCAGGGTGGCGCCCATGCCCCAGAAGCTGTGCAGCCAATTCATATGGTGAGCTTTGTAATGCATGGCAACGTAACTATTCAGACCTGCGTCAACAGAACCAGCTCCCAAGCCAAGTGGAATGGCAAAGGCAAGCAGCCAGACATAGGAAGGTGACCGTGCATAGCCGATTAAAGCCAGGCCAGTCAGGAGGGTGCTGGCGAAATTGACCTTGCCAGTGCCAAAACGGCCCAGGATGGTGCCACTCAAGAGGCTCGACACGATGGTTCCTGCCGTAACAACCAGGGCAATCATTCCAGCTGCGCCGATGGATACATCCAGTTCCGGGTACATCGCCGGCCAGGCTGTGCCCAGGGCAGCATCCGGTAACCCAAGGCTGATAAATGAAAGAAAAATGATGGTGAGCAGAAGTCGTGCCACAGATGATCCTCCAACGTGAAATAGAAACGGTCCAGCCACTTGTTGCTGAGGAAACTGGACGTTACACTGTTCACGATACACGAGCGTCATGATGCATTCAAGCAGATCCAGTTTATCAGGAGTATGCATGCCAGGCACGATCAAAATACCAGCCGTTTCTTTACCTGCTTCTTCCAGTCCTGTGACCAAAGCTCTACCGCGAGGAACCGTCCTGGTCACAGGCGCCAGTTCCGGAATCGGCTGGGAAACCGTCCTGATGCTGGCCAGGCAAGGTGCAATCGTTTTCGCAGCATCTCGCACCATTGGTCAGAAATTGGCTCAGGCCCAACTCGAACCAGCGATGCAACGCATGATTCACGCCATCGAACTGGATATCCTCGATGAAAAAAGTTGCGCTGCGGCTGTTACCACGGTTCTGGATCACAAAGGCCATTTGGATGCTCTCGTTCACTGTGCCGGCACCGGCCTGGCAGGTAGCATCGAAGAAATCCCCCTGGCAGATGCCGTCTGGCAATATGACAACTTGCTTTTCGGCACGATCCGCATGCTGCGAGCCGTATTGCCACGAATGAGACATCAGGGACATGGCCGGATCATTCTTGTGACTTCTGTGGCTGCGACCATACCAGTGCCCTTCCAAACGTACTACAGTTCTGCAAAAGCAGCGGTCCAAGCCTTGGCGCTCGGACTTTCTGATGAAGTTCGCCCCTTCGGTATTAAGGTCACGATTGTCGCTCCAGGTGATACCCGGACGGGATTCACGGAGGCCAGGAGGCTCGCCGGATCGATCGACCATTCCCCTTATGGGGAGAGACTCAGCCGGTCTGTCAGCCGCATGGCCCGGGATGAGCAAAACGGTATGGCGTCCCAAAGCATTGCCCTGGCCATCGTCCATGAATTATCACGGAAACATCCGAAACTCATGGTGACGCCCGGTTTGCACAATCACGCCATGACGGTGGCTGGCAGGATCTTGCCTTTGCCACTGGTGCGCTGGATTGTGCGGCTGCTTTACGGCTGATACCAGAATCTGGCAGGACATCATCCAAATCATGACTGGATAGCATTTTTTATCATTTGACCTGACAAATATGCTATGATGGATCTGTTTTTCTTGCTTAATTCCCATCTGTGCTGGAGGACGACTGCCAATGGATTTGTTTCAGAAGTGTTATGACTACAACCGCGCCAAGTTGGCCATGTCGCTGGACATTTACCCCTATTTCCATTACTTGAATTCCGGTCAGGACACGGAAGTCCAGATGGAGGGCAAGCGGACCTTGATGTTCGGCTCCAACAATTATCTCGGGCTGACGTCGGACCCGCGGGTCAAGGAAGCCGCAATCAAAGCCATTGAGACATATGGCACCGGCTGCTCGGGCTCGCGTTTTTTAAATGGCACATTGGACATCCACATTGAGCTGGAAGAGGCATTGGCTACATTCCTGCAGCAGGAGGCCGCTCTGGTTTTCTCGACCGGCTACCAGTCCAATCTGGCGATCATTTCCTCACTGGTCGGTCGCAATGACTACATCCTCTCCGATGCCCTGAACCATGCCAGTATCATCGACGGGACGCGCCTTGCGATCGGCAAGACGCTCAAGTACAAGCACAACGATATGGAAGACCTGAAACGGCTTTTGGAAAAATGTGCCGTCGAGGAAGGTGCCGGCATGCTGATTGTCACGGATGGTGTGTTCAGCATGGAGGGTGATATCTGCAATCTGCCGGAAATTGTCCGCCTGGCCCGCCTGTATGGTGCGCGCATCCTGGTGGATGATGCTCATTCGATCGGTGTCCTCGGTGAGCGCGGCCGTGGTACGGCCGAATATTTCGGTCTGGCCGATGAAGTTGATTTGATCATGAACACGTTTTCCAAGACACTGGCTTCGCTGGGCGGCTGTGTCGCCGGCAAAGAGTCCGTCATCCATTACATCAAGCACAATGCCCGGCCGTTCATTTTCAGTGCCTCGATCCCGCCGGCCCAGATCGGCGCGGCCCGGGAGGCACTGCGCATCCTCGAGCAGGAACCGCAGCGGGTCCGGCGCCTGAACGAGATTGCTGCCTACATGCGGCGCGGACTGACCGCCTTGCCTCACGTCCGAGTCTTCGACAGCGGCAATGACCTCGTGCCGATCATTCCAGTCCTGACCGGAAGCATCGGCCGCACCTTGTATACGGCTCGCAACTTGCTGACTGCAGGGGTCTATGTCAATCCAGTCTTGCCACCGGCGGTGCCGAAGGAATCCTGCCTCCTCCGGACGAGCTACACGGCGACACATACCAACGCCCAGCTCGACGAAGGCCTGGCGATTTTTGACGCAGTCACAACTGAGATGGCTGCCAATACCGCGGTCGATTTCGACATCGATTTCTAAGGAAAACGCAGCATTTCAATACAAAAGGGTTAAGGGCAGTCTTCAAGTGATCTGGTGACTGTTTTCTAGTTTTAACCTCGCAGAACCTCGTACGATCCACTTTTATATGTTGGATTGTACGAGGTATTGCTTTATATATAAATACATCACATTTGACAATCCGGTTTATTTACAAGCCGCGAAAGAAGATCCTGAGCTATTTTTCCTGAATCACTCCGATCAATTGATCTTGGATGAGATTCAATATGTCCCAGAGCTGTTTCCCTATCTG